>JADLBW010000146.1 GCA_020847515.1 Pirellulales bacterium | reverse complement strand
GCCATTGACGTTATAGATGAGTCCGCCATCGACGACCGCCGTGCTGATGCCGCCGCGATAGGCACTGTCCCACACGATTTGTGAATTGGTGACATCGCCTTTGCCGCCCGCGCGGACCGCCATCGAACCGCCGTCGCGCCCGCCGATGGCATAGACGATGCCGTCGTGGGCCGCCGCGCTATTGCATACGGTCCGCGACCGCGGACCGAGGGCGTACCAGCGAAGCTTGCCGTTGTCGGGATTCAAGCCCCAGAGCTCGCCGGGCACGAAGATCGCCAGTTCCTGCCGTCCCGCCGCGTCGACGAGCACCGGCGTACCCCAGCACCCAGAGAGCCCTTCGCCCTCTTGCCGCCAGACCTCCTTGCCGTCGTCTTTACGAAGGGCGACCAGCGATGTGCTTTCCGCGGCGGCGGTGACGATTACCAAGTCGTTATAGAGGATCGGGCTGGAGGCGGTGCCCCACTGGTTAGGGTCGACGCCTGCGCCGACCTTCGCCGTCCAAAGCTCGTTGCCCGCCAGATCGAAGGCCATGACGCCGCTGAGTCCGAAAAAGGCAAAAATACGCTCCCCGTCGGAAGCTGGCGTGTGCGAGGCGTAGCCGTTTTCCGTGAACATCCCTCGATAGGGTTCGTCGGGCGCGGCGGGAGCCACCTCCTTCACCCAAAGTTGTTGCCCGGTTTTGGAATCGAAGCAGACGAGATGTCGTTTCAGGTCAGCGGGCGGATTCTTGCCGCTCCAGCAGGTGACGATCACGCGACCGCTGACGACGATCGGGCTGGAATTGCCGGCGCCGGGAAGCTCGGCGGTCCAGCGAAGGTTTTTGGCCTCGCTCCACTGGGTTGGCAGCGCATCGGCTTCCTGGCTCACGCCACTGCCGTTGTCGCCGCGGAAGCGCGGCCAATCGGCCGCGGCGTTGCCTGTCGGCAGCAGCAGCGACAGGCAAATGGCTGCGTCCGACGTTGCTTGGAGTGCTGGACTGGGTCGGTGTGTGCGCATAGGTGCTTTGCGGAACGTCAGCTCCTGTCAGGCGCGATTTTGAGCGACAGAATTCGGGCGGTCAGCGACACGGCGGCGCAGGCGGCGCTGGCCCGCCGCGGCCGCTGGGCAGCGGCGGGAGGGAAGGCGCCGGCGGTGCCCTGAACATAGAATGGCGCGCGGCCAATTTCCAGGGAGAAAAGAGAGGAGGTAGCCGCGCTTCGCCGAGGCGCCACGAGGCCAAACGCACCGCCCTGCCCTGCCCTACTGGCGCCAAATTCGCGTGCGTCCCGTAAAGATCACAGCGAACGCGAAAGCCTCCCGGAGGAACGAACCCTATGGCACGATCGGTTTATGCAGGGCGGCTGCCGTGGCGACAAACGCGGCCGACTGGCGACGCCGCGGATGTTGAGATCTTGGCGCGCTGGCTGGACAGCGTATTTACGCTGCCGGGGACCAAGATCCGTTTCGGCGTCGACGCGCTCGCGGGTCTGTTGCCCGGCGCAGGCGACACGCTCGCTTCGTTGGCCTCCCTTTACATTCTCGTTGCGGCACATCGGGCGGGCGCGTCGCGGGTCACGCTGTTGCGAATGGGGATCAATATCGCAGTGGATCTGATCGTCGGCGCCATTCCTATAGCGGGGGACCTGTTCGACGTCTACTTCAAATCGAACCAGCGTCACGTCGGACTCTTGCGGCGGCATCTTGCCGCGACGCCGCTGGAGGCGCGGCGGCTACGCCGCAACGATCGGTGGTTCGTATGGACGATCGTCGCCGCACTGCTGCTACTGCTGGGCGGATGCGTATATGCGGTCATCCTGGCGGCGGGCTGGCTTGCCCAGTTGATTGCGAAATAGCATCCGCCGTCGGAGCCGCAAGTTGCTAGCATCACTCTCCGATTGTTGATTCGCACTGCGCAAGCTATAACCGGGCCCAATCAGCTAGCCTCACCACTGGTTTGCCTTATCGGCTTGTCCATGCGCTTAGGAGTATTCCTGCCGAATTGGATTGGCGACGTCGTCATGGCGACGCCGGCGCTGCGGGCGCTGCGCGAGTTGGCCGGCGCCGGGTCGATGGTCGGCATCATGCGGCCGTACGTAGCCGAGGTGCTCGCCGGGGCCGACTGGTTCGACGAGGAAATTCTGTACGTCAAGGGCGGCAGTCTGCGCGCATCGCAAGCTCAGTCATTCGATCTGCCGTCGTTGAATTGGCCGAGGGTGCTGCAACGGCTACGGGCCAATAAGTTCGATCGAGTCGTATTACTGACCAACTCGCTGCGGACCGCGTGGATGGCCTTCCGCAGCGGCGCCCCAGAACGGGTCGGCATGGTGGGGAATCTGCGGCGCCCGCTACTGACCACGCACGTCTACGCCCCGCGGCAGAACGGCAAGCGAATGACGCTGCCGACGATCAGCAGTTACCTGCATTTGGCTCAGGCTGCCGGCGCCGCGCCGCAGGCGCCGACGCTGCAATTGGCGACTACCGCCGAAGACGAGCGCGCCGCCAATGCGGTCTGGCGGCGCTTAGCCTTGCCGACGGACGGCAGCGTGGCGGTCCTCAACACTGGCGGCGCGTATGGCGCCGCCAAAGACTGGCCTTCCCAAAATTTCGCTCAACTTGCTCTGCAGCTCGCTGAAGAGCGACGCCTGCACGTCCTATTCAACTGCGGGCCTGCCGAGCGCGGGGCAGTCCGCGACATTGTTGAGCGACTGGACCATCCCCGCATAAAGAGCTTGGCGGACGAGCCGGCGTTGCCGATCGGGCTGACCAAGGCGGTCATTCGCCGCGCTGCGGCGCTGGTAACGACCGACAGCGGTCCGCGATTCTTCGGCGTTGCGTTCGGCGTGCCGACGGTGACGCTGTTCGGCCCCACCAGCGTGACGTTAACTCAAACGGGAGCGCCGCACGAAGTCTGCGTATCGCTGGGCCTCGATTGTCAGCCGTGCATGAGCCGCACCTGTCCGCTGGTTCATCACCGTTGCATGCGCGGTCTGAGCGTGGAACAGGTGTTGGCCGCAGTCGATCTGGCCGTCGCCGGCCGCGGCGTCGACGCGCCGCTGTCCGCAGCTTAGCGAAATTGAGGGGTCGGCCTTGCCGCGCCGTCCGCCTGGGCGCTCGACGCCCATACTTCACAGCGGCCGGTAGAATGGCCGGCGCTTCAAGTCGCTGGCCTTCTGGCCGGCGGTCATTTGTTCGTAAGCCATTGCCGCATCGATCAATTCCGGCGACAGCGCCGCGTTGCGGTTGTCCTGGTAGGACAGATTCGCCGCCGCAAACTTGGAGCCGCTTGCCGCGGCTATGGCGCTTGCGCCGAACGACGACCACCACACAGCCAGATCGCCGCCGTCCACGTCGGCGTCGCCGTCGGCGTCGCCTTTGCTCTTGACGGCATTGGGCGTCGCAAAGCCGCGCTGCCAGGTTAAGAAGTCGGTCCCGTCCGCCGCGCCGTCGCTATTGAAATCGGCGTCGTGCGTACCGCTGCTGACGGTAGCCAGGCCGACCATTCCTGCGGGGGTGAATGTTCCGGCCGGCAGATTGCCGCCGTTGTACCACACCCCGTAGTTCTGCTGGAGCTGAGCGTTCGTCTTGCCGACGTACTCCACCGGGAATGCAGGCGCCGTCGACGCTGTGACGAACGGGATGGCGCTGGCGGCCTGTTCCGCGAAATAAAACCGCAGCACGGACCCGTCGCTCCGCTCGACGCGAATGTCATCCTGGTCGAAAAACGAGCTGATCCGACGGTCGAGATTGTCCTTCATCGCCAGCGCTTCATTAACCGCCACGTTCCAGGTGGGCCGCCCGTTTATTTGCGCGGCAGTGAGCGGCACGAATTTGACCGAGGCGGTGATGAGCACCGACCGGAGCGTATCGTGCCCCTTGGCGATGACGAAGTTCTGGACGTTCGCGAATTGCCCGCCGTCGACGACGGTCGCCCGCCGCGGCGCAACGTACATGCCAACGCCAAATCCCTTGACAATGACGTTCTGGAGCGTGACGTCGTGGGTGAGCCGATTAGTGACGATGCCGTATCCCGACACCGCGTCGAGGCGACCGACAAGCGTTGAGTTGCGGATCGTGATGTGCCCGGCGTATTGAATCTGGATGCCGAACATTTCGGTGTTCCACGACGTGAAGTCTTCGATCACCGTGTTGCCGTCGTTGAGATTCGTTCGGTGGAACCAGATTTCAAGTCCGATATTGGAGGCGTACGCCGTGTTGCCGCGGAAGCTCCTCAGCGGAGGAACGCCGACGGGAATAGCCTCGTGCCCGACGGCGATCGACGGATCGACCAGATTGACCGATTCGAACAAGGCCATCGACGACGCCGTCATGTACGCGAAGGCGCCGCCTTGGGCGCCGGAAACGATATTGTCGACGACTTCCACGCCCGGGCCTTGGAGCCAGAAACCGTGGCCGCCGTGGCCCCAATCGTGAATGGCCTTTCGCGACAGGATGAAATCGCCGGAGCCGACGGTGTTCATAGTAAGGTTGCGGCGCATGGCGCCGATTTCGTTTCCATCCTCGCTCGTAAAACTCGCCCCTACGACGCCGATGGCGACGTTGTCTTCCATGACGACGTTGCTCTGATGGTTGACGTAACCCCAGCCCGGGCCGCCTAACACCACGTTGCCGCGCACGATGCCCGGCGCCACGGCCGGATCGACTCCCGTATGGTGGAAGTGCAACGGATAGCGGGCGCGGGCGTTGGTTCCGGTTCCCGGTTGCAGCACGCCGCCGACGACGATCGGGTCGTTAATCGGCTCGCTTTTGTCCGTGCGCCCGTAGCCGTCGATTAGCACGTTTTCGACCTTAACGTCGGCGCTGCCGAAGAACATGATGTGCGGGCGCTGCGCGATGACTGAGGAGTCTTCGGCGAGAAACTGGATGTTGCGGTTCAGGTTGGCTACCTGGATGCTGAAGCCGTAGCCGTCGGGTGCGTCGTGATTGTAGCTAAGCGCCCGGTCGAGCGTAACGGTAACGCCGTTGATCGCCGCGATGCGGACCCGTTCGGAGCCGAAATCGCTGGCAACGGGGTTTACGCCGGCGATCTGCAATTCGTCGCCGACGCGCCAGCCGGTCGGCGCTGCGGTTAGCTGAAGCGTTCTATCGCCGGCCAGGGGATCGGCGACCAGCGTCGCGTAGGGCGTCACGGTCCGGCCCACCATGCGGACCTGACCGCGGCTCAAGAGGCCGCGGCTAAGGAGGTTGGGATCCCACGCGGTATCGATCGGGCCGGTGTTGGGAACAATCACCCGCGCGGTGACGTTGCTTTGAATCGGGGCGCCGTCGACGCCAATGTGGAGCTTCCCTGTCGCATACACGACGATCGTGTCGACCCGTAGCGTCGTGTCGCGGTCGGCGGCGAACGACAAGGTTCCGTCGATGCGCAGCGTCTTGATGGCCTGGGTCATGACGGCGTCAAACCGGACCGTATGGCCGGCGACGATCGCCACGCGGGCGCCGGCGCCCGGCACGACGCGGTCCCGCCAGATGGCAGGATTCGACCAGTCGCCGCTGGCCACGGTCACATGAGTGGCGTCCTCAGTGCGGGCGAGATTGAACACGTCGGTCGCGATGGGATGCCCCGTCATTCCGGTAGGCGGAAATTGCGTCACTTCGACGCTCATGTAGGTCGACAGCACGTCGAACGGCAACGCCATTAATTGTTCCCTGGTCAGCTTGCTGCGCACCTCGTCGGAAAAGCCGCTGAGCACGAACATGTTGGGCATCTGCGCGAATTGCGCCGGCGAAATCAGCGGTATTTGCTCCGGCGCGAGGCGCGGCAGGTCGAGAACCGACAGGGATTGAATTTGAGCCGTCGTAAGCCAACTGACTTGCAGGTCGCTGAAGTTGGCCAATCCGATTTGCCCGACGTGCATCGACTGCACCTGGGCGACCGTCAGTGCACTGCGGTGCTCAGGCGTCCACATGCTCATGTGCGCCGGACCGGTAATCGAGTCGATCTGAGCTGCGCTTAGAAGCGGGATCTGATTCGGGTTGAGCAAATAGAAATCGCCGACGGGTAGCTTGTGGATTTGCGAGAGCGTGAGATAAGACCGCTGTAGAGGCGTGAGAATGTCGATGCGGACGCCCGGCAAGCTTAGCGCTTGGACTTGCGGCGCGGTGAGGGCTGCCAGGGCCGTGGGCGTCCAGTTCATGAACAATCCCGGATCGGGAATGGCGGCGATTTGCGCAATGCTCAGGTGCGGCACCTGGCTGGGGGGCAAATACCAGTAGTCCCGCGCAAGCACGGTCTGCACCTGAGCGGGCGTCAGCCAGCCGACTTGCGTGGGCGAAAGCTGATCGAGCTGTATCAGATGGACGCGCAGCGCCTGAACTTGCGACTGAGTGAGCGCGTGGCGCGCAGCCTCGCCCCAAATTTCGAACGTGTAGACGTCGCCTACCTGTTGGATCTGGCTCATTGTGAGCGAAGGCGTTTGGCTGGAATTCAGGACATAAAATTCCGCTGGAAGCACCTGCTGAATCTGGGCGACCGTCAGCCAGGCCGCCTGGGTATCGCTCAGCCAGTCGATGCGGGTTTGACCGACCTGTAGCGCCTGGACCTGCGGCCTGGAGAGCGCGGCGCGCTGGGCCAGCGAGAACTGCACCCGGTACGTAAAATCATTGGCGACCGTCGCGATTTGCGCCGGCGTGAGCGTTGGAATCTGGCTCGCTGCGAGAACATGAAAATCCGATGCAATCACCGCTTGAATTTGGCTTGTCTTCAGCCACGCAACCTGCTGAGCCGACATCCAGTCGATGCGCACCTTGTCGGCGTTGACGGCGATCGCTTGGATCTGCGCTTGGGTCAGCGCATCGCGCTGATCGTCATTGAACTCGCCCCGAAACGTATAGTCGTGGGCGACGCTGCTTATTTGCCCCGTCGTGAGGGAGGGAACCTGGCTCGCTGACAAATACTTGAAGTCGTAGTAGAAGATCGATTGGATCTGCGGAACGGTCAACCAATTGATTTGCTGCGGCGTTAGCAGCGTCAGACGCACCGTCGCCACTTGCAGCGATTGAACCTGCAGCGGCGTCAAGGCGGCGCGGCATTCGGCGGAAATCGTGCTGAACGCGCCGACATTCGGAATCGATGCGATCTGCAGCGGCGTCAGCAGGGGAATCTGCGCCGGCGTTAATTCGTTGAACCGCTGCCATGGCAGCGTCGGAATATCGATCTCCTCCACAAGCCAGGCCGTGGGGCTCGGCGCCACGACTTCCAACACGGCGGCCGATGCCAGCGGTTCCGGGGCAACGCTGATAGTTGCCGCAGACAATACCTGCCGCTCTTCCAAGGTCTCGAAACTGAGCTTCTTTGCCCGGTGATTATGACGATTCGGAATCCGTCCGCTCATATTCCGCAGCACCTCGCTATGTTTGAGCTATATCAAAGGGTGGTTGCCGCCGGCTCAAGACGTAGCTGGGGCGCGATGGCGCTCAATCTTCGTCTGGAACGTCAGCAGCCGCCAATAGGTATCGAACGGCTGACCGCTCGGCGGCAGTAAACTGACCAGCCGAGGCGTCGCACGAGAAGTCCCCTCCCGGCCGCCACCCGCCATCAAACACAATCGGAAGATGGTTAGGATGCGGCCAGTTGGTAAGACCCAACGATGGCAAATAATAGGGGGTGATGTCAAGCCAAACACCCCCTCAGCAGAGGGGTCGGCTTCCCGTATGAGTTACTCCCAGAAGGCGCCTGCTGTTTAGACTCGCCCTGGCCCCCGGCATTGCTTCTTTAGGCTCCGGCGCTGCCTCGGGCGCCGCCTGGGTGCGGCATTTCCACGATCGTTCTGCGCAAGGCCCCAAGGAGGGCACTTCTGCCGCCTGAACTGGTCCGGCCGCGTTTGGAAAAGTCTAGCGATTGCGATCAACCCTAGCGGCGGCAACGGCGGCGGTTACCGCCGGAGAAGCTCGCGGCCGAAGAAGAGCGTGTGCTGTTAGGCTCCGACGGAGGGTCGTGACAGCGAAGTCGAAGGCCGTCGGAGGACGATGAACCGCGTCTTGCTACTTGCCGTTCTGCTGGTCGGCGGCCGCCTGGCGGCGCAGTGCCATGCGGCGGAGTCGCTGGCGACCGCCTGGAGCCAGGCGCTGGCCGCCAGTCCCCAGCTTGACGCCTCACGCTGGCAGCAGACCGCCGCGGCCGAGGACCTGGCAGCGGCGCAAGCTAGCCGCTTGCCCGACGCCGGGCTCCGCGGATCGTATACCGTCCGCAGCGACGAGCGCAACTTCCGCTTCGATAATCCGCTGGCGCCGGGCCAGACGTTCGTCGCCCCCTATGCCCAGCGAGAAGCCGCGGGCGCAGCCGCCATTGTGACGGCGCCGCTGTACGCCGGCGGCGCGATACGAAGCGGCATCCGCGCTGCCGAATCGCGGTTGAACGCCGCAACCTGTGCGACGGCGACGTCGCGGTTGGACTTGCTGCTGGCCGTGGCGGAAGCCTACTTGGCCGTATTGCGAGCCCAGCGCGAACTGGCCGTCGCCGACCAAAACCTGCAAAGCCTGGCGTCTCACGAGGCCGAAGTGCACCGCCACTTTACGGCTCAGCAAACGCCAAAGAACGAGCTCTTGGCGGCTCAAGTCGCGACGGCCGCAGCACGGTACGATCAGGTTCGGCGGCAGTACGAGCTGCAGACGGCCCGCGGGGTTTATAACCGGCTCCTCAGCCGACCCCTCACAGCGCCGGTGGAGCTCGAGGAGTCGCAGCCTCCGGCGCTGGGGCAAACGCAGGAGCAATTGCAGGAGATCGCTCTGCACGAGCGGCCCGATGTGGCCGAATTGCAGGCCTCCGTTCAGGCGTGCCTCTGCGAGGCAGAGCGACTGCGCGTGGCGGCTCGCCCGCATGTCATGGCGACCGGTCGTCATGACTTCGAGGAGAATCGTTATCAGACGCCCCAGGGCATTACCTCTGCGGCCGTGGTGGTGGATTGGAACGTTTACGACGGGGGGCGCAGTCGGCGGGCTGCCGCCGCAGAGGAAGCTCGGGCGTCGAGCTTGGGACGACAGTTGGATGATCTCAAGTCGCAAATCGCGCTGGGCGTCATGACTCAATGGACCGCACAGTTCGAGGCTGCGGCGCGGCTTCAGGCCGCCGCTCAGGCGGTGACGCACGCCGAAGAGAACCTGCGTGTCGTGCAGTGCCGCTACGCGCAGGGCGTCGCCGTCAGCTCCGACGTGCTGGAAGCGCAGTCGCTGCGGACCCGCGCCGCGAGCGACTACTACAACGCCAGCTACGACGTATCGCTCGCCCGTCTGCGGCTGCGGCACGCGACGGGCTTATTGGGACGGGCGGAATAATTGGCGTCCCCGGCCCTCGGCCGGGCCTCGGCCTTGCGGGGGACTCTGCTGCGGTGTCACAGCTAAGAGTTACGCGGCGTCGATCAGCCGCGGGGCGCTAGCCCGCGGTTTTTGCCGCCTCAACCGTGGGCTAGCGGCGTACGGCGAGTCCTAAAACCAAAGCGTGACGAAGCACTACCTGCGTTTTCGGTGCATCCGGCGCCACCTGACCGAGGACACGGCAGGCATTTGACGCCGCCCCGGCTGCAACCTACTAGTTGCATGGATACTCTTCACGTTTACTTCTCAACTCGACCTGTTACGAACGCAAAAGCGGAAGGCCCAGTCGGCTGGCGGCGCGGAAAGCGATCGACTGGCCGCACCAGCAGCGCACCGGGCGAGGCGTGCGTCGCGGCGTTTCACCGACGGCGCCCGATTAGGCCCGGCGCAGCCTTACTGAGGCCCCCGTCGCGTTGTGATCCCGTGCACCCTACAGGGCTTTAGGACGCTCCCGGCTTTTCGTTGCCCAATCGGCTGCTTCCGTTGCCTGCGGCCCTCAGGCGTGCAAGCCGCCCCACAGCTTAGGCCATCAACCATGAGTGTTGCCGAACTGCCTGCATCAGCAATTAGATCCACGCTGTGCCCCGACGTCATGATCAAGGTCGCGGCCAACCGCCGCGAACGAGAAGGCGCCTTCGGCTTGATCTATCGTTCGTATCTGCGGGCGAAGCTCTGCCGGCCCAATCCGACGGGCATGCGGATCACGCCTTATCATTTGCTGGAATCGACGGACGTGATCATCGCACAGCTCCGGGGCGAGACGATTAGCACGCTCAGCCTGGTCCGCGACGGAGAGTTGGGTTTACCCTTGGAGCAGATCTATCCTGAAGTCGTCCGCGAGCGCCGGCAGGCTGGCTTGCGGCTGGCCGAGGTCTCTTCGCTGGCCGATCGCCGCGAAGAGCCGGCACGCTTCTTCGGGCTGTTTTGCGAACTGAGCCGGCTGATGGTGCAGATGGCGCACGCCGAGGGGGTCGACCAGTTGCTGATTGCCGTCCACCCCCGCCACGCCCGGATGTATTGCCGCGCGATGGGCTTTGAACAGGTGGGAGGGAATCGAGATTACCCGGCGGTTAACGGCAACCCTGCGGTCGCGCTGCAACTCGATCTGGCGGGCGGCGAGCGGGCGCACCCAGTACTGTGGAAGAAGTTCATCGGCGAGACCCTGCCGCCGCAGGTCGCCCGCTCGCGGCCTATGGATACGGCCGACCGCCGATATTTTGAGATGTTGGCCCAGCAGTATATTCACATGGCCGACGCGAGCGAGGTCGTGTTGCAGCTTCCCTCAAGCTGGATGCCAGCCCCCATGGCGGAGCCAGCCTAGTCGTGTGTTAAGGCCTGATTTGTCGAATTAGCCGCCAACGCGCTAGCGTCCGGTTTGTGCTTGGAAGAGGGGGAGTTAGCGCGCGGCTGATGGAGCGACAGGTACCGGGGGCTGGCGCGATGGCGGCTGATGGAAATGGCTGAAGCCCTGAGCGGCCTAGGTCGCTCAGGGCTTCTGGCCCTTACGATGGCGCCGTCGTCGCGTCGCCGTGATGGCGAGCGCCGACGGTCGATACAAATCAAGCCTACGGCTTGGCCTTCGCACGCCGACGGCTTACGGCCAGGGCCAGGAAGCCACTGGCTGCGAGGCCGCCGTGGACGAGGATCGACATCGGTTCAGGAACGACGCCATTGGGCGGGCGGACCCGAATCAAGTCGACGGTAAAGCTGCCGACGTCGGTGAGGTTGCCGGAGTCGCGTCCGCGGACCTGGAAGATGTAGGTACCGAGGGCCGAACCGGCGCTATCCCAGGAGAACGCGCCCGTGGCGGCGTTGAAGATCGGCGCGATGGCCGGGACTGGGCCGAGGATGGCAGAGAACCCTAGATCGAACGTCAGGCCGCCGCCGGGAAACGTGTCAGTATCGTCGGTAATCGGGAAGAGGAAATTGAACAGCGTACCGACGATGCCCGAATCGCTGCCATTGCCCACGTCCGGGGCGTTATTCACGGCTGAGTCAACGCCGTCAAACATCCAATCGAATTCTACGAAGCTGCCGTCGCTGGCCAGGATGTTGCCGCTGAAGGCGGCATCCGCGCCAACATTCTGACCGCTCAGCGTCGTATTGTCAGTAATCAACGGCGTCTCGCCAGCCGGAATCGATAGCGCGCCGGAGGTCGTGTTCACCGAGAAGCTGGGCGTTGGTTGAGAATTGATGCTGAGATTCAAGGCTTGGTTATAAGTGAGGGTCAGACCTGCCGGTGACGTGGCGTGAAGGCTGTCTGAATAAGCCCCAAGTCGGCTAACCTGGCTTTGAACCGACGCAAAGTTGAAGTCGATCGGAGTGTTGGCTGAGCTGCCATCCCATAAGATGGCCGAGTCCATAGTCCAACTGCCTTCTGACCAGTTTCCTCGACCGCCCGTAGCCACGCGACAGCAACCTGTATTGGTGATGCTGTGGACGCCGGCTCCAGTGAGTTGGTAAGTCTGGGTCGTCACCTGGATGTCGTAGCGCGAGTCGCTGCTGTCAATCACGGTGACTTCTGACAGGATTCCGCTTGCTCCCGACACGAATGGGTTGAATTCGTCGAAAATGGCTTGCCCCTTACGCCAGAAGGCCGTCGTCGTAACGGTAAGCAACCCTGAGCTATTGACCGAGGGCACCATGGCGGCGCCGCGGAAATGCGAGGCAGAAGCCGTTGATGCCACGGATAGCATCAGCGCCAGCGCCAGGCTTGAGCAAATAACGCGTACGTTCATTTTGTGATATCCCTTCTGAAGATTCAGAGAATGCCCATTGAAATCTGTACGGACCGATCGATGACATGAGTGCGCGCGACGATGGGTTAACAGCCGGCCCATTTTTGCCGCGAAGCGTGCGGCCAGAACTGTGCGCCGACTGCGCACGCGCCCAGTCTTCGCTCAGCCGCGAGGCGGGCGCAGAAGGGTGCTGACCGGCGGGGTCGGGACGGTCGCCATGCCCCCCACAACGACTGGCCACGAGACGACCGCCGGAAACAACTTGGCTTGCGGCAACAACGCCATCGGCGCGCTGCCGGGGCCGGATGAGTCGCGACTGGTGGAACTCGACGTCTGCCCCGATTGCGAGGCGAAGGCGGCACGCAGTTCCAATTGCTCGCGCTGGTGATCCCGTATCAGCCGCTGGGCGGCGCTGCTGCTGCGGCTGCCGCTGGTAGCGGCGCCCACCGACGCAGTCGCCCCCTGCGCATCCAGGAGGGTTTGGCTTGCCAGCACGTTCTGCTGCAGAATGCTGCCCCTGGCGTCCTGAACGCCGAGGAGCGCCGACAAGACGGCCAGTGCGCACGCGCCGCCTGACCCGAGCCAGGGCGATTTACTCGGCGAGTTGATGCGCCAGCGCAACATTTGCTTAGCTCACAAGTCGCAATGCTGCAGCGATCGAGTAACGAGCGTGCAATAAAAGGGGACAAGGATGGTGAGTTTGCCTGCATTTACGTACAGAAGCAAGCATTTTCGGTCGGGCTAGCCGTGGATTTCCGCAAAATACGCTTTGTGACGTAAGCCCCGCCGTCGATATCCATGCAGCAGAGCCGCATCGGGCCCGCCGGCGGCCAACACAAGGCGCCGGTAGCCACGCTTGGGGGCGACGTATACTCTAGCGCCGGGGATTGGCAGTTACTGCCCGGGGGGTAACTTTCTCGCGTGCGGATAGCCGCCTCGCGCAAAGTCGATCCACCGACTCCGGCCGCCAGTCGCCAGCCGCGAGCTGCCAGCCGACGCTGCGTCCTGACGCCCTACACCCCAGCAAGCCGCGGCCCCGCCGGCGTGCGAAAATCGTTGAAGTCATCACCGCCGCCTGTTATTTTCTGAAATGTAAACGGCCTTCTCGATTTGATTTCCGCCCCCCCAAGCTTTTCCTAGGATTCCTATGAGCGGGAAGATTTTGCGCGCGGTATGGCAAGGCATCAAGGCAGCCGGGGTCGGCGTCGCCTTATGCTCCGGCGGCATCAGCGCGACATGCTGTGCGTCGATCTACGTGGACCTCACGGCGTTTCATATTTCAGACGCTACGCCCGAAGATCTGGAGCGGGCGATCAGCGAAGAAACTGCCCGGATTGGGGGCGACCCCGTAGCGCTGCATGACTTGGGCACGGCCCTCTATCGCCAGAAACATCCCAAACAGGCGCGGCGATTGTGGGATCAGGCGGCGGCCAAGCATCCCGATCTGGCGGTCGGCGACATTGAGGTCGTGTTCGAGTTATTGGAAGCTTCCGATGTGCCGGGGGCCGAAGAGGCGCTAGCAGCCGTGCGCGACAAGCGTCCCAACGATCCCCATCTGCATCTGGCCATTGGGCAGGTGGCCATGGCCCGGCGCGAGCTCGAGACCGCCCGAGCGGCGTATGACAAGGCGAACGAACTGGCCCCGAAGTCGGCCATGGTCCTACTGACGCGGGGCCGATTCCGACAAGAGACGGGCGACATGGCAGGGGCCCGCGAAGACTTCCAGGCGGCGACCAGCCTCGCGCCCGACCAGACCGCGGGGTGGATGTATTTGGCGATGCAGGATTTCCGCTCCGGCGATATTCCCCGCTGCCTGACCAGCTTGAAACGGGTTGAAGGCGACCAGTCGAAACTCCCGCCGGCCGAGGCCCGCCTGGCGGACTTCTACTTAGAAGCCCGCGACTATCCGGGCGCTTATCGCTGGTACGCGGCAGCCGTCGCCCGCAAGCCGAGCGACCCGCTCCTGCGAACACGCGTGGCGCAGGTCCTGATGCTCCTGCAGCGGCCGGACGACGCGCGAAAGATTCTGCGGCCCTTGTGCCAGGACGGCAAATTCGTCTCAGCGCTGATCGCGCTGGCCCAACTCGAGGAAACGGCCGGCGACTTCAAGACCGCGGCCAGCCTGCTGGAGCAAGTGCTCGCCCAGGATGAGAACAACCTGGTGGCGACCAATAACCTGGCAATGCTCCTGGTTCAGACGCAGCAGACGCCGGAGCGGGCCTTAGAACTCGCGGAACGGGCCCAGCAGCTTGGCGGCTCGCAGCCCGAGCTCCAGAGCACTTACGGCTGCGCATTGTCGCATGCGGGCCAGCCGGAAAAGGCGGTGGAGATTCTGAGCCAGGCGGTTCGCCGCGAGCCTAACGACCCGTGGATTCGCTATTGCCTGGGGATGAGCCTGGCGAAGCTCGGGCGGCAGGCCGAGGCCACCGAGCACCTGACGGCATGTATTTTGCTTGATGGCAAGTTCCCGTTGCGCTCGACCATCGAGGCCGCCAGGCGCGCTAAGTAAGGCGCCAAACGGGGCGTGATTGGACCTTAGCGCAAGGTGCGGGCGACCGTGTGGCCGTAGTCATCTCCGCCGTCGGACGCCGCTGCCGTGGCTGCGCACACTTGCTGGCGCGCATCGGGCCGGCGGGCGGCGGCAGGGATGGCCTGGGGGGGCCGGACTTTCGCAAACCGTTGTCAGGGGCTTACGCCCTCTGTGCCGGGGCGAGGCGCAGGGCGTGAAAAGGACGAACCCTCATGCATGGACTTCACCTACGGGCCGTTGGCCGCCAGTGCGGCGTCGCGGCTGGTCTGGCGGTATGTTGGTGGGCTAGCGTCGCCAAGGGTCTTGAGGTCGATCCCTCGAGCCGAGCGGCCGCGCGGGCTTTTTACATAAGCGCCTATCTGCCGTCGGAAGGCGTAGATATCGGTTGGACCGGTAATCATGCCGCCTGCGATGCGGGGACTACGTCGCCGGCCTACCAGCAAGCGGAACTCGACCGCATCAACTATTTTCGCGCCATGGCCGGAGTGCCGGCGGAGGTGTCGCTCAATGCTCAGTGGAGCGCGATGGATCAGCAGGCGGCGCTGATGATGAGCGCTAATACCGACATCGACCATAGCCCGCCTGCCACCTGGATGTGTTACACGAGCGACGGTGCGCTGGCCGCCAGCAAGTCGAATCTAGCGCTCGGCGTCAGCGGCCCCACGGCGATCAACTTCTACATGCAGGACGGCGGGGGGCCGAATTACGCGGCGGGGCATCGGCGGCTGTTGCTCTACCCACCGGTGGACGAGATGGGCGTCGGCGATGTGCCGCGGGCTTCGCCCTATCTGCCCGCCAATGCGCTGTGGGTGAAGGACGATACGCTCGTGATGCCTCGGCCGGCGACGCGGGACCCCTACGTGGCATGGCCGCCGGCGGGGTTCGTCCCGTATCAGGTCACCTATTCCCGCTGGTCGTTCTCCTATCCGGGGGCGAATTTCAGCAACGCCATGGTAGCGATGTCTGAAAACGGAACGACGATTCCTGCTACGCTCGAGCCGCTTGCCGGCGGCTTCGGAGACAACACGCTGGTATGGAGGCCCAAGAACCTGAGCGACACGGCCAATTGGCCTCGTCCGGCCGCGGATACGCGATATGAGGTAACGCTGAGCAACGTCGTCATCGGCGGCACGGCGCGGATGTTCAGCTATGACGTGACGGTATTCGATCCGGCGCAACTCCTGGCGGACTTCAACGGCGATCAGCTTGTCAACGGGGCCGATCTGGCGGCGTGGGAAGACCACTTCGGCAGCAATTTCGCGTCGCCGGCCGACGGCGACGCTGACCGGGACGGCGACGTCGACGGCGGCGATCTTCTGATCTGGCAAGGCGAGGCCAGCGCGGCCGCGAATGCGGCGTCGGCGGCGTCGATTCCGGAGCCGGCGTCGGCGGCCTTGCTGCTGCTGGGGGTGGGGCTATGCCGCATCGCCAGGCTAGGGTCGCGGGTGCGACCGGATTGATTGACGCAGCCTTGCCCCGGCGTCCGGCGCTGGCTGGAGGTGCGCGAATGTTGGCGGGCGGATCAGCCAACAGGGCCCGGCGTTAGCGCAGTCATCGGTCACTCGTTGGACAGCGCTCGTTTCAGCAAGCGATGGTTTTGCTCGGCCAGGTCGGCGTTCTGATCGGCAAGCACTTTGTTCAATCGCAACAGGTCCTGAAGCAGACGCAGACCCGAGTCCGAGCCGATCCGCAATCCGAGCGTCCACCCGCCCGCGAACAGCAGAAAGCCAATAAGCGCGCGAAGTTCCGGCGTCGATTCGATTCCCAGGCGCCATAACCCGAACGAGACAAGGGTGGCTGCCGCTACATACCCAAGAAATTTCCGCATCGATTGCCTGTGGCCAGCCCGAACAGCCGCGATATGCCGGCGGCGCACCTGGCGATGCAGTGGCCGCGTCGGCGCCGGCTTACGGCGTGCCGTAACGATTCCGACGGTGAAACTGCCGCCAGAACGCGGCAGATATTCAATTATACCTCAGCCGGGGGCGAGGCTGCCGGCGCCGGGCGACTAGAGAGCAGGGCCGAGGAGGCCCAAGGCCAATTCGCGGCCGGAGCTGCGCACCGACCCGAAGAACAGCCGGACGGAGTTGCGGCCATTGGCAGTCGCTCGCCGCCCGGCCCCTGTGCAACCCAAAACTGCGAGTTGCGCACGTCAGCCGCAGGGCGCTAGCCACCGGTTCCTGTCGCCCCCCAGGGCTGGGGCTACCGCCAGGCGGCCAATCAAAAGGACGCGACAGAGGACTAAGCCTTGACGATTTTTTCGCGACCGGCTGCCACCTGCTTGGTCGCGTTGCGGGTGTCCACCACCAGCGGTGCGTGCGCGACAATGAAGTCGTAATCGTACGCTGAATGGTCAGTAGCGATTAACACGCAATCCTGCTCGGCCAGGAATTCGGCCGTCAACTCGCGACTGTCCATGGCCGGCAGATCGTGGGCACGCATCGTGGGAAGCGAGGGCACGTGAGGGTCGTTGTACGTAAGCGAGGCGCCCAGGGCGAGCAGCCGTTCCATCAGAACGAAGGAGGGGCTTTCGCGGGGATCGTCGACGTCCCGCTTGTAGGCCACGCCAAGCAGTGCGATGCGGCTGCCGCGAACGGCCTTTCCGGAGCGATTGAGCGCCTCGACGACGCGTCGAATGACATACTCGGGCATGTACGAGTTCACTTCGCCCGCCAATTCGATGAACCGGGTCGACGTGCCGTGCTTCCGCGCGACCCAGCTCAGATAGAACGGATCGATCGGGATGCAGTGCCCTCCCAATCCCGGGCCCGGATAGAAGGCTTGAAAACCAAATGGCTTTGACTTCGCGGCGTCGATGACTTCCCACACGTCCATCGACATGCGGTCGCAAAGCATCTTCAGCTCGTTGACCAGCGCAATGTTAACGGCTCGATACGTGTTCTCGAGAATCTTGCACGCCTCGGCCACTTCGCACGAGCTCACAGGGACCACGTCGACCACCACCGAGCGATAAAGCGCCGCCGCAGCGCTAAGGCTGGCCTCGTCGAAGCCGCCAACCACTTTCGGAATGCGGGCGGCGGAATAGTGCTTGTTGCCGGGGTCCTCCCGCTCGGGGCTGTACGCGAGAAAGTAATCTTCGCCGACCCGCAGACCGGAGGCCTGCAACTCGGGCAGAACGACGTCGCGCGTCGTGCCTGGATACGTGGTGCTCTCCAGCACGATCAACTGGCCGCGGCGCAACGTGCGGGCGATGGTTTGCACGGTGCCTATCACGTAGCTCAAGTCGGGGTCGCGCGTGTCGGACAGCGGCGTGGGAACGCAAATGAGAATGGCGTCGGCGTCCGCCAGTCGCGCCGGATCGGCCGTGGCGACAAACCGCTCCGTCTCGAGCCAGCCGGCAAGCCACTCGGACGGAATGTGCCCGATGTAGCTTTGGCCGCGATTGAGCGAGTCGACTTTTTTCTGATCGACGTCATAGCCCAGCGTTCGAAATCCAGCGTCGATAAACGCGTGAATCAACGGCAAGCCGACGTATCCTAAGCCGATGACGCCGACCGTGGTCTTTCGTCGTTCGACTCGGTCCAAGAACTCCTGGCATACCGCGGGCGAGTTCATATCGAGGCCTATGAGGTTATGGAACGGCGTCTCGCACGACGACGAGGCTGGGTTGGCGAACGGCTCAATTTCCCCTCTCCAGGGGGGCGACCCACGCGCTTGTGATCAGTGCGTAGCCAGTGTAGTTCCAGGCTGGGGGAATGTCGAGTTTCTTGGAAACGCCCTGCCAGCGGCCCTCTGCCATCTATGGATGCTGAGGTTTATTACCCCTGAAGAGGGGGCCGACCAGATGAGAGTGGAGCGGTCTGAGGCCGTGCGACGATGACATCTCAGGACTCCCATTCCGCAGGTGGCATTATCCGGAGGACATCGCCGTGAACGCTGCGCGCAGATGGCTCCTGGTCTGTGCCTTAGAATCCGGCTGGCCCGCGGCGGGCCGTGAGGTACGACATATGGACGCCCCGCCGCCGAGAGATGCGGCAATCCGCGATTGGACGGGGTTGTCGGAGCGCCTATTAATACATTCTCTTGGCAATCGCGTCGCTCGTCGGTCCTGTAAGCCGGCAGGCGGACGTCGAAGCCGGGCTCGCCTCCGGGGGGAAGCGAGTCGGCATCAGGATTTTCAGTCAGCGAAGCGCAGCAGGGATCGCGAATCTGGGCGGACGCTGTTCGCCGTTTCTGAGCGCTCGTTCTGCTGCCGCGGAACGGCCGCAGATCATTCGGGTTTGGCGAGTTCGTGTACCAGCCTGTACAATTCTGCTAAAGCAATAATGGATTTAGACTTCTCGAGCGATCGTTTCTTTTCGTTCGGTCGGTTCTCGTCTGTACGCTTGAGCTTGCACGTTGACGTTGCCGCGTCAGCGGCGCAGGTCGATAGTCGGCGTCGTACGGAAGTCACCGTCCGCAGGTCAACTCCTTCGATTGGCAACGAGGTGACTCTATGATCGACTCTTCGTGCATACATTTCACGCGCGCCCTCGAACACGGCGAGTTCATGGGGGCCTTCCGGTGCCTCTATCGGTCGTACCAGCGACGGGGACTGATTGCCTGCCCTCGCGTCCAGCAGTTACGGCTGACGCGCTATCACCTGTTGCCCGAGACGCGGGTGTTTATCGCGCGCACGCGTTCGCGGATCATTGGAACCTTGAGCCTGATCGAGGATCGGCCGCTCGGCGTTCCGCTGAGGTCGATCTTCGACGCCGAAGTCAATGAAATCACCAGCCGCGAACCATGCATCGCTGAAGCCGGTTGCCTGGCGATTGATCCGTCGTCGGCCGTGGACGGCGTGTACGTGGTGCATCATCTGATGGGGCTCGCCGCGCAAGCCGCGGCGCGACGGGGAATGACGCGCATCGTCGTCGCCGTCCATCCTCGTCATGCGGCCTTCTATGAGCGCGTCGCCGGCTTTAAGCGTTTCGCCGGGCCCGCGCCGCATCCCAGCGTCGCGGGGGCGCCGGCCTTAGCGCTGCAGCTCGACCTGCGAGGTTCGCGGGAGGAAAATCCGCTGGTGTGGCAGCGATACTTCGGCATGCAGTTCTCATCGTTGGCGCTCTCAGACCGATTGGCGACGACGCAATTCACGCGGCGAATGGCTCGGCTTTGGCAGAGCCTGTATGAACGTGAATTGGAGGCTCCCGGCCCGGCGGCGGCGACGAAGCCCCGGCTCCGGGGAGATCGCTCCATCGAGCGGACGGGCCTGCGGGTCCGCGGAGGCGTCGCCGACGGGCGGGCCGCCTATGACGATCGCTACGAATATGCAACGAGCGCGGCCTCGTGAAGCGCCCGGCGCCGCGGCGTGAAGTAAGCTTTCGACGACCTGCGCCGACGGTGACCTAGTGTGGACCATTGCAGCCAAGACGTTAATCGCGGACCGCGGCAAACTGCTGACGGCGCTGGTCGGCGTCGTGTTTTCCGTGGTCCTGCTGAACGTCCAAGGGGGGCTGTTCATCGGGCTGATCCGCAAGGCCAGCCTCTTGGTCGATCAGGGCGACGCTGACATTTGGGTCGGACATCAGAAGATGACCAACGTCGATTTTCCCAATGACGTACCCCGCCGCTGGGTCCAGAGGATCCGGGCTGTCGACGGCGTCGCCCATGCCGATCCTTACCTGGTGGGCTACAGCGTGATGACGCTGCCCGACGGGGGGTTTGAACCGGTACTCGTCGTCGGCTGCGAACCGTCGAGCTTGGTCGGCAGCACCAACCGAACCATCAGCGGCGATGCGAGCGTATTGCGCAAGGCGGACGCGATCATCGTCGACTGGTACGATCGGGCTCGCATCGGAAACCCCAAGGTCGGAGATATTCGCGAGATCGGCAAGCGCCGCGGTCGGGTGGTGGATTTCAGCGTCGGTATACTTGGCTTCTCGGTGACCCCGTACGTCTTTACGACGATCGACCGGGCCCGCGAGTTTCTGGATCGGCCTGCGGAAGTCGCTTCCTACTTCTTGGTGAAGGCGCAAGACGGCGCGGACGTTCAGGAGATCTGCCGGCAGATTCGCCAGCGGCTCCCCGACGCCGAGGCCTTCACCAAAGATAAGTACGCTTCCGAATCGGTCGGGTTCTGGCTTCGGCGAACGGGCTTGGGCATCAGCTTTGGCGCCGCCACGTTGCTGGGGCTTCTGGTGGGCCTGGTCGTCGTGGCTGAAACGCTATATGCGTCGGTGCTCGACCGGCTCAGCGAGTTCGGCGCGCTGAAGGCCATCGGCGCCGCGGAACGGCAGATCTACGGGATCGTCTTCAGCCAGGCGTTTTTGCTGGCGGCCATGGGCAGCGCCGTGGGGCTGGCCCTGGTGGCGCTGATTCAGGCCAGCTTCAGTACGCCGCGGGCGCCCATCGCCGTGCCGTGGTTCGTCTCTATCGGTAGCTGCCTGTTAGTTTCGGCGATTTGCTTCGTGTCCTCGGCGCTCCCCTATTTGCGAATCCGACAAGTCGACCCTGCCATGGTGTTGCAGTCGTGATAGCCGTTGTTGCAGAACTCATCCCCAGCATCAGCATCTGAAGTACGCCTAGCCGCTCGTGCCACTCGAATCCATGACTTCCGTTCTCGCAGACGACCGCCGGGCCGATCGACGCATCGACTGCCCCGTCGTGCTGCGCTCTGTCGGCAAGTCATTCGGCCGAGGAGCGACCCGTTCGGTTGTGCTACAGGACGTCGACCTTGAACTCCGCGCCGGGCAGGCGACATTTCTGGTCGGTCCCTCCGGCAGCGGCAAGACGACGCTACTGTCCATCATCGGCTGCGTGCTAACGGCCGACTGCGGCCAGGTCGAGCTGTTCGGTCGCGACGTGTCGAAACTAGCCCCCGAGTCGCAAGCCGATCTACGCCGCAACTCAATTGGCTTTGTGTTTCAACGCATGCATCTGATTCGCGGGCTTTCGGCCGTCGAGAACGTTTCGATTCCGCTCATGCTCGCGGGCTGGCGAACGGCGGCGGCGCGGCCCCGGAGCGTGGATCTGCTGTCGTCCGTTGGACTGGCCGACCGCGCCGACGACAGTCCCGCGACGATGAGCGTCGGCCAGTGCCAGCGAATTGCCCTCGCGCGGGCGCTGGCGACCGATCCGTCGCTCGTGCTGGCCGACGAGCCGACAGCCTCACTGGACGCCGAGGCCGGCCGCGCTGCCATGGAATTGTTGATGCGCATGACCGTAGCCGCGGGAAAGACGCTGGTAGTGGTGACGCACGATCACCGCATCCTGCATTACGCCGATCGCGTTCTGGCAGTCGATCACGGGCGTCTTCAGGAACAGGCGTCCACAGGTCCCGACGCTGCGCTCCGCGCGTTCGACGCGCCGGGCCTTTGCTCACAGCCGCCTCGCGCCGGGCGGAGGCCATGACATGTTCAAGTACCTGTTCATACTATTGTGCGTAGCGGCTATCGCCGCTTCGGCGTACATAATCGACGCGAAGTCGCCCGACTTTTCGCCCGGCGAGCGAATCAGCGCTAGAAGCTACAAGTTCTACGCCCTGGGTACGATCGAGGGCGCGACGCCCGACGTGCAACTTCGCCCGGAGATCCGCGGTCGCGTCGTCAAGACGCCGGTGGTCATCGGGCAACTCGTCGAACCTGGGGACGTGTTGCTCAGTCTCGACGATCAGCGGCAAAAGCAGCTCGTCTCGGCCAGCCAGGCAAGCCTGGCGTTAGCCCAGGCGCAGCTTGAACGTTTGATCAACGGCGCCAAGCCGTCCGAGCGGGCCGAGGCTAAGGCCTTGCTGGATGCCAAGGTGGCGCGGTTGGAACAAGCCAAGCGCACCTGGATGCGCGTTCAGAAGCTTCATCAGGAAGCGGCCGTCACGCAGCAGGAAGCGGAAAATGAGCAAAGCAGCGTTCAGGCGCTGACGGCTGAAGTGGCCGCGGCGCAAGCCCGCGTCGAGCAGTTGGAATCGCCCCCCCGGGCCGACGAGATTCGCGAGGCGCAGGCAAGAGTCGCGGCGGCGCAAGCGGAACTGGAGTTGGCGGTCTTGGAATCGGAGCAATGCCGGCTCAAGGCGCCGGCTCGCGGGCGCATCCTCGACGTAGACGTCGAGCCCGGCGAAATCATCGGTCCCGACTCCTTTACGCCCGCCATCGTGCTGGCGGACGTCGAGCGCATGCGCGTCCGCGCCTATGTCGAGGAGATCGACGCTCCGCGGCTCCGCATCGGCATGCCGGCGGAGATCACCGCCGACGGCCTGCCGGATCACGTGGCGCTTGGACGCATCGAGTTTATCAGCCCGCGGATGACTCCCAAGCAATTGACCAGCGAGCAGCCGAACGAGTTGTACGACACAAAAGTGCGCGAAGTCTTGATTGACGTCTTAGATCCTTCCCGGTTGATCGTCGGATTGCGCGTCGACGTGATCCTGTACGAAGAGGATTCCACCGAGGGCATGGAAATCGGCTCTCGACTTATGAGTGCTCGCGATGGAGCATCGCGCTAAGCAGGCGCCGCGCGCCAAGACGTTAGCGCCGGGGCGTGAAAAACGAAAGTGTGCAAATCTATGAGCGAACATTGCGTCAACTGCCTGCTGCCGGCCGCGGCGCCGAATTCCAACCTTAATGCCCAGCGGGTTTGCGCGGCTTGCCGCGACTTTGAAGTGCTCGATCTGGAGCAACAGGAAAAAGACCGGCTTGCCCGCGAGACGGACTTGGAAGCGGCCCTCGCCTCATGCCGCGGCCAGGGCGAGTATGACGTGCTTGTAAATCTCAGCGGCGGCAAAGACAGTTGCCTGCTGCTCCACAAGCTGAAGCGCGAATATGGGCTGAACGTCCTGGCGTTTACCACCAACATGAACATCCCGGACGTGGCCTGGGACAACATTCATCGCACGGTGGAGCGGCTCGACGTGCCGCACATCACCTATACGCCGCCGACCGATTTTTATAAGCGGCTGTACGGCTTCCTGCTGAAGAACCAGGAACAGCGCGGCGCCGTCCGCACGGTTTGCTATGTCTGCGCTCCGCTGTTTGAGGGCTATTCGCTAAAGCTCGCGGTGGAAAAGTCAATACCGTTGGTCGTCGCCGGATACTCCCCGGGGCAGCCGGAGCCAGATCGGATGGTCTATGAATTCTCACGGCGCCTGCTCTGTCAGACCGATTGGACTCCGCCGGAGGTGCGCGACAGCGGCTTATTTACCGATGAGGAATTGAAGCTGTTTTGGAATCCCTTGCGGTACGCCCCGGGCACGAGATTCCCGCGTTACCTGGCGCCGTTCCACGCCTGGCGCTACAGTCAGGCGGAAGCCATGAAGCTGGTCGTCGAGCTGGGTCTGGTCTCATCCAGCCGCAACGCCAGCCCCATCCACAGCAATTGTCCTGTCAATTGGCTGCTGATGTACTCGGACCTCAAGCACTTAGGCTTCAATCCTTACGCCCCTGAGTTTGCCCAGCTTATTCGCGAAGGCAAGGCCAATCGGCTGTACTGGCGATTGATGACGCCCGTGGTCAATTTCATGATTCGTCGGCGTATTTTGCTGGGCCGCAACGTTTCCAAATCCTTGCGATGGCTCGGGCTGAAAGTCGACGATTTGCGGATTACGCGAAAAGCCCCCGTGGATTCGCTCGCCTCGCCATCAGCATGTTGCGCGGCGTCCTGCCATGGCGCGCAGTCGGTTGTGCAAGCCGCCCCCGGCGAGGTGGAAGCCGTTCATGGCTAGCCCGCGACCCGACACAGTGGCCGAGCTCGTTCGAAGTCGAGCGACGTCGACGCCGCACCTGTCGGCCTACGGTTGTCGCCAGGGCGGGGCATGGCCGAAAACCGATTGGGCCGCCTGCTGGGCGGAAATGCAGCGGCTGGCATCGGCGCTTCGCGGCCTCGACGTCGCGCGCGGCGACCCTATAGCAATCCTGGGAAAGAGCGGCCGCGCGTGGCACTTGGCGGAGCACGCCGTGCTGCTGGCCGGCGGCGTCGCGGCGGGGATCGATCCGCATGTTCCCCGTACGCAACTGCAGGCGATGCTGGCGGTCGTGAGCCCTAAGCTGGTGCTGTACGACGAAGACGCATTCGGACCCACCGATCTTACGCTCGCCGCCGCACCGCTGATCGGCTTTCGAGACCTTTTGGCGCTGGCAGGCGTAACCGGCGCATCGCAGGCGGCCGATCGCCCTGGCGAGCCGATCGCCATCGACCTGCCGGTCGAAATTTCGGGCGATGATCCGGCGACCGTGATTTTCACTTCCGGGGCGACCGGCGAGCCGAAGGCGATACGCTACACCCATCGCCAGTTGCTGGCAGCCTGCGACGCGATTGGCGATGCGTTTCCCATGTCCGAAGGCGAGTCGACGCTTTGTTGGCTTCCGATGGCGCATTTATTTCAACGCATGATGAATCTGGTCGCCGTCCGCCACGGGGCGACGATTCATTTCGTCGAAGACCCGCGGACGCTCGTCGAATGCGCCCAGGAGGCCGAGCCGTCGATTATCGCCGGCGTTCCCCGCTTTTTTGAAAAACTCCGCGAAGGCATCGAGCGGCAGATTGACGCTCTGCCGGCATGGCGCCGCACCATCGTCAGGGCCGCGCTTCGACAGGGCGATCGCTTTCAGCAGACTCTTGCCGGCGGGGGCGCGACGCCTTGGTCGCAGTGGTTCGTCCATCGTCTGTGCGACCGCCTGGTCCTCTCGCACCTGCGAGCCACGCTTGGAAGACGGGTGCAGATGCTTATTACCGGTTCGGCCCCGATCGCCATGAACGATTTGCGTTTCTTCGATTCGATCGGCTGGCGCGTGCTGGAGGCGTACGGCGTAAGCGAGAACGCCGTCCCGATCGCGGCGAATCGCCCTGGCCAGCGCCGCGCCGGATCCGTCGGGAAGCCGTTTGCCGCCAACGAGCTTCGCATTGCCGACGACGGCGAAGTCCTAGTACGCGGGCCGGGCGTATTCCACGGATATTTCAACGGCGTACGCCAAGCAGGCTGCTTCACCGACGACGGTTTTTATCGCACGGGCGACGTCGGCCGCTTGGACGACCAGGGGTTCCTGTACCTCGAGGGTCGCAAGTCGGAGTTCATCAAGACCTCGACGGGTCGAAAGGTGGCGCCCGCGCCGCTGGAAGCGGTTTATGGGGCCAGCCGCTACCTCAACCACTGCGTCGTGGTGGGTAATGGCCGTAAGCACCTGGCGGCGCTGTGCACGCTCAATACTGCGCAAGTTCTGGCGTGGCGTGCGGAGCGGGGCGAATCGTCGACTGCTACGGAAGAGCAACTTGCCCAGTCGCCCGCGGTGCGATGCTTGATTGAATCGCAGTTTGACGAACTCGGCCAGGGCTTGGCTCCGCACGAGCGCATTCATCGGGTGGCGATCTTGCCGCGGCAGCTCTCCCTCGAGGCCGGCGAGATCACCTCAACGCTGAAGCTGCGACGGCTCGAAATTGAGCGCCGATGCCGCTCGTGGATCGACGCCTGCTACGTAGACGACGAACGGCCGGCGCTCAGTGCGCGCCAGTCGTAATAACGCTGAACCGCTGCGAACATGAATCACATACTGCTTACCGGGGGAACGGGCGTCGTTGGGAGCGCGATTGTTCCCCTATTGCTGCGGCGCCAGGCCACGGTCCATTTAATCGTCCGCGCCGGCTCCCAGGAGGAACTGCAGCAGCGCTCTCGGCATTTGACCGAATACTGGACTTCCCGCGACGGGAGTCATCGCCCTGCCGCAACGCAGTTTTATCGCGGCGACGTGACTAAGCCGCAATTGGGCTTGCAGCCCGACGAGTATGCGTCGCTGCAGGAAAAGACGACGCACGTAATTCATAGCGCCGGCAATGTCAGGCTGAACTTGCCGATCGAAGCCGCGCGGGCGTGCGCTGTTGACAGCGTGCGCGAAATCCTCCGATTTTCGGAACCCGGCTTGGCCGCCGGTCGAATACAAAAACTGGAAATTGTCAGCACTATTGGCGTTGCGGGCGCCGTCAGCGGCGCCGTCCCGGAGCGGCGCCTCACGGAGCGCCGCCAATTCCGCAACACCTATGAGGCCGCAAAAGCGGAGGCCGAAGAGCTGTGCTGGAACGCCATCGACGTGGGCGCTCCCTTGACCATTCACCGCCCGAGCATGGTGGTCGGCGATTCGCTGGACGGCGCCGCGATGCGAACGCAGGTCTTTTCGTACATCGTTGAATTCCTGAGCGGCAGACGCACATGGGGCATCCTGCCCAATCTCCGCCATGCTCGCTTAGACATCATACCTGTCGACTACGTCGCGCGAGCGATAGTCGAATCTTGCTTTCGACCGCAGTGGGCCGGCCGGATACTGCACTTGTGCAGCGGGCCTGAATACGAATTGCCGTTGCAGGAACTGGCCACCGAGGTGCGGAACGCTTACACGGTCGGCGGGTTCAGGTTGCCGCCATGTAGGGTGATTCCACTGGCACTCTGCAAGGCGTTTGCGAAAGTGGCGGTTGCAGCGGCTCCGAAGATGCAAAGGCGCCGCCTGCAGTCGCTGAAGTACCTCTTGGCGTATCTTGATTCTCCGCAGTCGTTCACGGTTGCGGAGACGCGTCGGCTGCTCATGGAACGAAGTCTCCGCATTCCAGCGCCAGTCACTTACTTACCTAGGCTGCTGGACTTGCAGGTTGGCGGGACGGCGATGTCGTAAGAGCGGCCAAGACCTGCCAGTTTATGTCGGACGCAATTCGGCCGGCCCGTATACTCAGCCGTTCGACATACATCTATCGTTGGGAAGTTCGCGATAGAGCGACTGCTCGCTGCGATTGCGATGACTGCACGGGGGCAGGCGTGGCATTGGATAAGTCGGCACAGGGTGCAACTCGGGTCCGAGGTTGAGACTTGCCTGTTTCCTTCGGATCTCGCCGGATCCACCTGCCGCATTTCCGATAAGTAACGGGGCGTAGGGCCCGTCGCCGTGCTGCCCAGCACAATGGGCCGCGGATCTGTTTGCCTTAGGCCGAGCGCCGACCTTTGGGATCAGGTTTGCTTCAGATCCCGCCTTGCGGCGGACGCCCTGGATCTGGACTCGCGAGCCCTTTCATTATAGCCCGCAGAGGATTTCCACTTCAGAGAGCAAGAAGACTTACTACCAAAAGCAAGGGGCCCGCCGAAGCGGGCCCCTTGTCGCGATACTCAGGTTAACTGCGTCTCTGATACGCTAAGCCGAGCGGCGGCGGCGGACGCCGACAGCGGCAATCGCCGAGGCGAGCATACCCCAGACGACGATGGTGGCGGGCTCGGGGACGGCGGCTGCAAAGCCGACCGTGGTGTCGGTAACCAGATCGAACTTATCGTCGCCCAAGACCACGGGCGCCAAGCGGTAAGCCCCGGAATCCCCGACGAAAGCGTGAAACGTCCCGTAGGGGCTTACCATCGCTTCATCAAGGACTCCTAGCCCGACGCCGCCCGAAAGCAGCGACAGGCCGAGATCGGTTTGGACGGCCGTGGACGCCGTTGTGGGAATCGACGCGAAAGCCGTCGGGGCGTCCACCGCGGTAATAAAGTCATCGCTGCCGGGAGCGATGCCAATTTCGGCGATTTCAGTCGCCGCGCCGATAACTGTGTTAGCAGCGGCAATGCCAGCGCCAAAGCTCAGCGGCGAAGCGCTCTCATAAATCTTGATCGAACCAGTAAAGGAGATGTCATCGTTCGTCGAGCTGCCGACGCCGGCCAGATCGCCGATCGCCGTGATCGTGAACGTCCCCTTGCCGAGCAGATTGTACCCGGCGCCGCCGGCGGTCGGGTCATCGAGATCGGTGTTGAAGTAGAATCCGTCCGACGTGGTGATTTCCTGGAACGCTAAATACAGCGTGACGCTGTCGCCCACCTGAAAGGCGGGTGCGACGTTACCGGCGCCCTTGGTGATCACCTCGGCGTTCACGTCGTTCAACGAATTAATGGTAGACGACAGAAACGTCCCCTTGCGGACGAAGCTGCCAAGAATCGAAGCCTGCACCTGGGTTGCCGCCAGGCTGCCCGCGAGCAGGGCGATTAGGAACAAATGCCGTTTCATATTTTGTATTCCGTTCAAGGGAGTGTTTGAAAGATTTGCGGCCTCAAACGGCGAAGGGGTGCAACCTGCCGAGCGCGGTCAACGAGCCCTGTGGTAAAGCGCCTAGCCGAGAGAAGCCTGTCCAATACAGATCCAACAAAAGGGAACGCAATTGAAGCCGTCCTAAAGCAAGCTCCGGATACGGCCCCAACGACCCTCCAGCGAACCTATAGACATTGCGGCGGGCGCAGCAGATCATTCCCCGCCGGCATGGGCAGATTGATCGATTGCTCCTGGGCTATCCAGGAGATTGGCCCGACATCGCGGCCCACAAGGGCCTTGGGCGTCAGCAGGACCGACGCGCTGCTGGGCGCGGTAGAAATCGAGCTGGTGCTGCCGGCGCCCGTTTGCGAGCCGCTTAGCGGGATCGCCTGCATGGCCCACTGCTCAAGACGCTGGGCCGTTGGCTGCTGCGAATTCGGCGTGCCCGCCGATTGCGACGCCCCGGCCGCGCCTCGCACCGAAACCAGTATCGCGTCGTCCGATTTGTATCCGGCGGCGGGCTGCAGAATGCTTGCCAGACAAGCCGCGCTGTCGATTGCGCACACCGCCACGACGATCGCAAGCGATCGCAGAAGTAGCCGGTGCGAAAGCAATCTACGCATGAGATGGCAGCTATTAGCCCCTCCACAGGCAACCAACGGGGGATTATGCCGGATGGAACCAGGGCGATGCAAGCTTTTTTTGGACAAAATTCGCAGATTGTTCCGGCAGAACCTGGCGTTTGCCTCGAAGGGTGGTGCTGCGGTGCTCGGTAAAGCGTTTCTCAACAACGGGTTGCATAACCGGTCGTAGTGAGTTGGCAGCGTGCAAGGTCGCCGAGCAAGCTACGACACCGGCGGCGACGGCTGCTTGGTCCCAACTTTCTGTCGTCCCGCGAACGCGGGATTGAGAATCCCGTACTTCGCGGCACAATGCACTCTCGCGACGGAAATGTCCGATTTGATTGGTCAGTCTTTACACAACTTTGTACAATCGCGACTTGCAGAAGCGGCATGAGCCGTTCAGGTCGCCCGGCCTCCGTGGATGGGCCTGGCGAAGAGACCCCGAACGCACGATTCGGTCACCCTGGTCGGCCAGTCCGCTCTGCTACTTGTCCTGCGCAGGGGCGCGCAGCGAGGGCGCGAACTAGCACAGCGCTTGGCTGAGACAGATGACCGGGGAGGCGGCTTGATGCATGGATGCGCTGCTAATCTCGTTTCGAAGCAGCCTAGGACACTACTACCGTGGATCATGTCGTTGGCCGGCAGGCGTCATTGTGCTCATGTCGGATCAGGTGCGGCGTTAGCCTATCCGGATTAAGTCGATGCAAAGCCCAAACTAGGGACCGGAGGGCCGAGACGTCCGGTCGTCTCGGCGAGGTCCCCGCGCCGAATTCTAAGGGCTGCGATTTTAGGCCGCGTAGCAGCCAGCGGTTGGCGGCAGCAGAGCCTGCACGTGTAGTTTGCGGCCCTAATGCAGGCGCGTCGCCAGTAGGGCGGCAGCGCCGCAGTTCTCGTCTTCAGTCGTGCGGGTTGCGGCGTTCGCGGTTCTTGGTTAGAGGCGCAGAGGGCCTCAACCGGGCGCGTCCAGTTCAGTGCAGGATACTGGCGACGTCGCCGAGCGTGTTCGATAGAGCGTCGGCAGGCCGGCGCCTTGCACAGCGCCTGCCTGGTGAGCATCGCGGGCGACAGGGCAGAGGCAGAGCGGTTTGTTGATGAGATGATGTGGCAGCGGCCACATACGTTGAGCGCGAATCAATTCGCGTTTCCCTCGGCCACGGCAGGATTTCCGCGGACAGTCGAGCGCATCGGTTGAGAGTCAATGGGCGCCGGCCCAAAGACGTTCAGTGTTCGTTAAGCGCGAAATACGGTTTGCTGATCGCCAAAGACTGGCGTCGAGCGAAGCAAGTTATAAAACAAGATGATCGGCTCTGAATTGAGCCCTGAAACCAAACGGCGTTGGTTTGTTTTCAGTTGCGACGCGTAACTGACGGGGACGGAGTCTGCGCCGAAGCGGCTCGTCAGCCAGATTCAATCAGGACCTCTTGGATAATGGCTAAATTCTCTAAACTGGGTCGCGACGAAACGCCGCCCGCCGAAACAACGGTTGATAGGGGCGAGGGGCGTTCGACGGCTCTACCGCTCGGGCTGGCGATGGCGGCCGCAATTGTGTGGGCCTACTGGCCGACGATTCGCAGTATGGCGGCGGAGTGGGAATCGCAGCCTGATTATTCCCACGGCTATCTCGTGCTGCCCATCGCGTTGATCTTCCTTTGGCTGAGACGCGACGAATTCCCGCGGCACATCGACGCGCCCAATCTGTGGGGGCTGGCCGTGTTGCTGGTGGTGGCGGCGATTCGCGCCGGCGCCGGCGTCTTTTACCTTCAGCCGCTCGACGGCTGGACGTTGCCGCTGACGATTGCCGGCGCCGTGTTATTGGCAGGGGGCCGGCAGGTGCTTCGCTGGAGCTTGCCGTCGATAGCCTTCCTGTGGTTCATGGTGCCGATCCCCTACTCTGCCGAACGCTGGCTGAGCGTGCCGCTGCAGGGCCTGGCGTCGACCTTGAGCACCAGGACCCTGGTTTGCCTGGGGCAGCCGGCGGTCGCCGAGGGCAATACCATCCTCCTGAACGACCATCGACTGTTCGTTGAAGAGGCCTGCTCGGGCCTTCGCATTTTCGTAGGGATTTTCGCGCTCGCGTTCGCGTTCGTGCTGTTCTCGCGTTGGAAATGGTGGCAGAAGGCCATGGTGCTGGCGGCCGCTCTGCCAGTGGCCATTATCGCCAATGTCAGCCGCATCGTCGTGACTGCGCTGCTGCAGGAGTTTGCCTCGAGCGACGCCGCGCACAAGTTCAGCCACGATTTGGCGGGCTTCGTCATGATTCCGTTCGCCGCGCTGTTGTTCTGGTTATTCCTGATATACCTCTCGCGGCTGTTCCCCGAGGTCGAGGAGATCTCGGCCCCTAACCTCGCCGCGACGCTAGTCCGTTGATCGTAAACGCCCCGAGATTGCTGATCGAAACTGTAGCGCCCTAGGCGCTGGAGTATGCCGCTATGCACGAATCTCATTCGCAAGAGCGTCCTGAAGGCAGTCATCCGTTGCCGGCTTCTCGTTCAGCCGTAAGGCCAACGCTCCCGCCAGCGCGTCGGCGTCCGTTGCCGGCGTTGGACCTCGAGGACGGCGGCGGGGTCTCGGCCGATTTCATCCTTAGCATTCTCCGCAAGTGGTGGCGGGTGGTGCTGCCTACCGGACTGGCGCTGGCAGCCGTGTCAGCAGTGGCGGTGGTCTATTTTCACAAGCCGAAATATCAGGCGAAGGCGCTGATTACGATCGAAGCAGTCGAGCCGTACGTGGCCTACGCGAGTAAGGCCGGCGTACAGTCGACCCGTTACGTCGATACGCAAGTGCAAATGCTGCAGAGCCCGATGGTGCTGGGGCCGGTAATAGCGCGTCCCGAAATCGCGCAGCTTGCAGAAGTCAAAGCCAGCCCTGACCCGGTCGAGTATCTGCAATCCAACTTGTCGATCGCCCCCATCGGCAGGTCGGAGCTTTATGAGATTCGCTATATCAGCACCAGCGGCCAAGATGCCGCAACTGTTTGCAACGCGATCGTGTCCAGTTACCTGGACCGCCAGTCCAACGAGGAGCGGCTTCGAACGCAGCGCGTAATCGACGTTCTGAATGACGTCCAGTCGCAGCGCAAAGATGCGGTGGAAGAACGACGCACGGAAGTGCTCGAATTAGCGAAGCAAGTGACCGGGCGCGATCCGTTCGGTCAGGGGCTGATGCTCAACGTGGATCAGGCAGTGATTCCGCTGGCGTCGCTCCACCAGAGCCAGGCCAATTTGGCCTTTCGTCGGCAGATTCTGCAGGCCGAGATTCAATCGCTGCGCGATGCGCCGGTCATCGAAGAAGACCGGGCCGCCTCTTCAGGTCTATTGGACCTGGAAATCGCCGGTCATGCGGAAGTCATCCAATTGACCAATGCGATCGAATACGCCAAGGCGCAAATGCAAGACCTGCAGGGGAAGCTCGTCAACAATAAGTGGCAAAGCAATCCGTACTATCTGAAATTGAAGGCCGGCGTGGAAAAAATGGAGGCCGACCTTTCGGACCTCAAAGTCCGCCTCCGTTCGCAAGTGCTGCAAACCCGGGCTCTGGTGCGCGAAGAGAAGCGGGCGCAGAACATCGCGCAGAAGGAAAACGAACTTAAGTCGTTGGAACTGGAAATCAAACTGTCCAGCGACCGATACAACGAGGCCCTCAGCAAACTCGAGAATAAGGACGTGGCCAGCGTCAGGCTGGAATTCGCAAAGGCCGCGCTGCAAAGCGAGGAACGGGTCTATGAACTGATCGAAGGGCGCAAGCTGGCGCTGCAAACGGAAATGCGGGCCCCCGACCGGGTGACCCTTCAACTCGCCGCGACGGCCCCTAGGCAGCCGATGGAACCGGTCCCCTACAAGCTGCTGGCGGTCGCGTGCGCCGCGGCGATGTGCTGTCCGCTGGGCATTGCAGTCTTGCGCGAGCTTACGGTCAAGAAGATCTCGACTGCCGATCAGTTGGTTCACGAAGGCAAGCAGCGGCTGCTCGGCGAGGTCGCTCGATTTCCCGTGCGTCCCGTCGCGGCGCCCGTGCGGGGGCTCAATCGGCGGGCCCAGCAGGAAATGTTCGTCTTTGCGGAATCGATCGACAGCGTTCGCACTAGTCTGATGCTCTCAGAGGCCTTCAGTAGCTCAACAGGGGGCTGCGTTTGGGCCATCGTCAGCGCAGCGTCCGGCGAGGGAAAGACCAGCGTCGCAACCTCGCTTGCCGTCAGCTTCGCCGGCGCCACGAAGACCCCCACCCTTATCATCGACGCCGACTTGCGGGCGCCAGATGCGGCCGAGGTGCTCGGCGTGCCGAATCGACCCGGCCTGGCTGAGGTGCTCGCCGACAAAGTGACGCTCAGCGACGCGATTCGCCGGGTTGGCGAAACCAATACCTACGTCCTTCCCGCCGGCCGCGCGAAAGGCAATCCGCATCATCTGGTCGAACAAGGAAAAATCGAGAAGCTGCTGGAAACGCTCCGGCCGAGGTTCCCGCATATTGTCATCGACACGCCTCCGGTATTGGCCGCCAGCGAATCGCTGATCTATGCCAAGGCGTCCGACTATGTCGTTTATTGTGCCCTTCGCGACGTGACCCGGGCGCGGCAATTGAAAGCCGCGGTGAGTCGTCTGCAGGACGCCGGCGCCAATCTGGCGGGAGCCCTGCTCAGCGGCATGCCGGTCAGCTCGTATGCTTACGTCTACGGCATTTACGGTCGCGAGTCCTAGTTTCACGACTGGCGAGCGAATTGCGCAGACCCGTCGCCCTAGACGGGCCCTATTCAAGATGGAACTTTAGCCATGCCCAACACCCTAGCGCCTCCGATCAAACGGCCTGAGAGCACGCGGACCCGCAAAGCGATCGCCCGCAGGACGGTAGTAAATGTGCGCCTGCTGGCGATCACGCTGGTCGCGGCCGCCATTATCGCGCCCAGCGTCTACTTCTGGTATCAGCATCAGATCGCGGCCGTCGCGGGCTTGTTGCTATCGCGCGCCAACTCTCTCGCGGCCGAGGAGAAGTGGGCCAAGGCAGCGTCCTATTATCAGCAATACCTGGCGATGCACCCGGAGGACGACCGGGCGCTGGCGCGCTTGGCCGATGCGCTGTCGCACGACGCCAAAACCACACAGCAGCAGTATCGGGTCAACGCCGTTCTCTATCGCACGCTAGGGCGAACGGACGACGATGGATTGAGGATTGAACTGGCTGAGAATCTGCTCGACCTCGGGCAAGTCGAGGAAGCGCTTAAGGAAGCGAAGAAACTGGTCGACTCGCCCACGTTTGCCGCTCGTGCGCAACGAGTCCGAGCCCTGGCCGGGTACGCCGTCGCCCGGTCGGGAGAATCGCTAGGGGAGGACGATCAGTCGGACGGAGGCCTGCCAAAGCCGCCCGAGAGTTGGTTGCTCGAGGCAGTGAAGCTCAATCCGGGCGACATGGTCTTAGCGTCGCTGACCGCCGAAACCTTGCGCAGCGAGCCGAAGAAGTTCGATCTTCAAAAAGACGCTGCCGACCGGCAAGCCGATGCGATGATCGACGCTATGGTGGCCGCCAATCCGGGCAAAGCCGACGCCTATCTGGCCCGCCATCGTTATCGAACGCAATTCGGTATGACCGACGCGGCCGGCGATCTGGAGCAGGCGCTTGCCGCCGAGCCGAACCACTTTGAAGCGCTGTTGGTTAAGGCCGACTCGCTGCTACGAGCGGGCGCCGACGCGGCAGCGCAGGATGAGGCCGAGTCGCTGCTGCGACGGTCGATTGAAGCCGAGCCGGCCAACTCTCGCGGCCCCCTCGCTCTGGCGCGTTTGCTCGCCCAGCGCGAACGGGTCGACGAGGCCATCTCCATCTTGCGGGGCCAGCGCAAGACGGCCGCAGCCGCCGACCCGGCTGTCACGCTGACATTAATTTCCCTGCTGTTCAAGGCGAATAAGCTGACCGACGCTGAACAAGAGCTGCAGCAATTGCAGAGCGACAAAGCGCAGCTCTTCGCCCCGTTGCCGGCGGCGGCTCGACGGATGTTCGAGAACCAGATTCGGCTGGCAGCCGCCCAGCTTGACTTTGCTCGCCAGCGGTACGCCGACGCGGTGGTCAAGCTGCAATCGTCGTTAGGAGCGATGGGCTCCAACGCCCCCGCAACTCGCGCCGACGTATTGCAGGCTCGCTCGATGCTCGCCGAGTCGCTGGCCGCTTTAGGCCGTTACGAGGCTGCGGCGCCGCTGTGGCGCGACTTGGCGGATCGAATCGCCGCTACTGGCGCGGGCGATGGCAACGACGAGACTCGGCAGCGTCTCGAATTCAACGCGAATAAACTCGCCGCGGAAGCCTATCTCAAGGCGAACCAGCCCGATCGAGCGATCGAGGCCCTGGAGCGCTGCAAGCAGATCGGGACCAGTCCCGACTTGAACACCCTGCTGACGCAAGCCCATCTGGCGTGGCAATTGAACCGCGACCCCGCCGAGCGAAACTGGAGCGAGTTCAATTCGCTCGTTAGCTCCGCGCCGCAAGACGTACGAACGTCGCTGGCAAAGATCGACTACTTGCTGTCGGAGTCCAAGAACGACGCGGTCCTCGTAGAGTTGCGCGCCGGCGAACAGGCCCACGGCGACGACACCTTATTCTGGCGGGGGGCCGCCCTAGCGTATCAAGAACTGGGCAAGGCGGAAGAAGTGCAGCGGGCCTTGGACAAGTATCTGGCGTTGGAAAAATCGCCCTTTGCCGCCGATCAATTCCGCGCCCTGCTGTTGGCCAAACAGCAGAAGTGGGACGAGGCCGACGCGGTGCTTGCCAAACTGGCGCTCAACGCCTCGGGCCAAGAGGAATTCAGCACTGCGCTGCAACGTATAGCCATCCTGACGGCAGCCAATAAGCTGGATGACGCTCTTGAGCTTTGCCAGACGATGGCGGTTAAGCATCCCGATAATGCGCAACTGCTACGCGCGGCCACCGAGGTGGCGCTGGCGGCGAAGGACGCCAAGCTGGCGGAATCCTGGGAGACGGCGCTGGAAAAACTCAAAGGCGCGGATGACTACGAAGTCAGGTATCTTCGCTGCGTTCGCTGGCTCTTGGGGTACGAACAACTCGACGCGGCAGCCAAAGAGCGGCTCAACAAGGAAATCGAGAGTCTTCAGTCGGAACGAGCGCGCTGGCACCCTGCGGCGGCCCTAGCCGGCCGATATGCCGAACTAAACGGCGACGCCTCGACGGCGATCGCCGCGTACAGAAACGCCATCGACCTGGGAGACGCCTCTGACCTGACCCTCGAACGACTTATCAATCTCTGCGCGAAGTCCGGCAATTACAGCGAGGCGGAGAAGTATGTCAAGCGTCTTTCGCTGCGTCGTCCCAGCGACGCCCAACTGGAGTCGGCCGCCATTTCGCTGGCGGTGCGACAGAAGCATTTTGACGAAGCGGTGACGCAGGCCCGCCGCGCCGTGTCGCTCAACCCCGAAGCGGCGCAGCCGCGAATCTGGCTGGCGAGCGTACTGGCGCTAGACGGACGTCGCGAGGAGGCCGGGCAAGAGTTCGCGCGGATCGCCGACGAATTCCCCGCCGATGCAAAGGTCTGGAAGAGCTGGCTGTCGTTCTTGCTCGAAGGACGACAGCTCGACGAAGTGCGCGGGCTATTGAAACGGCTCAGCGAGCAATCGCTGTCCGCCGCGGAACAGCATCGGCTGGCCGGCGAGGCTTATGCAGGGCTCGGCGAGTTGCCTGCCGCGCGAACCGAACTGGAGCAAGCCGTTGCCGCCGACCCCCAAAACGTCGCCACCCGCTTGCAGTTGAGCCGGATCTTGATGCGGCTCGACGTGCGAGCCGCGCAGCAGCAGCTTGAAGAAATACTGAAGGTCGATGGCAAGAACAGCGAGGCCCGCCGCTCGTTAGCCACGATCCTGGCCTCGGCCGGCTCCGACGCGGATTGGGATCGAGCCCTGTCGCTGCTCGACGACGCCGGCAACAAGGGACTCGACGACGAACGACTGCGAGCGCTGCTGCTGACGCGCAAGGGCAGGACCTGGCAGCAGCGCCGCGAAAACCTGCAACGGGCCAGAGAGATCGTCGAAGCGTCGCTGGAACGCGCGGCGGGCCAGGCGGGCGACGTCGACTACGCATTGCTAGCGGGTATTCGAGAGCAAGAGGCGGTGATCCTGTTCGACATGGCCCAGGACGGCGCCGGCGACGTTCTGGAGGACGGCCGCAAGGCGCTTCGTACGCTGCTGGATCGACCGAATCCCAGCGCGGGCGCCGTCACCTCGTACGTCAAGTATTTGCTGCGTAACCTGGCCTCGCCCGTCATGGCAGAAGCGAGCGACGAGCAGCGCGGGGCGTGGTTTCAAGACGCGGAAAAGCGTCTGGCGGAATTGGACCTGCGGCTGGCCAGCGACGGCAGCGGCGCTTCGGCCGAAGCGCTTGGCTTGCGCATTTCGCTGCTGAAGCTGCAAAAGCAAGAAGCTCGTGCCGCAGAACTACTGAAGAACTATCTCGGCAGGCAACTAGAAATCGCGTCCAAAAGCGGCGGCGACGCGGACAAGGCGCAGTTATATCTGCAGGTCGGCAATTACTACGCTTCCCTCGGGCTGAATGCGGAAGCTCAAGCGTGTTACCGCGACTTGACGGCCATCGCGCCCAATGCCTATGTGCTGTTGGCTAACTCGTTGGCTGCCGACGGGGATTTCTCCGAAGCGATCGAGCTGTGTCTGGCGGCGGCTAAACGCGAGCCCTCGGCAGCCGTCGCCACGGCGGTAGCGCAGTTGTTGTCCTCGCCCGAATACCAGGGCGAACTACGCGACGGGGCGCAGGCTCTAATCGGGGAGATGCTGCAGGCGCATAACGAGGACGTCGGCCTGCTGTTGTCGGTCGGCGTGCTGCACGTGACGCGCGAAGAATCGGATGAAGCAATCGATTTCTTCCGCCGCGTCTTGAAGCTGGAACCGGAGAACACGCTGGCGCTCAACAATCTGGCCACGCTGCTGGGCGAGCGCGAGCAAGGCCGAGCCGAGGCCATCGAGTGCATCAATCGGGCTATCAGCATCGCCGGCCAGAACGCCTCCTTGCTGGATACGCGCGGCACAATTTACCTCCTCAAAGGCGACATTGAACGGGCGATTTCCGATCTGGAGCAGGCCGTCGCCGGCGGCGGGGGCGATGCCAGGTACTACTTCCACCTCGCCGTCGCCTACCAAAAAGCAGGCCGCGTAGCTGAGGCGCACCAGGTGCAACTGGCCGCGCGCCGTCGCGGGCTGGATCAGTCGTTGCTGACCAAGGGCGACAAAGCGCTGCTAGAGGAATTGGAGCAAGCCATCAGCCTGGCGAACGCCAATCTGTGACGTGGAAAAAATCGAGGTGTCTATGAACAACGATCGTTCGCCCTGGCAGTTGCGTACTTCTGGCGGAATCGTCGCGTGCGCGGCCGGAGTCGCCATAGTTCTGGCCACCGGGGCGGTATACGGCCATTTCTCGAACCGTTGGGGGACGCCGGCTGACCTGTCCGCCGCCGGCGCTCATCTGAAAAGCCTTCCCGCTCAGCTTGGCGACTGGCGACTCCAAGAAGAGTCGGAAATCAGCCCTTCCACGGTCAAAATGCTGCAGTGCGCCGGCTACGTTAACCGCAATTACGTAAACGTTCAGACGGGCGATGCGGTCAGCCTGGCCATAATCGTCGGCCCGCCGGGCCCCACCGCCGTACACACTCCGGAAATCTGCTACTCAAGTCGTAACTTCACGCTTACCGGAGATCGCGAGAAGACGCGGATCGCCTCCCAGACGGGCGACGCTCATACGGCGTGGAAGACGAGCTTCGAATCCAAAAGCGCCTTTGGCGATCGACTGCATGTCTACTACGCCTGGAGCGACGGCGGTCGCTGGTCGGCGTCGAACTCGCCTCGCTTCGAATTCGCGGCTTCGCCGCGGCTGTTCAAGCTGCAGTTGGCCGGGCTGGTCGGCACGGCTGAACAGTCGCCGCAAGACGATCCGCCTGCCCAGTTCTTTAAGGCCCTGGTCAATTCGAATTGGTCGTTAGCTGCTCCCTGAGCCTGCACGTTGTTTGCGCCCTCCCCAATCCTGAATGCGCCCGGCTTGACGCACCGAGAGGAAACCTATGGACAACCGCCTGAACGCTGGCCTGGCACTCATGGAAGACAGCTCGCTCGCCGACGAGGAGGCCCCGGCTATTGTCGTCGCCGACTACTTCAAGCGCAAGCGGCGGGTTATGCGCCTCGTTGGCCTGCTGATGCTCTTGGGGGCGACTCCCGCCATTGCCCTCCTATGCCTGCTGGTTCGACTGACTTCGCGCGGACCAGCCATCTTTCGACAGGTTCGCACGGGGTTGGACGGGCAGCCATTCGAAATCTGGAAGCTGCGCACTATGTACCTGGACGCCGAAAAGGCGACTGGTCCGGTCTGGTGCTCGGTTAACGACTCCCGAATTACGCCGCTTGGCAAGGGCCTGCGGTTCTTGCACCTCGATGAGCTGCCCCAACTGATCAACGTCGCGCGGGGCGAGATGGACTTGATCGGCCCGCGCCCCGAGCGGCCGGAGATCATCGCCTCTCAGCAGCTACTGGAACGCGTAGCGGCCTACGGCCATAGGTTCAGCGTGCTGCCGGGAGTTACCGGGCTGGCGCAAATCAATCTGCCGGCAGATCAGACCATCGAATCCGTACACCGCAAGGTCGAACTGGACGTCGAGTACCTCACTTCGGCGAGCCTCGGATTGGACCTGCGAATCCTAGCCTGCACGGCCCTGCGGATGCTGGGCGTGCGGCATGGCATTGCCGTGCGGCTGTTTCGGCTAGATCGCCCGGAGCCGAAACGAACCGCTTGGGCCCGCGGGGCGCGCGTTACGTTGCCGGCGCGCCCTGTTGCCGCAGGCCGGCATAGAAGAAACGCCGTTATTGGCCTGGAAGTCGACGGCGAATTGGAAGCCGAAAACGCCGTAGTAACGGCGTTGGCGCATAAGCATCCTCGTTAAGCCGTCGGAGGGTGCGACGGCGCGCAGCTCGCAACGCACTGCCGGCGCAAGGCGACTTCTGACGCTCCGCTCCAAGCCCCAACGCAGCGTGGAACCGACTCGACGCATGCCGATCGTTAACGCCCTTACGGTCGATGTGGAAGACTACTTCCAGGTATCGGGGTTTGAGCGACGCGTCTCCCGAGATGAGTGGTCTGCGTATCACAGCCGCGTCGTTCCGAATACTGAGCGGATGTTGGCCATATTCGCCGAAAAGGGAGCCAAGGCCACGTTCTTCGTCTTGGGATGGGTGGCCGAACGATTTCCGGCGCTGGTGCGCAGCATTGCAGACGCCGGACACGAGGTTGGCTGCCACAGTTACTGGCATCGCCTCATATACGAGCAGTCCCCTGCCGCGTTTCGCGCGGATCTGCGGCAATCGCAACAAGCGATCGCTAGCGCCCTGGGCCGACGGGCGACGGCCTACCGGGCTCCGTCGTTTTCCATCACCCGTCGGTCCTGGTGGGCGCTCGAAATACTTGCCGAAGAAGGATTCACCGTCGACTCGAGCATCTTTCCCGTGCATCACGACCGCTACGGGATCCCAGACGCGCCGCGGGTTCCGCACGCCATCGAAACGCCTGCCGGTCGAATTTGGGAGTATCCGGCGACCGTTGCGCCAGTGGGGCGCGTCAACGTGCCAGTTTCCGGCGGCGGCTATTTTCGACTGGCGCCTTACCGCATGACCAGGGCGCTGCTGCGGCGCGTAAATCTGCGCGAACAGCGGCCGTTCATGTTCTATCTTCACCCCTGGGAGATCGACGCTGACCAGCCCCGCCTATCGGCGGGGAACTGGCGCTCACGATTTCGCCATTACGTGAATCTCTCGCGAACGGAGGCGAAGCTTGGCCGACTGCTCGACGACTTTCGCTGGGGCTCCATGGAGGAATCGCTCGACAGCCTTGGCGCCGCCCGGCTCACAGCTAGTGCGCCGGCCGCCGATTCGCCCCGACTCGACGCCCTCGCCACCGCCGACGCCGGAACTTGATTCAGCCGATCATGATGGCTAGTCGCTGCAGTTCAGCCTCCCGCCCCGCTTCAGCCAGCCGCGACGCGGCAAGGCGTATTACCGTTATTATGCCCGTACGCAATGAAGAGGCGCACATAGGACGGACCTTGGCGCAAGTGCTGGATCAGCGCCGCGACGGTATTGAGCTTGAAGTGTGCGTCGTCGACGGACGTTCATCCGACCGGACTCGCGAGGTAGTGTCGGCCTGCGCTGCCCGACACCCGGAGGTGACGTTGCTGGATAATCCGCTGCAGCTTTCCAGCGCCGCCCGGAACGTCGCCATTCTGCGCGGCCGCGGCGACTACTTCGTAGTTATCGACGGCCATTGCGAGATTCCGAGCCGGACGTACTTCACCGATCTTGTCGAGGCCTTCGAATCCAGCGACGCCGACTGCCTTGGCCGCCCTCAACCCCTGGAAGTCGCCGCCGCCAGTTCGCTCCAGCGGGCTATAGCGGCGGCCAGGGCGTCGCGGTTAGGTCATCATCCTGATTCGTTCATTTATTCGAACAAGCCGCAAGTGGCGCCGGCGTTTAGCGTCGGCGTGGCCTACCGCCGGCGCGTGTTTGAGGTGGTCGGTCTGTTCGACGAGCAGTTCGACGCGTGCGAGGACTGCGAATTTAATTATCGCGTCGACCAGGCAGGCTTGCGATGCCTGGTCGACCCGCGGCTGACGGTCAACTATCAGCCGCGCAACTCCCTCGCGCGGCTGTTCCGGCAACTGGTTCGATACGGGCGCGGGCGCGTGCGAATGGCGCGAAAGCACCCCGCCACCGCTTCGTGGAAGTCGTTTGCCCCCGCAGCATTCGTGAGCGGCGTGATAGCCGGTCCGTTGGCGTGCGTGCCGCTGCCGCTTCTGTGGCGAGCGTATCTGCCTGTCGTGGGCGCCTACCTCGCCGTCGTGGCGGCGGCCTCCTGCGCGATCGCCTGGCGTCGCAAAGAATTCGGGTTGCTTTGGCTCCTTCCTCCGACTTTTATGGCAATTCACTTTGGCGCAGGAGGCGGCGCCCTGGCTGAATGGTGTTCAGGTCGATCGCCTGGTCAAGACCGTCAACTCGGCAGCCAATCCGTCTCCCCCGCCATCTGGTCGGCAACGCTATGAAATCTCCCGCGGCGAGAAAGCGACTGTTCATGCTCGAGTTCAACGAGCTTTGCCCCGCGCTGCTGGGCGAGTTCATGGATCGCGGCGCGCTGCCAAATTTTCGCCGCCTATACGATTCCTCGGCCGTCTATGTGACGGACGCCGAAGAGCCGCCGCCCCGGCTGGAACCGTGGGTTCAGTGGCCGACGATCCATTCGGGGCTGCCGTTCCAAGAACATGGCGCGTTTCATCTTGGCGACGGTCGGGGCATTAAGACGAAGTGCCTGGCTACGGTTCTCTCAGACGCGGGAATCCGCGTCGGCGTGTTTTGCAGCATGAACACGAACTATGCCGGGCTCAACGGATATTTCATTCCTGATCCGTGGGACGCCGACGCCCACGCGGAGCCGAAGTGGTTGTCGCCTTTCTTCGCGACCGTTTCGCAGCAAGTCCAGGAGTCGTCGGGCGCCGGCGGATTCAGCAAGGGCCAACTCGCCCGCTTCGGCGCGTTCCTGGTTCGGCATGGCCTTCGTTGGCGCACCGTGAAGAACGCCATCAGGCAATTAGCCGCCGAACGCCGCGACCCCGGGCTGAAGTGGCGGCGGGCGTCCCTGCTGGAAGAGCTGCAGTACGACCTGTTCTTGCACTTGGACCGGCGAATCAAACCGCAGTTCGCGACGTTCTTCTGCAACAGTACGGCGCATTACCAGCATTACTATTGGCGTAACATGCACCCGGAGATCTTCACCATCCCTCCGGACGCCGCCGACCACCCGAGCCTGCAGACGGCCATCCTGTACGGCTATCAGCGTATGGACCGGCTGATCGGCCAGTTCCTGGCGGACTTTGCCGATGTCACGCTCGTGCTGTGTACGGCACTTAGCCAGCAGCCGTGGACCGACACGACCAAGTGCACGTATCGCCCTTACGAGTTTCACGGACTGCTGAAATTCGCCCGCGTCGATGTAACGAACGTAGACGTCAAGCCGGTCATGGCCGAGGAGTTCCACCTGGTGTTCGCCAGTCAAGGGGCGGCGGCCAAGGCGCGGGCGCAATTGGCTTCTTTGACCGTAGACGGTAAGCCCTTATTGAGGTTTGAAGAACACGAAGCGAGCTTGTTTGGAGCCTGCGCGATCAATGACCCGTTGGCTATGCGGGGCGTTATCGCACGCGACGACGGGCAGACGATGGCCTTTCGCAACATGTTTCATATGGTGCATTCAATGCGTAGCGGCAGGCACCATCCCGACGGCGTGTTGTGGATCCGTGACGGCCGCCATGAGGTCCACGACGCCAAAGTGCGGCTAGTCGACCTCGCTCCTACGATATTGCGTCGATTCGGAGTGCCGCAGCCGGAATATATGGCCGGAGAGTCGATCGACCGACGTTCGACCGCCTCGTTGGCGCCGGCGACCGTATAGCTGCGAGCCTTCTCGGAAAACCTAGCAGTGCAACCCGGCGGCTACATCCCGCAGCGCTCCTTACGCGTCGCAGTCGTGGACGAAGAATTGCCTTTTCCGCTCAACACGGGAAAGCGCATTCGGACGTACAACCTGCTGACGCGGCTGGCGCGTCGCCATCGAATCCTGTTCCTCTGCCATCAAAACGGCTGCGACGACGAATTCCGCACTGCAAAATACCGCTTGCAGGCCTGCGGCATCGAATGCCGAATCATCGATCGAAAATTGCCGGCGCAATCGGTCCTCTCGCGCGGGCCGGTCTTCTACGGCAAATTGGCGCTGAATCTGGCGTCGCCGCAGCCCTATCTGGTGGACAAGCAGAGGAGCCGTGCGATGCAGGCCTGCATCGACGCAACCAGCCGTGACGAGCAGTTCGACTTATGGCACTGCGAGTGGACGCCCTACGCCCAGTTCTTCAAGCGGCCGGCGGATCGCCCCCTGGTAATCGACGCCCATAACGTCGAGTCGCTGATTTGGCAGCGATACTACCAGATCGAACGCCATCCGCTGAAGCGGTGGTATATCAAGCAGCAGTGGACCAAACTTCAGCGATTCGAACGGTGGGCCTTCGCCCGCGCCACCCGTACCGTGACGGTAAGCGACGCCGACAAGCGTCTGGCCGAGCAGGATTTCCATGCCAGGTCGGTCGACGTCGTCGCCAATGGGGTCGACGTCGGCAGTTACGCCCTGGATGGAACTGAACGCTCTACAAAAACGCTGCTGTTTCTCGGCAGCCTCGACTGGCGACCTAACCTGGATGGCATTATCCGCTTTATCGACGATGCACTTCCTGCTATCCGGCAGGCTGAACCGGCGATTCGATTGCAGATCGTGGGGCGAAAACCGCCGGCGTGGCTCATCGAACGAATCCGCGGCTGCCCGGGCGTCGAGTTGATCGCCGACGTCGAAGACGTGCGCCCTTATCTGGCCGCGGCAGGCGTCATGGTGGTTCCGCTCCGCATTGGCGGAGGCTCTCGTTTGAAAATCTTGGAAGCCGCTGCGGCGGGGCTGCCCGTTGTGAGCACCCGCATCGGCGCCGAGGGGCTGCACCTGACGGCGGGCCAGCACTATTTCGCCGCCGAGACCATCGAGGGTCTGGCCGTCTCTGTCGTCGATGCAGTGCACGATTATGTCCGGGCGCTCGACATGGCCGCTGCCGCTCGCCGCCAGGTTCAGCTCCATTACGACTGGGAGCCGCTCTCCTGCCAGCTTGAGCGGACGTGGTATCGCGCGCTAGGCGAACATTCGCCGCAGCCATGTCTGTCCAAGCTAACTCCGGTCCATTCCGCCTGATCATGAGTCGCTACCGTCAAGGCCTCGCTGAAATGGATGCGACGAGCTCGGTCGCCATGGTTCCACCCGTTGAAGCCGAGCGATCGGCCGCATTATCCGCTGGCGCGGTCAACTGCCCTGCCCCGCCGGCGCGCGGCGCGGCGGCGCTGAAGGCGCTGGTGATTAGGAGCGTCGACGGCGCCGGCGGGGGCGCCGAAAAGATCATTCTGCGAACCGCCGGTCACGCCGATCGCGAGCGACTTCAACTTACGATCTGCGCCATCTACCGCCGGGGCGATTGCAGGTTCGACTTCGTCGAGCGCGGTCAGAAGGTAGGCGCCCGCGTGATTCCGGTTCTGCAGCGGTCGCTGTGGGACGGCGAAGTTCAACGGTCCCTTAACGCGATTGTTAAGAACGGGGACTTCGACCTAGTGCATGGCCACGACTACAAGGCCAATTTCTATGCCCTGCGCATTGCCAAGCGTCACGGTCTGCCCGCGGTGTCGACGGCGCACGGCTGGACGGGCCATTTATGGCGCGAGCAGCGGGTGTATTACCCGGTGGATAAGCGATTGTTGCGCAAGTTTCATGCCGTAATTTGCGTTTCCAGCGATATCCGCAACGAGCTGCTGCGAGCAGGTGCGCCGCCCCTGCGGCTGCGAACGGTCCTCAATGGCATTAACGCCCAGAAGTATCAGCGAAACGACGAAACGCGCGGTGCTGTGCGGCGCGAGCTGGGCTTTGGGCCGCAGGCGATCGTGATCGGCGCCGTGGGACGCGTGGAACCGCAAAAACGGTTTGATCTGCTGATCGAGGCGTTCGCGCGCCTCGCCCGGCATAGTAGCGAGCTGCAACTGCTGATCGTAGGCGCGGGATCGTTGTTAGAGCCGCTCCGCGCCGAGGTACGCCGCCGCGGGTTGGAACAGCGCTGTCGTTTGGTGGGGCAGCGAGCCGACATGCTGCGGCTGTATCAAGCATTCGACATGTACGTGCAGTCCTCGGATTACGAAGGAACTCCAACCGTGCTGGTCGAGGCCATGGCGATGCGAATTCCCATCGTTGCCACCGACGCCGGCGGCACGACGGAACTGGTGCGTCCAGGGGAACACGGACTAATCGTACCCAAGCAAGACGTCGAGGCGCTCTGCAGCGCCATCGAGTGTACGCTGGCGCAGCCGGAGCTGACGCTGCAGCGGATCGAAGTCGGGCGGCGCCGCACTGAACAAGAGCTGTCGTTGGATTATCGAACGGAACAAGTCATTGACGCCTACCGCCATGCGGCGTCGGTGTTTCGCCGCGAAAACGAAAAACGCCGCGGCAAGCGACAACGTGGATGATTGACGTTTTGCCATGCGCACCGCCTTCGCCGCGCGTCGCGGGCATGCCGGCGGCCGCTGAGCATATTCGCGCCGCTCCGGTGAACGTCTGCTTCCTAATCGACGAGTTGCGGACGGGCGGTACGGAGACCCAATTGCTGCGTCTGATCGACAATATCGACCGCCAGCGAGTGCAGCCTCACCTTTGCCTGTTAAATGGGCTGAGCGATTCATCGCGTCACTTGGAACCAGCGAACGTCCCCATCCTGCGCCTGGGCGTAGACAAGCTCCTAAGCCGGCGGGCGCTAGGCAGACTCCGATCGTTTCGCAGCGCGCTGCGGCGCTGGCGGATCGATGTGCTGCAGGTCCATTTCCCAGATAGCACGTACTTCGGCGTGCTTGCCGCCAAACTGGCGGGGGTCCCCGCCGTCGTTCGCACCCGACGGGATCTGTTCTATTGGGTGACCCCGGTCCACCGTAGCTGGGGAAAGCGTCTGGATCAGCTCTACAACCGCTGGTTCGTCGATGCAATGGTCGTCAACAGCGAAGCCGTCAAGGCCGAGGCCCAGCGGGCGGAGCGCCCGGCGCCCAAGCGCATCGACGTGATTCCCAACGGCATTGACCTGTCGCGCTTTCATCACGCCAGGAGATCCGCCGGCAGTCATTCCAAGGTCCGCATCGGACTGGTCTCAATGCTAAGGCCCGAGAAGCGGGTGGATTTGTTCGTCGAAGCCGCATGTCAGGTGCTTCGTCGCTGTCCGCACGCGGAATTCCTCGTCGCGGGAGCCGGCCCGGAGCAGCGTAGCATCGAATTGCTCATCGATCGCTTGTCCGTCTCTCCGGCAGTGCGGCTGCTTGGGCGGACGGATGATATTCCTGCCTTCTTATCCGAGCTCGACGTCGCTGTGCTGTGCTCAGACACCGAGGGGCAGTCCAACGCCGTGGTCGAATATATGGCCGCCGGTTTACCTATTGTCGCGACTGCCGTAGGCGGCAATGTCGAATTATTGCGCGACGGCCGGACCGCACTGCTTGTGCCGCCCGGCGATGCAACCAGCCTGGCTGAGGCCATCGTTAAACTGGCGACCGATCCGGCTCTACGGACGATGCTGGGAAGAGAAGCCAGGCTGACGATGAACGAGACGTTCGATATTCGTACGGTGGCGCGCCGCTATGAATCGCTGTATCGCGATTTAGAACTCCAGGCAACGCGCCGACGCCGGGGTAATCGATAAGCATGAGCATGGCAGCCGAAATGGGACGTACCCCCTGGCAAGGGCAGGCGGCTGCGCGCGACTTCGCGAAGGGGCTGTGGCCGCAATCGACGGTCATGTGGCTCATCTTCGGGTGGTTCGCCCTGTACATCATCCGTCCCTGGGAAGTGCTGATGCCGTGGCTGACCGCGCTGCGCATCGAACGGACCTACTGCGCGACGGTGCTGTTGACGTTGATATGTACAGGCGCCCTTAAGTTTGACCTGTCGCGCCAGTCGGTTGCGCTTTACTTGCTCTTAGGCGCCATGGTGGTCTCTGCGTTCACGGGCATCGCCTATTACTTGAGCATGCAAGGCATCTACGACGTGTTGGTGCACGTCGCCATGTATATCGCGATGGTTTCGGTGATCCGCAAGCCGCGCGACCTGCTGTGCATCGCTACGATGTATGTGGTCATCATGGCGATGTACCTCGGCAAGTCGCAATGGGAGTACTTCGTCTATGGAAGGCATGAGTACACGCAGGGCGTGCCGCGATTGATTGGCATCGACCTCACCTATTGCCATTATAATTCAGTGGCAGCGTCGGCGCTGTTGACCATGCCGATGCTCCAACTCCTTTGGTCTTCGCGCCAATTGATTGGCCAGTCGTACTCCGCGACAGCAAGAAAGCGGCTTAAGCTGTTGCTGATGGGCTATGGCTTCTTAGCGGTATCCTCAGTACTTCTTACCAACAGCCGCGGGGGCATGCTCGGGCTGCTGATCTTCGCCGTCTTAGCCTGCGTCACCGGCAAATCAGCCATGCGGGCCCTAAAGACGCTGGGCCTCATGGCGGCTGTAGGGATTCCTACAGTAATGCTTGCGCTGCCTGAGACCCAAATGGAACGCCTGAGCACCCTTTGGGACGGAACAAAGAACCAGAGCGCGGAAAGCTCGCTGGAGCTTCGCAAATTGGCGGTTCAGGACGGCCTCCGGATATTTGCAGAGAATCCGATCACCGGCGTGGGACTTAACAATTTCAAACGTTACCGGGCCCAGCGTCAAGACTCCTCGACCTTGGAAGCTCACAATGTTTTTGTCCAAATTCTCGGCGAAATGGGCATCCTGGGCGGCGCTGCCTTTGCCATGTTTATCGTTTGCACTTGGAATAATTTCCGGAAGATCCGCCGTCTTGCTGCGTACAGCGGCGACGCAGAAGCCGAGTTCCTGGAAAAACTCGCCCTCGCCGGTCGCAACTCCCTACTGCTACTAATGTATTTCGGGCTTTTGGGATCGAACTTAGACCGCTTCAACTGGTTCTGGTTAGCGGGCGTCGGCGTCGCCGGCCTCGCCATGGCCAAACGGTCTGTCAGGAACGCCGCAGACGAAGACCTCGACGACAACGTCGCTGAAGATGAAGACCGGCAATCGCCATGGTCGCATTCCAAGGGCGCATCGCCAGGCCATCGCCGCCGATTCGATGGATAATGGATAACCACGCCGTCAAAATCGTTGCCGTCGGCGACGTGGCCTTTAACGGCGCCTATGAGCGCCTGTTGGCAGAGCACGGCGCGGATTATCCGTTCCGAAATGTATGCAGGCAGTGGAGTCACGCAGGTCTGCGGATGGCAAACCTGGAGTCGCCGATCTCCACCGGCCCACGGCGGACCCCTGCGAAGCTGACGTTGCGCGCCGCGGGGACAACCTGCGCCAGCCTGCAAGCGGCCGGCTTCGATTGTGTTTCGGTTGCCAACAACCACATGATGGATTTCGGCCCCGACGGCCTGCTGGAAACGCTGGAACAACTCGATGCCGCTGGCATTGCCCACGTCGGCGCCGGCCGAAATCTCAAAGAAGCTTACCGGCCCGCTATCCTTGGCTGCGGCGACCGATCGGTCGGCGTCCTGGCCTTCTGCGACGTGGAACAAATCAGCGACTTATACGCAACCGAATCTTCGCCCGGCGTAGCCCCGGCCGACCTGGAAGTTTGCCGCGAAGCGGTTGCGCAACTTCGGCCGCAGGTCGACTGGGTCATTGTCCACCTCCATTGGGGCGTGGAAATGTGTCGCCTGCCATCGCCCTTGCAGCGCCGTTGGGCTGAGATCCTTGCCAGCGCCGGCGCCGATGCGATCGTCGGCCATCACCCGCACGTCCTGCAACCGATTGAGCACGTTCGCGGCGCCGTCGTCGCTTACAGTTTGGGAGACTTCTTGTTCTCGAACATGTTCTGGCACGGCGCCAATGGCGCAGGCGCCTCGTTCTTGGCCCATTATGAGGTCCACCCCCTCTCCCGGCGTACGGGCTGGCTCGAGATTGGACTTTCTAGCTCGCAACCGGCAGCATCGCAGTTTCGTCCGGCCTATTTGCAGAACGACGGGCAGGTGGTCGAGCAAGCCAGCCGCTCACGCCGACGTGAGCAGCAGTGGTTCTATAGCCAACTAGCTAGCCGACGCTATCACGCCTGTTTTGAGCGAGAGCAGAGGGCGGCCGACAGTCGCGAGCGCTGGCGGCGCGACGGCCGACGTCTGACTCAACGCTGCCGAATCATCATGCTCAAGGCTGGCTGGCTCGGGCGCCATCCCGTCGAGCCCGACGGACTCGCGTGGCACTCCGACTCGCGCCGCGATTCGCACGTATCGCAGAACGCATACCCGGCGTATTAATGGCAGCTTCCGACGCACAATTGCCTTTCCGCAAAACTGCCTCCGGCAAGCTTTGGAAGCTCGTCCGGCAGAAATACCATCGCCTGCGGCGCGAGCTGTACCAGCGCGCCCTTTGCCGTCGGTCCGACACGAAAAGGATTCTCTTCATTGTCGGCTGTCAGCGATCGGGCACGACGCTCATCGGAAACATCCTGGCCCAAGACCTGCGCGCCGCCGTTCTGCAAGAACAAAGCTGCATTACGCGCGGATCGTCGCTTCGTCTGAGGCCTCATGCCGAAGTCCAACGTCTGTTGCACGGATTGCGGGCCCCGCTGGTCGTTGCCAAGCCCATCGTCGAAAGCCAATGGACTCCTGAACTGCTGCAGCACGTTGCCGGCTCGCGCGCTCTGTGGATGCACCGCCACTACCGAGACGTAGTGCGGTCGAATGTTAAGCGGTTCGCATCGCAGGTAGAAGGATTGCGAATGGCGGCGACCGGCGCTCCGCCATCCTGGCGGAACGAGCGGCTGTCGCCTGCGACCCAAGAAATACTAAGGCGGCACTTCCATGAGGACATCCGGCGAGAAGACGCTGCGGCCCTCGGTTGGTACGCGCGAAACGTACTGTTCTTCGAACTCGGGCTCGACAGTCGCCGCGACGTGATGTTGTGTCGCTATGAAGAGCTGGTCAGTTGCCCCGACGCGGTGCTGGGCCGGATTTACAGCTTTATCGAACTGGCCCCGCCCCGCCGCAGAATCACCGGCGACGTCGACACCCGATCGGTAGGCTTGGGCGAGCAGTCGCAGATCTCGCCCTCCATCGAACGCTTGTGCGAAGGACTTTGGCAGCGGTTTGACTCCTATTATTGCCGCAACTGGACGGGCGGCGCCAAAGCGGCCTCGTGCCGTACCGCCGTGGCGCCTGCGGGCGACTGCGCAATCACGCTGGAAACATCAGCCGCGCCATGAATCCGTATGACGCCGTCTATCGGTTTGCGGTGCGACCGCTGCGTACGCGGAAATTCGTCCCGCAGCTTGGGCCGCGCATCCGCCGCGCACAAGAGGCGCTTCAATCGCCGAAGCTTCCAGAAGTGGTCTCACAACGCCTCAATGCACTGGCTATCCACGCCGCCAAAGAAGTTCCCTTCTGGCGGCGGCGATTCGCCGACGCGGGCATCAATCCTCACAGCGTAACAGGGCTCGGCGATTTGCGCCGGCTACCGATCCTCGAAAAAAGCGAAATCCGCGAAAACCTGGCACAAATGGTGTCAACCCTTCAGGGCCAGCCCTCAGCCGACATGACGGGCGGGTCCACCGCCGCCCCGATGCGCTTCTTTCGCGACGCCGAGTGCCTGGCCGAGCGCGTCGCCCACGAGTGGGTGTTCATGAACTGGTATGGGCGGGCGCCCCATCACCGTTGGGCGCACATCTGGGGTTCGCAGCGAGATATCGGCGAATCAGCCTCGCTGAAATCTCGCTGGCGCAGCCGCCTGCTGGAGCGGTCTGTCGTACTTCCTGCCAACGCCCTCAGTCCGCAGCGGATCGACGACTATCTCCTGCTGCTGCAGCGGTTCAAGCCGCAGTTCATCCATGCGTACTCGCAAGGGGCTTTTCTGGTGGCCCGTCGGGCTCTTGAACGCGGTTGGACGCCGCCGGTCGTCAAGGCGGCCACTGTTACGGCGGAGCCCATTTCGCCAGAACAGAAGAACGTCGTCTCCCAAGCCTTCGAATGCCCGACGTTCAGCATTTACGGCACTCGCGAATTCGGCATGATCGCCGCCGAGCACCCGTTTGAGCCGGGCCTGCAAATCAACCCGCTCAACGCGGTCGTCGAGATCCTCGGACCGGACGGCCAATCTGCCCCAGAAGGCATGCCGGGCCAGGTCGTTGTCACCGATCTACTTAACAAAGCGATGCCGCTGATACGTTATCGTATCGGCGACGTGGCCGCCGCACTCGCCCCGGGACGCCTGGGCCTGCCGCGCATCGACATCGTCGCCGGCCGGGAAACCGACTTTGTCGTCACCCCGGACGGGCGGTTCGTTTCCGGCGCCTCGCTGACGCTCGTCTCGGCGCCGGGCGTGGCCCAGCTTCAATATATTCAGGAGGCTGAAGACGAACTGACGGTCCGCTACATCCGCGCGGCCGGGTTCAGCGACGATTCACTGGTTGAACTACGACGCCGCCTGGCCGACGTGCTGGGGTCTGAGATCGAGTGCCATTTCATCGAGGTGGACGATATTCCGCTGCTTCCCAGCGGCAAGCTGCAATATGTGCGTTCGGAAGTTTCGCGAACGCGGCTCGCCTGCGCCGCGGACCGCAAAGCCGCTGCCTGCAGCGCCTCGCCGTAGCCGCCCCTCACTTCAAGTCGCCGAATGACCCGCGAGATCTGTCGCTTAATCGTGCCGTGATTATTTCGCATCAGCACCGATACCTGTTCATCGAGGTGCCGCACACGGCGACCACTGCGATTGCCAGCGAGCTGCGCGCCTGTTACGCCGGCGAACGAATCCTCGACAAGCACGCCAAGTATCCAGAATTCTTACGCCAGGCGTCGGCCGACGAACGGAAGTACTTCGTCTTCGCGGGCGTGCGCAACCCGCTGGATATCGTCGTGACGGAATTCTACAAGTACCGATCCAACCACAGGGGAGCGTTTACCGACCTCGCTGGCCGCGGCAAATGGGTCACCCCGCTCCATCAGCGGCAATTCCGCTTTGTCACCGAGGTCGGCGACTTCGCCGCGTACCTGCGGAGGTTCTATCGGCGCGTCTACCACAACTGGTATCTCGTCGGCCATCGGCGATTCAACAAGGTGCTGCGGTTTGAGAGCATCGCCTCCGATTTCGCCCAGACGCTCGGCGAGCTCGGATTGACCCCCGTGCGCCCGCTGCCTACGAGCAATCAATCGGCCAGGCCGCGGCAGTTCGCCGACTTGTACACCGCCGAAACCGCCCGCCTGGCCGCCCACACGTTCGGCCCCTTCATGCGACAATGGGGCTACGAGTTTCCACAAAGCTGGGGCGCCGTCGAGCCGTCGCGATACTCGCAAGCCGCGTTCCGCCTCGCCGAAAGTGCCGTTAACTGGACCGTAGAGAAGCTCCCGATTAGCGGCCGCGGCCGTAGCGTGCAATGGGCCAGGCGGCTGCTGGCCCCCGTCGCCTGAGTACATGTCCCTCCGCCGCGTTTGAATTCGCCTTCGCCTTCGAGTTTAGCCTAGTGTCGCTAGCCAGCCTCGCCATCCGCCGCATCGTCCATCCGCTCCACTTGGCCCATAACGGCCATTACGCCCAAGAGCGTTACCTTCGCGAGTACGAGCGCACCCAGTATTTGCCCTTTGAGGAGGTGCAGCGGCTCCAATTACGGCGGCTGCAAAAGCGGCTCCGACACGCCTACCTGCATTGCCGCTATTACCGCGAGCAGTGGGACCAGGCGGGCCTCCACCCCGACGACATCCAGCGCCTCGACGACCTCGCCAGCTTCCCCATACTGACGAAAGCCGACATCCAGCGCGATCGCGACGCGATGATCGCCGACGACATGCCCGCCAGCTCCATGCGGCTCGATCATACTGGCGGCTCGACCGGCGCTCCAATCTCCTACTACCAAAGCTGGGACGTCCACTGCTCGCGGATGGCCGCCACCCGCCGGCACGATCGCTGGGCCGGCTACCAGCTTGGCGACCGCTCCGCCTGGGTCTGGGGTGCCCCGCGCGACCTGCCGCCCGATACCTTCAAAAGCCGCCTCCGCCGCAAACTCATCGACCGCACCCTCTACCTCGATACGGCCCACTTCACCGCGGGCCGCATGGAAGCCTTCAGCGCCCGCCTACGCGAGCACCGCCCGAAAGTCATCTTCGCCTACGCCCGGGCGCTGGCCCACCTGGCTGGCCACCTCCGGGAAGCCGGGCTGGAAGTCTACCGGCCCGCCTCCATCATCACCTCCGCCGAAATGCTCTCCGACGACGACCGGGCCGTCATCCAGCAGGTCTTCCAGTGTCCGGTCTTCAACCGCTACGGCTGCCGCGAAGTCGGCGTCATCGCCAGCGAATGCCAGGAGCATGCCGGCCTGCACACCATGGCCGAGGGCCTCTACATCGAGGTGGTTGTCGGCGACCGCCCGGCCCGCCCCGGCGAGCTCGGCAAAATCCTCATAACCGATCTGCTCAATTTCGCCATGCCGCTGATCCGCTACGAGATCGGCGACATGGGCTGCTGGGATCCGGCCCCCTGCCCCTGCGGACGCGGCCTCCCGCGGCTTAAGGGCGTCGCCGGCCGCGTTACCGACTTCGTCGTCGGGCCCGACGGGCGGCTCGTCTCAGGGGTCTTCCTGGCCACCTACGTCGTCGCCAAGCGGCCTACCCTCGGCCAGGTCCAGATTTGGCAGACGGCCCCCGGCACGTTAACCTACAAGATCGCCCCCCGCGACGGCGCCCCGACCTCCTCGGCCGATCTCGACTTCCTCCGCACATCCACCGCCAAATACGTCGGCGCCGGCACCGAGACCCGCTTCGAGTTCGTCGACGAGCTGAAGCCCGAGCCGTCGGGAAAATTCATCTTCTGCCGCTCGACGGTCGACCCTGCCCTGGTCGCCCAATAACCGCCCGCCCTCCGCCGTTCCTCGCACCTACTGAGCCCTCCCGCCCATGTCGGAAGTCCTGCTAGAGCCTGTCGCCAAACGTCGTCCGCCGGCCGCGGCCGCCCCCCTCGGCGCCGCCAGCGAACCGTACGTCACCGTCATCGAGCCCCGCTCCGGCTGGCGACTGGTCGACTGGCGCGAAATCGTCGAATACCGCGACCTGTTCATGTTCCTCACCTGGCGCAGCGTCAAGGCCCGTTACGCCCAAAGCGCCATCGGCATCGGCTGGGCCGTCATTCAGCCGGTCATCTCGATGCTGCTGTTCACGCTGGTCTTCGGCAAGCTCGCGAAACTCACCTCCGACGGCGTTCCCTACGCCCTGTTCAGCCTGACGGCGCTGGTGCCCTGGACCTACTTCTCCGGCGCCCTCAACGACAGCGCGACCAGCCTCGTGTCCAACGCCAACATGATCAGCAAGGTCTACTTCCCCCGGCTGATCCTGCCGATCGCCGCCGTCCTGTCGCGGCTGATCGACTTTGCCATCGCCTCGACGATCCTCGCCGGCATGATGCTCTGGTTCGGCCGCGCGCCCTCCTGGGGCGTCCTCGCCATCCCGGTGCTGGTGCTGCTGATGATGACCACCGCCGCCGGCATGGGCATGTGGCTTACGGCCCTGGCCATCCAGTACCGCGACGTCAAGCACGCCATGAGCTTTATCGTCCAATTCCTCATGTATGCCGCCCCGGTCGTCTACTCGATCACGCTGGTGCCCGAAGAGTATCGCCTGTACTACGCCGCCTACCCGATGGTCGGCGTCATCGAGGGGTTCCGCTCGGCGCTATTGGCCACCCGCCCGATGCCCTGGGACCTGCTGGCCGTCAGCACCGCCTCAGCCGCCGCCCTCGCGCTATCAGGCTGCCTCTACTTCCGCCGCCGAGAACGAATCTTCGCGGACGTAGCGTGAGGGGTAAGATGTAAGCTGTGGGCTATAGGCTGTGAGCTGTGAGCTGTGGGCTGTGGACTGTGGGCTGTGAGCTGTACAAACCACGAACAACTGGCAACTGACAACTCCCCTGCCCACCCGCAAACAGTCGCAATAACCCCACATCACAAGTCCCACATCCTAAATCCTAAATCATAAATCCCCCCTACCACCCCATGTCCCGTCCCGCCATTACCGTCGATAGCCTCAGCAAGGCCTACCGCATTGGCCTGAAGGAGGAGATCCCCGACACGCTCGTCGGCGTGGCGACCTCCTGGGCCAAGGCCCCCCTGCGGAACTTCCACCGCCTCCGCAGGCTCAACACCTACTCCGCCGGCGACGACGACCAGCCCGACCTCTTCTGGGCCCTTCGCGACGTCTCGTTCGACGTCGCCGAGGGCGAGGTCCTGGGCGTCATCGGCCGCAACGGCGCCGGCAAAAGCACGCTGCTGAAGATCCTCAGCCGCATCACCGAGCCGACTTCCGGCCGGGCCGTCATCCGCGGGCGGGTCTCGAGCCTGTTGGAAGTCGGCACCGGCTTCCACCCCGAGTTATCGGGTCGCGAAAACATCTACATGAACGGCACGATCCTCGGCATGCGCAAGCGCGAGATCGACCGCAAGCTCGACGAGATCATCGACTTCTCGGGCGTCGAGCAGTTCCTCGACACGCCCATCAAGCGCTACTCCTCCGGCATGAAGGTCCGCCTGGCGTTCTCCGTGGCCGCCCATTTGGAGCCGGAGATTCTCATCATTGACGAGGTACTGGCCGTCGGCGACGCAGACTTCCAAAAGAAATGCTTAGGCAAGATGCAAGACGTGGCGCAAGGCGGACGAACCGTCCTTTTTGTCAGTCATAATATGGCAGCGGTATCGCACCTATGTACCAGGTGTATGACCCTTGAAAGCGGCAAGTTATTCACACTTGGAACGACAGAGGAGGTTATAGCATCGTACTTAATGCAATTTGAGGCTGAACACGCCTCAACCAGGCAATTAAGGGATAAGACTTCAGGCCGCACGGGTAGCGGAGAAGTCCGGTGTGACAAAGTAGAGCTATTATCGGCGAACGGGGAACGCACTACCGCTTTTCCCATGGGATCTGACATTAAGGTTCGTGTGTGGCTAAGAGCTCGAACAGGTCGCCACCTTTGTTCTGTGGCCGTTGGGATATTCAATCGGCATGCAGCACGAGTGGCAGTGCTGCACAGCAAGGACACTGCGCAGCGCGTCTTCCAAGTCGGGTCGTCGAATTTCACGGCTGTCGATTGCTCGATTAAGTCGCCGAACCTGATGCCGGGTACTTATCGTCTGAACTTGGGCGTTCAGAACCCCGATAGCCGGCAGCTCTTGGATTTCGTTGAGGGAGCGATGGCGTTTAATGTCCTGCCCGCAGACATATATGCGACGGGCATCATTCCGTACGGGGATGCGGCTATATACTTGCCCGTCGATTGGTCAACTTACGACAGTCAGCACGATATGAATTCAGAATATGCCGCTTCATCCGGCATAGCTGGGTAGTGGAGCAGAGGGGGCATATCGAATGAGTGCTACGCACTTGAAGGTAATGAATGGCCCGCAGTCGGCCGGCGATCGCCTAAGACTGATGTGGCGCCGTGCCGAATATGGCATAACCGGGCGGAATCCGCGTAAACTGCTGTTTATTGCATGCTTTCCGAAATCCGGATCAACGTATTTCATGCGATTGCTTCACGAAATAACCGGATTTCCGCGAGTTCAACCGGTGGAGGCGCTTGGAGCCAATGAACAGGAATTCTGCTTGGACGAGCTACAAAGAATCCAATTTCAGGACGGAGTATGCCATCAACATGTCAAGGCGACAAAGAGGACTCTAGAACTGGCGGATAAATTTGG
>JADLBW010000145.1 GCA_020847515.1 Pirellulales bacterium | reverse complement strand
GCGGCGTCTTATTGAGCCGCGCTTCCAACTCGGAGATCTTCGCCAGCAGCACGCGAATGATCGCCTGCGCCTCCGGCGATTGGCGAGCAATCAGTTCCTCGGTAATCTCCAGCGACATGCCACAGGCGTCGCCGAAATCGACCGCTAAGCAAAGACCAGTTTCTCATCCCAAGCCGTGAACAGTTACAGACCCACCTGTTGAGTCTCTCCCCCTGGCTTAGTCTCCCCCTCTCCGGCTGACCCTGCGGCTGGCCTGCCGGCTCCCCGCCGACCCGCCCTCCGACCCGGCTTCCCGCCGCGCTGGGCGACTCTCGCCCCACTTCTATACCGGTCCGGCACCTGAGCGGCTGCCATTCATCGGCTGCCACCCACTTGCCGGGCGTCTCTATTGGGCCACGCTAGATGAAAATTGATCTTAATTCGTGCGCCGATGCTCTACGCAGGGGCGACCCGGACGCCGAAAATGAATGGGTCCGGCTGTTTGAGCCAAAGATTAGGCGACTGGCCAACGACCGCGCTAAGATCGCCGGTTGGGCGTGGAATGACGCGCGACGCGATGACCTGGCAAGCATCGGCCTGGAGGCGGTCCTAAAGATCGGCCGCAAGATCGCGGCCGGGGCGTACCAGGAGGAGCAAGCCGGCGACCACCTTTTTGGCTTGGTGTCCGAGACAATTTTCTGGCGCCTCTACGATCACGCTCGCGGCGAGACGAAGCACGCCGCCAGATACAACACCACGGCGCCGGACGAACTGGAGGACGTTGCTGACAAACGACCTGACAACGGCGGCGATGATGAGGCAGACCAAGCCGCGACGTTCAGGGCGTTTCTATTCTCCGCGTGCCGCGATGAGATTGACGCCGAGATTCTGCGCGGCAGGTTCGACGGCGAGCCGGTCAACGTCGCTGACCGAACGCAACGGGACCGCATCCGTAAGTTCGCAGAGCGGCTGCGGACGAAAGCCGAGGCGTCCCCGGAATGGCAACATATAGTGCCGATCCTTAAACGGCTGTTAGGGTCGCCGCACCGGCGCCGAGCACGCCAGAACGCTTAATCGGATGTATCTATCCTATTTACCGTATAAGCGAGAGACGGCCCGCTACGCGCGACGCAATCGCGGCACGTCCCCGCAGTCGCGCCGAGGCGTCCGACGCAACAGCGGGCATCCTAAAGCCTCTGGAGGGGATAGGGGGCCTAAATTCTGGCGTCAGCCGCCGCGAGACCGGACCCCTTGTCGTGTCGCTTTTCCCGCGAAATTAGGTAGGGGTGGGTCCGCGAAATTGGGCAGGGGTGGGGGTCGAGGGGTCGAGGATCGAATCCGGCAGGCCAGAGGCCCCAAAAGATCGGTAACCCAGCCGACGATTCGCGAATCGCGGCAAGGTCTTAGTAGATCGCGGTTTACAGAAAGCCCGTGGGTTACCGGTTACCGAAGGTTACCAATTTCTACATTATACTCTTATAGATAGATTTGTTTATTGGGAATTTCATCTTCCGTAACGGGATAATGTAGAAATCGGTAACCTTCGGTAACCGGTAACCCTCCGGGCGGTCCGGCTGAAACTATTTTGACAAATTTGTCCTAATTGCCGATTTTGTTTGCCGGGAAGCGGCCGCAAACCCCGTAAGTAGGGTAGAGCCACACTCTTTCCGCGCCCAACGTCTCTCCCGCCATGCTGGCGGGCCGCTCACCCCGCCGACTCTTTCCCCGCGGGCCGCCCTGCGCCCCGCCCTCCCCAGCCCCGCTAGGGTTGGGGCGCCGCCCGGTACTACTCCACGCGCCGCGGCGGCGTCCCTCCCTTCTCTCCCTGGAGGCAACCCTCATGGAAATCGAACGTCGTTTCTCACCGGCCCGCATAACCACAAGAGCCAACGGCCGGCAGACGATCGCCGGCTATGCCGCGGTTTTCTACCGACCTGGCGACGCCGCGACCCAATGCCGGCTTATGGATGATGCTGTCGAGCGTATCAGGCCGGGCGCGTTCAACCGCGCGCCAACTGAACGCCACGACGTCCGCGGGCTGTTCAATCACGATCCAGACAACTTGCTAGGCCGCACCGCGGCCGCCACGCTGCGGCTGAGCGTCGACAGCACCGGCTTGCGCTACGAAATCGACGTCGACCCAGCCGACCCGGATCACTCGCGGGTGTTGGCGAAAATCGACCGCGGCGACCTAACGGGAAGCAGCTTCGCATTCCGGCCGCTCAAAATCACTTGGGAAGAAAACGACGGCGGCGACAGCATACGCTGGATCGAAGATTTGCAGTTGTTTGACGTCGGGCCGGTGACGTTTCCAGCTTATGAGGCGTCAAGCACCGGCCTGCGCAGCGTCGAGTTGGAGGCCATCGAGGCCGAACGCCAACGCCACCGCGACAGCGAGCGATGCCAGTACGTCGAGCGATTCTTGAAGCATTGGCAATTGATTATCGCAGCCGAGGCGGCCGAGGCCGAGCACGATCAGCGGGCCGCGGCGTTGGCGGCGATGAAAGCACAACTCTAACCAATTTGGAGAAACAATGTCCGAAGAAGTGGAACAATTAAAACGGCGGCTGAAGGAATTGTACAACGAGGCGGAGGCGATTGTCGCAACGGCTGAGGCCCGCGGCCATATCGCGCCAGACGAGAAGGAGAAGTTCGAGGAACTCATCGGCGAAGGGAAGCGCATCGAGGCGTACGCGCTCCCGGAGGCCCGCGCCAAGGCGCGACGCGCGATGTCGCCGGAGGAACTGGAGAAGCTTCGCGACCAAATCGACTTGGAGGCCGATGCGCTGTTGACGCAGACAGCCAAGCGGGGAGGCATGACGCCTGAGGAGCGCGCCCGATACAACCGGCTGGTCGCCGAGGCAACGCGCATTGACCACTACGAAATCGCCGAATCGCGCGCTCGATTGCGAAAGCAAGCGCAGGCGTCAGCCTAAACGCCACTTCACTGCGGACTCTCCGCACTCCAACCCGACGGCACGCCGCCGCGGGCTACTACCTTCACAATTCTTGCGCAGCTCTTGCGCGGAAGGACACTCAATGCAGTTGGCAACATTACCGGGCGGCAGCGCATTCCGTCGGTTCTACAAAACCACTCAACTCACCGACGCCGACCGCCGCTGGTTCGCGGACCAAGGCTACGAAGCGGGCGACAATGTCTTGACGCGCGCCATGGGCGTAGGCGTCAGCGGCGCCGGCGACAAGGCCGTGCCGTCTGACGTCCTGGGCGCTGTGTGGCACGCCGCGATGACCACGACGCCTGTTATCGCCGGCGCGACCAAGCTGGACGCCGAGCACAACGGGCCGCTAACGGTCCCCACGAGCGATGACGATGAGCTGGGCGAGTTGATGGCGGAGAACACGCAGGATTCTACCCAAGACGTCGCGATTAGCTCGGTAACGCTAGACCTGTACCGTTACACGTCAAAAATTGTCTTGGCCAGCAACGAACTCTTGAAGGACGCCACGGTCAGCCTTGAGCGCCACTTGGGCGAACTGATGGGCCGACGGATCGGCGCCATTGCCAACACTCATTTAACGACCGGCGATGGCACTGGCAAGCCGAGGGGCATCGTCACGGCGGCAACCGCAGGCGTCACCGCCGCCGCGACAACGGCGCTCACGTATAGCGAACTAGTCGACCTGCAAGCGAGCGTCGCGGACGCTTATCAGGAGCGCGCGGTTTGGATGCTGAACCGCTCGACGCTGGCAGTGGTGAAGAAGCTGACCGACTCCAACAATCAACCAGTCTGGACGCCTACGGCCGATGGACTGGGGCTAATCCTGGGGAACCGCTTTGTGCTGAACGCGGCCATGCCCTACATCGGCGCTGGCACGTCACCCGCCCTCTTCGGCGATCTTTCATGCTATGGCGTTCGCGTGCTGGCCGAGGCGCAGCTCGACGTCTTCCGCCAACGCTACGCGGATTTTCACCAGACGGGATTCCGCGCGTCGATGCGACTCGACGGCGACATCATCGACGCGAGCGGCATTCGGAAGCTCACCATGGCGGCCGCGTAAGCGACAACGGGTGGTCGGGGGGTACGGTATTCCCCCCGATCGCCGGGCCGGGCAGGTGAGGTCCACACCTGCCCGGCCACTTCTCTACTCTTTCACTCCAGCCGGTCACACGCATGATAGCCGACGCGCTAAACATTTTAGTCAGCAGCCCTAGCGAGCAACTGAAGGACGACCTGAAGCGCCATCAGGTCAGCATCAGTCAATTTGGCCGGCACCTGCAATCGATCTTCGGTAATTCCGCCATCAAGGCCGGCGCCGACGTCGCCAAGATGATGACCAGCGTCGGCGTCGCCTTTAAGGACGGCATTCTAACGACCCGCGAGTACGCCGAGGCGATGTCTCAACTCAAGGCCGCCTACAAGTTCGCGCAGGCCAGCGGCGAGAGCTACGATTCAATGGTTCGCGAGGGGTCGGCGCTCAACGAGCAGTATGCCAGCTCTTTGGACCAGATATCCCGTAGCCATGCGTGAGCTACGACCGTATCTGATCGCACAACGGACGCAAAAGGAGCAGATTGATCCGGCGATAGGCGACGCTATCTGGCGGCCGTGGAAGCTGGTTAACATCCCGTTTGCGGAGGAGTACCCCGGCGGCCGCCAGTGGAATCACAATGCGGCGCAGTTGGTGTACCAGCCGGCGGACGACGCGGGGGATCATCCGCACTGGTCGACGATCCTGGACCACTGCGGCGATAGTCTCGACCCAGAGCTGCAGAAACTACAGTGGGCGGCCGACGCTGGGATCGCCTCGGGCGGCGATTATCTCAAGGCCTGGATTGCCGCGATGGTTCGCGAGCCGTTCGAACCGCTGCCGTATCTGTTCTTCTTCGGCCCGGAGAACAGCGGCAAGAGCATCTTCCATGAGGCGGTCGCGCTGCTGGTCACCAAAGGCGTCGTCCAGGCCGATCGCAGCCTAACGAACCAAAACGATTTTAACGGCGAACTGGCCAACGCGGTCCTATGCGTCGTCGAGGAAAAGGACATTGCGACCGCCAAGGGCGCCTATGCCAAGATCAAGGAATGGGTGACCGCTAAGACCATCAGCATACGCCGCATGCGGACCGACTCTTACACGCAGCCCAACACTACGCATTGGGTCCAGTGCGCCAATAGCAGGCAGTTTTGTCCTGTATTCCCTGGCGATACGCGGATCACGATGAGCTACGTACCGCCGCTGAAGCACGAGATACCCAAGCCGATCCTGCTGGAGCGCCTCAAGGCTGAGGCGCCTCGCTTTATGCGGACGCTGGCCGACTTAAAGTTACCGGGATCGGAAGGGCGGCTGCGAATCCCTATCGTGGCGACCGACCAGAAGCGACGCGCCGAGCAAGACGCTATGACGCCGCTGGAAAAGTTTCTGGTCGAGCACGTCGAACGCGTCGCGAATCAGAAATCCTATCTGCACCTCAACGACATTCGCGAGGCGTTTGTGTCGACGTTATCCGAGGCCGAACGGCAGACCTGCGAAACCGATAAGCTGCGGCCAATCCTGGAGCGACTGCCCGAACCCTACGAACTGGGCCGCGACGGCAAGGGCACGAAAATAAAGGGCGTCAAATGGCGGGCCGAGTCTGAATTCGCTACCGCGACGTAAACAGCCGGCGGCCTGCGGGATTGGGCGAAGGTAACGCGCCCGCCCTGCGGCCGCCGGCAATCAGACTACCCGACCGCCCGTCACGCCGTGCCGAGTTCGCCCACTGACGTGGTGGCGTGGCGATGATTGAGCGGTCATTTAGACGGCGGCCGTCAGGGGTTGTAGCCCTAGATGTGGTTCCCCCCGGCCTGCCGGCGGAATCAAGCGACCCGCTGGTCACAAACGTGTGGCCGGCGACTGGCGGCGGGGGTTGCTTGCCTCGTAGCCTCCCCTGTCGTCTGTCGTTCGTCGTACGTCGTACATCGTCGGCGGTTAGTTGGAATCCCTGCGAAGTTTACCTGCCAAGGAGAGAGAATGCCTGAAAAACCGGACGACGGACGACTGCTACTCACTGAGCGCGAGGCCGCCCAGAGGCTGGCGCTCTCCCCGAAAACGCTCTACAACCTGCGAAAGCGCGGAGAGATCGCGTTTGTCCGGGTGGGCGCGGCCATCCGCTACGACGTGCGGTCGCTTCTCGCCTGGATCGATCGGGCAAGCTTGACGCCGGATCGTTAGATCGGCCAGAATTGGCGTGTCTGAGCCCGCAAGGGTGTGCGAAGTGATAAGTCGAACAATTGCGAAAGCAAAGCGCACTGCTGCGCTGGGTGTGTGGCAGCCGTGAGGCCCACGGGCGGATTCGCGCCGCCTGACAGCACCACGCGCAGCAGTGCGCTTTTCTCTGCGCTAGAGGTGAAGCCATGGCAAGCATAGGAAACGACGCTGGCGGACGTAGGCGTATCCTTTTCGTAGCGCCGGACGGTAAGCGGAAGACGATCCGTCTAGGCAAGGTCGCAATCCGGCAAGCTCAATCAATTAAGACCTACGTGGAAAAGCTGGTAGCGGCCCAAGCGATGGGCATTGCGCCCGATGATGACGCCGTGCGTTGGCTCGCGTCTCGCGTAACTGTTCACGGCTTGGGATGAGAAACTGGTCTTTGCTTAGCGGTCGATTTCGGCGACACCTGTGGCATGTCGCTGGAGATTACCGAGGAACTGATTGCTCGCCAATCGCCGGAGGCGCAGGC
>JADLBW010000144.1 GCA_020847515.1 Pirellulales bacterium | reverse complement strand
TGGCTGGCCGCTAGCGATGTCCCAGGCAGTGGTCGCATTATTACTTCAACAGGCGGCTAAGCCACGAACCCGCAACGCCTAAAGCACGCTTGAGCCGCCGGTGATTGCAGGAAGTCGAGTAAGGCCTTGGCGTCCCCCGCCACGGACGAGTTAGCGACAATCGCACCCTCATAATTGGTTTTGGCCTTGGATGCGTCAATCGCAAACAACGTCTGCAATCCAGTAAGGTTGTGCAGATCGCTTTCAAAGACGATCCCCAAGCGCGATCGGTCCGCACGCAGCGATGCAACGACCGCGCGAGAGCTCTCTACAGTCTGCAGTCGCGACTTGAGCGGACGGCTCAAGCCGGCCGATGCAAGAAAGGCGGCCGTGCATTCTCCCAGGGGACAGTTGGGGCTGGCGACAACAATCGTCGATTCGCATTGGGCCCGCAGGTCGGCCGGCTTGTTGACGACGCCAACGAGCTCCTTCAGTCCAACCACGGCCAGCGTATTACTTGCCAGCCGACGACGCGATTTCGGGTCGATCAGGCCAGCCTTGGCCAGGCGGGCAACGTGTCGCTCGTTGGCCGATGCAAAAAGGTCGACCGCCGCGCCCGCGATGATTTGATCGGCCAGTTCGTTGGATGCGCCGAACATGGTGCGCACGTCCGTCGAAGGTCTCAGAAGGGCGTACTCCGTCAGCGCCTGGGCCAGCGCCTCCTGAAGGCTGATTGCCGCCGCTACATGAACAACGGCGGACTGCTGGAGGGTCGACCGAACAATTCGCGTCAGTGCCTTCGCCGCGGCGGAACCTGCTTGCCGCTGCACCTGCTGAAACACGGCCAGTGCGTTTCGACCGTGATCTGTGAGCCGTGTTCCGCCTCCGCGGCTTCCTCCCACGGTAGCTTCGAAAAGGGGGGCTTCCGCGTTGGCATTCGCCTGGTTGAGCATGAGCCAGGCGTGTCGGTAAGAGGTTTTGACCTTCTTCGCCGCAGCGTTGATGCTTCCGGCGCGGTCGAGGGCTGCCAAAAGGTCCGCAACCTGCTGGTCGAGGATGGTCTGGCCGCGCCGATCGACGGAGACCCGCACGCCGACGCTCCAATCTTCCGTCAACGAGCCCTCGGATCGATTCCGCACTGACCTTTTGGCCATTCCGCTTCGTGTCCTCGCCGATTGACGCGCGACATTCTTCCGCTACAATCGGCGTTATATCCAACTGAATATAACGCTCCCTAGGCTCGTTCATTTTCGTATCCGCCGACGCCGCACGATAGCCGCCCCGGAGACTTTTTCATGCATCCAGTCGCTCGCTTCGCGGTATTGCTTGCCTGTGCAGTCGCGACTTGCCGCGGGCCTTCGATCGCCGCCGCGACAGTTACGCTCGGACCGACCGCCGACGCCGCCGCGTCGTCCGCCAATCCTGCCAATAACTATGGCGGAGCGGGGTCGTTCGCAGTTTCGGCAGCCGGCCTGCCAAAGGGAGAATTCCAGGCCCTGCTGCAATTCGACCTTTCATCCGCCAAGGCGAATTTCGACGCGACCTTCGGCGCCGGTCAATGGACCCTTACGTCCGCTTCGCTGCAATTGACCGCCGCGAACCCGAACAACCCGCTCTTCAACGGTTCCGCCGCGGGTCACATCGAGGCGTCGTGGTTGTTGAACGATGGTTGGACCGAAGGAACGGGCACTCCCAATTCGCCGGGGGCCGCCGGCGTCGCCTGGAATTCGCTGGCGTCACTCATTTCGCCCAGCGATCAGGTCTTGGGCAGCCTGAATTTCAGCGGCGCGACTTCTGGCGCGGCAATGATCCCGCTCGCCGCAACGAGCGGCTTAGCTGCGGATGCGGCGACAGGAAGCCTGCTCAGCCTTCGACTCTACGCGCCAGCAGGAGAAGCGGCAGTTTCTGGCTTGTTCAACTCCAGGAGTTTTGGCACTGTCGCAAGTCGGCCCGAGCTGACGCTAAACGCCGCCGCCGTCCCGGAACCTGCGACCGCCGGTTTGGCCGTCATCGGCCTTTGCGGACTGCTTCGCCGGTTCGGGCGCGCTCGCCAGTCGCCTAGGGAGGTTCATCATGACTGAAGCCGCCGGCGCCTATAAGATCATCTCGCGGGCTAGCCGCATACGGCTTTGGCCCGACGATAGCGCCCGCATCAGCGCGAAAGACGCCGCCATTTTGCTCGGGGCGGGGGTCTTAGCCGCGGCCCTTGTTGCGTGGGCGCCGTTGCCCCTGCAGGTTCCAGGCCACGCCATTTTAAAGGCGGCAGCGCCGATCATCCTCGGCGTGGCGGCGGTTCCGCGCCCGCTTGCCGGAACCATGGCCGGGGCGGGCGCTGCGACTATGTCGACGATTGTCCTGGCGACGGGCGTGGGCCAAATGCAAGCGGCCGCTACCACCTCCCTGCTCGCTATCGGGCCGGCGATCGACTTGGCGATTATGGGAATTCGCCGTGAGCGGTTGTCGATCTATTGGCGCTTGGCTATAGCCGGCTTGTCGGCGAACCTCTTAGCATTCGTTGTCCGCTGCAGTACCGCCTACTTCGCGCTCGACGGCGTGCGGCCTCACCGCCTGCATGGGCTTGGCGCGGGCGCCCTCGCTTCTTTCGCGATTTGCGGAATCGGCGCCGGCCTCCTCAGCTCCGTTGTCTTCTTCAACAACGACGCCAGTCCATCAACCGCCAAGTAGGAGACGGAGCATGGTTTTCGTGGGCTTGGACGACACGGACACCCTTGGGTCTCCAGGCACCGTTCAGCTTGCTCGGCATCTAGTCGTGCAACTTGCTCGCCGCTGGAAAGGCGTGCTCATTACGCGACACCAGTTGTTGACCGATCTCCGAGTCCCCTGCACCCGCA
>JADLBW010000143.1 GCA_020847515.1 Pirellulales bacterium | reverse complement strand
TCGGTGGCCGCGCTGCGCGGCGGCGTCGCGGCGTTCATCTGCTCGGGCGAGTTGTAGACGACCATGGCGATCGGGTTCTGGACGTCCACGCCGAACGAGGACTTGGCCTCGGCGATCGTCGCCATGCCGGCGTCGGCGATCCGCTCCGCCCGCTGGGCCGGCAGGTCGTGATAGAAGACGACGAGCTTGTCGCGCTGGACGGTCTGCCAGCGGTACTTGGGGTCGTCTTAGCGGATCGTCTGCCGCGGCGTCTCCATCTGCGCGCCGCCGGCGTCCTTGAGCTGATACCAGTACGTGATCTGGGACATCGGCGGGATGTAGCGGTCGGCGCCTGTCCGCAGCGTGTACTCGGCGCTGACTTCCCGCCCCGGCCCGAACTCCGGCCGGCCGTAGCTACTGACGCGCTCGCGGCCGATGATCAGGTTGACCTGGATGTCCGTGATCGATTGGTCCGCGGTCGCCCGGACGCGAAAAACGAGCCCGCTGGGGAAACGGCTCTCCGTCTCCTCCGAAACCACGCTGATCGCCGCCTCCGCCGACGGGGCGGTGAGCTGGGCGATCGGCAGCAGGAGCACGAGCACGACAATGGCTGCTAAGTGGCGCATGGGGCGTCCGTCCTAGTTCTCCTGGCCACGGGTCTGACGGAGATACGCGTCCAGGAACTCGTCGATCTCGCCTTCGAGCACGGCGTTCGTGTTACTCGTCTCGAGGCCCGTCCGGTGGTCCTTCACCATATTGTAGGGGTGGAGCACGTAGCTGCGGATCTGGTTTCCCCAGCCGGCCGACAGGTGCTCGCCCTTGATCCGGGCCTGCTCTGCTTCCCGCTTCTCGAGCTCCAGCTCGAGCAGGCGTGACTTCAGCACGCGCATGGCCGTCTCTTTGTTCTGAAGCTGCGAGCGCTCGTTCTGACAGGTGACGACGATGCCGGTCGGGAGATGGGTCAGCCGGATCGCGGTACTGTTCTTTTGAACGTTCTGGCCGCCCGCGCCGGCCGACCGGAAGACGTCGACCCGCACGTCGTCCGGGTTGATCTCGACGCTGACGTCGTCGTCGGTCTCCGGCATGACCTCGACCAGCGCGAAGGACGTGTGCCGCCGGTGCGCCGCGTCGTATGGCGAGAGGCGGACGAGCCGGTGGACACCGCGCTCCGATCGGAGAAAGCCGTAGGCATTCGGCCCTTGCACTTCCACCGTCGCGCTCTTGATGCCGGCCTCTTCGCCAGGGGAGAGGTCGACGATCTCGGTCTTGAACCGGTGCTCGTCCGCCCAGCGCAGGTACATCCGGAGCAGCATGTCCGCCCAGTCCTGCGACTCGGTGCCGCCCGCGCCGGCGTGGATCGAGAGGTAGGCCGGCTTGCGGTCGTACTCGCCCCCGAACATCAGCTCGATCTCGTGGCGGTCAAGCTCGGCACCGATCTCGCTCAGCTCCCGCTCGACGTCGGCGAGCGTCGCCTCGTCGTCCTCGGCGACCGCCAGATCGAACAGCTCGGCAAGGTCCCTCGTGCGTCGTTCGAGCTCACGCCAGGTCGTGATGGAATCACGCAAGTCGGTGGCTTCGCGCATGACCTTCTGCGCGTGCTGCGAGTCGTCCCAGAAGCCCGGTTGGGCCGCCGCCTGCTCCAGCCCGGCTAGCTGTGCTTCGCGACCGCGAATGTCAAAGACGCTCCAGGACGTTGGAGATGCGCGCCCGGGTGGCCGCGACGCGATTGCGGAGCTCGCCAAGATCCATGAGCGTTGTGCCTCTTCGTCGTGAGTTCTGTGGTCTATCTATGGTACAGGATGGGGCTGGCGTTCCGCGAGGCAGCCGGCCTGCTGCGCCTGGTTCCTGGGGCTGACGCGCGTGCTCGGCGGGAGAAGGAGAGCGGGCCGGCAGATCGGCTGGGGCGGCAGCGGGCGGCCAAGCCGTCCCGGGCTCGTTACTCCTCCTGCAATCCTCGGCGCAGGAACGCGGCCTCCAGCGTCTGGCGGAGAACGACGACGTTCGTCATTGGGCCGGTGCCGCCCGGAACGGGGGTCAGCCAGCTCGCGACGCGGGCGACGGACTCGAAGTCGGCGTCGCCCTTCAGGCCGTCGTCGGTGGGGGTCGTGCCGAAGTCGACGACGATCGCGCCCGGCTTGATCATGTCGCCCGTCAGCAGTCCCGGCTGGCCTGCGGCAAGGGCGACGATGTCCGCCTGGCGCGTGAAGCGCGCGAGGTCGGGCGTCCGGCGGTGGCAGATCGTGACGGTGGCGTTGGCGCCCAGCATGAGCGAGGCGAAGGGCCGGCCGACGACGTTGCTGCGGCCGACGACGACGCAGTACTGCCCGGCGATCGGGATCCCATAGCGGCGCAATAGCTCGAAGCCGCCGAGTGGCGTCGCCGGCGGGAAGGCCGGAAAGCCCATCGCCACGCGGCCGACGTTAACCGAGCTGATGCCGTCGACGTCCTTCTGCGGACTGATCACCGTCGCGATATCGGTGACGGACATCGGCGCCGGCAGCGGCATCTGGACTAGGATGCCGTCCACGCTGTCGTCCCGGTTCAGCCGCTCGATCCTGGCATGGACGGTCGCCGGCGTGGCAGGCTCGACGGCCTCGACTCGACAGTCGAAACCCAGTTTCCGGCCCGTCTTCACCAACCGATCCGAGTAGACCTGAGAGGCGGGGTCGGCGGTCGCGAGCACGATCGCGAGGCCGGGCACCATGCCCGTTTCGGCCCGAAATCGATCCAGGCGATCGGCCGTCTCGTCGCGCAGCGCCGCCGCGATCGGGCGCCCGTCGAGCAACCGTGCCTGTCGATCCACCGAAACCGACTCGCTAATCATCGACCCCGCGTTCCTTCAACCGCCGTTGTGCAAGCGCGAGTGCAGCCTCGGCCGACTGTTTGAGCTGGCGCGAGTGCGCCACACCGCGTTCGGCAAAGGCTTCGTCCTGGATCGAACGCAGGTTCTGGTCCGCATTCAGCAGCACGCCCCGCAGGGCGGCGACGGCGCCGTGGGCGGCGACGCCGGAATCGCCGATGATCGTGGTCGCGCCCGCCGCAATCGCGGTCGCTGCGAGCTGGGCGACGTCCAGGCTGCGACCGGCGATCTCGAACGGCACGTCCGTCGCGATCATGAGCGCCCGCTCGATCGCGGCCGCGCGGGCGGCCTGCTCCGCCGCCGTCGACTTCGGCAGCCGATAGGCGCCCGCGACCTCGCCGTAGGCGGCAACGTCTTCGTTCGCCAGGCGCAGGAGCTCAGCCCGCAGCGCGGCCGCGCGATCGGCGATGTCCAGCAGCTCTGGCCGTTGCACCGCGTGGGATTTCCGGTTCGCCGAGACGCGTGCCGTCATCTCCACCAGTCCGGCCGAGATCGCCGCGACCAGCGCGGCCGCGCTGCCGCCTCCCGGCGTCGGCTCCGCGGAGCCCAGCGCAGCCAGAAACCCGGCGATGGTGTTATGCTCGATCGGCTGACCAGTCACGCGTACCTCGCTGCCCAGGGCTAACGGCGAGATTATGCCACGGGGGCCGGCTGAGGCCGTCACTCCCTCCCCCGCCGGGGAGGGCCGGGGAGGGGGCGAGCATCCCAGCGAGGCGAGTAACCGATCAGTGGGGGACCTTCAGCCAAGCCATGCTCAGTAATGGCGTCGACATCATCGAGATCAGCCGCATCCGGCGCGTTTACGAGCGCCACCCGCAGCGCTTTCTCCTCCGCGTCTACACGAACCGGGAGATTGCCTACTGTCGTGGCCGCCTGCCGGAGCTCGCCGTCCGCTTCGCCGGCAAGGAAGCGATTTCGAAGGCCCTAGGGACCGGTCTCCGGGGGATCCACTGGCGCGAGCTGGAGATCCTGCCTGATCGCCGCGGCAAGCCCAACGTCGTCCTCCACGGCCGCGCCGCGGCCCGGGCGCAGGAGCTTGGTCTGAAGTCCTGGGCGATCTCGCTCAGCCACGCGCAGGAGTACGCGGTCGCGTTCGTCGTCGCAATGGGCTGAGGGAACGGTGCACGAACCAGCCGGCGCCCGGTCGGATGAGCGTTTCTCACCTCTCCCTCAGGGAGAGGTCGGCGACGCGCAGCGGGCCCGGCTGAGGGGTGTCTCTCACCTCTCCCCTGGGGAGAGGCCGCCCGCAGGGCGGGTGAGGGGGACGCCCGGGCGGCGGGAGGGCACTCGGAGCCGCCCACCCCCTCCCCCGCCCGCCCCTGGTGGGGGTGGGCAGGGGCGGCGGGCTGCCACGCGGAGTCGAGGGTGGGCCTCGTTTC
>JADLBW010000142.1 GCA_020847515.1 Pirellulales bacterium | reverse complement strand
TGCCGACATGAACGATCGGGCCGGGGTGATCTGCCACCGACTCGACGATCAGCCTTAGCTGCTTTTGTTCCTCGGGGGTCAGCGCGCCTACGGCTACGTCCGCCTCGGAGGCAATGCCTCGGCCGTTGGCCGTCGGCCCAAATCCCTGCGCATGTTGATCGGCAAACCACTGCAAGGCCAGCGAGGAGTACTTAGGCCGTTTGCCGCGAAACGCCCGGACCGCGTCGCGCAGGCGGGCGATGGTGGAAGCCAGGCCGGAGGCCGAATACTCGGCGTGCAGAGAACCGTTCGGCGAAGGCATCGGCGCTCCCCTTCACAAACGAGTTGCTTACAGGACCCACACGGAAGCTGATAATTCCCGCGGGCCGCCGCATTCATCTACGATCTGCTTGACGCCGGGGAACTCGTCGCAGTAATCATGGCCGGAAATGATTTGCGCGCCGACGCGGCGAGCCCACTCGACGTCCTTCTTCGTTTCCGGGTAATCGTGGATGGCGTCGAGGAAGACCATCGCGGGCGGCGGACCCTGATAGGTGCGAAAGAACTCGTCTTTGTCCATCGAAATCCGCTCGACGTGGCCGGTGGCGACCAGATAGGCGAGCACTTGACTGGTCAGGGCTTCGTGTACCGCAGGCGGCAGGCCCCAGGGGTTCCAGCAGTACAGGTCGACCGTAATGATTTTCTGTTCCGGGGCCTTGGCCAGCGCCATGTGCGTCGTCGTCACGCCTAGCAGCGTGCCGATCTCAATGATCGGGCCGGGGAACCGACTCGACTCGCGGACCAGCCGCTGGACCAGGGGCAGGGCTGCGGTTTCGACGGTCGCCTGTTGAGGATGGAAGCCGGCGATGCTGGCGCCCTCGCCGGTGAGATAGGGCTTGGGCAGCGACGGCGGCGCGACGGTCTCGCGATCCAACATGCGACGAATCGGCCGAGAGACTTCGCGCCAAGCTTTGCGCGCGATCCGCGAGGTCACGCGCGGCGCGACGTCAGTGCGATCTGTCGTGGCAGGCATTTTCCTCTCTCACATTGACGGACGGCGACGTAGTAGTACGCAAACGCGTGCTGGCAGGAGCGGGGATAATTGCCGGTTCTCCTGCAGCGGTCAAGAGCGGTTTCAAAGCGCTAAACGGCGGAGCTTTGCACTTTCCTGGAAGGGCGGAAATACGGTAAAACGCCGCCTCTACGGGCGGCGCAAAGCCGACGCCCCCACCAGGCGCTTTTCAACAGCGGGGAGACCGACAATGGCGAATGAAGTCGACGTTTCAGAACGGATTCACCAACTTGCCGAACTCCTCCGCGCTGAGTGCAGCCAGGCGTACAACGGCCAAGAAAACCGCTGGCAAGAATATGCGCCCCTCATCCGTTCGCTATTCTTCTGCGATCTGATCGCCAAGACGAACAACTTCGGGGCCATTACCTGGCTAGGTCACCCCATTTGGCAAAACATCCTGGATCTGTGGACGATCCAAGAAACAATCGCTGAGGTCCGCCCGAGCCTGCTGATCGAGTGCGGCACCAATCGCGGCGGCTCGTCGCTGTTCTTTGCCCACCTGTTCGACCTGCTCGGCGAAGGCGAGGTGATTACGATCGACGTCGAGCGCATGCACCAGCTCTCGCACCCGCGCATCACCTATCTGCTGGGCAGTTCCACCTGCTCGGAGATCCTGTCCGAAGTCCACTCGCGAACGTCCCGCGCGGACGGGCCAGTGATGGTGATCCTCGACAGCGACCATTCTGAGCCGCATGTCCGCGAGGAGCTCAAGCATTATGCCCCGCTGGTGACCCCGGGCAGCTACTGTCTCGTGCAGGACGGCGTCATCGACACGCTGTCGATTTTCAGTCCAGGTCGGCCGGGCCCGCTGCCGGCGATTGAGCGCTTTCTCCGCACGACGCAGGAGTTTGAACTGGACCAAGAACGCAGCCAGCGGTTCTTGATCACGCACCATCCGAAGGGATGGCTGCGGCGAAAAAAGGCGGCGTAAACCGCCGCGCCGTGGGCTCGGCTGCTCAGTTCGCCTTCTGCAATTCTTTCGCCCGCGAATCACGCAAAGAAGACCCAGCGGGAAGACAGCTAAGCGCGCCTTGTCCGAACCAGCGAGCGTGAGCCTTGCTCGCCAAAAGCGCCGTTCGTGTTGACCCTTCGCATGTCGCGCCTATTCGCGTGATTCGCGGACCTTCATAAATGCAAAGCTTGAACTAAGGTTTGGCATCTATGAGAACTGCGCCCCTAATGAACCCGTTGTAGATTTGGCTATCGGCTATCGGCTATCGGCCAGAATTGGGCCTTTTCCCTTAGGGCCGTCGGCCGCTAGCCGATAGCTGACAGCAAGGCAGGGTTCATTAGCGGCGCAGAAATCAATAAGACTTAGCCTGCAACTCTTTCGCGGGCGAACGGCTTCCGGTTCGGGCGGGGGCGGCTTCGGCCTAGGCCGCTTTCGCCGGCGCGGCGACCTCGTTGAGCACGCCGTTCTCAATCCGTACGATTCGGCTGGCCAGGGCCAGCGTGCTTTCGCGGTGGGTGATCATGATCAGCGTGCGGTCGCGGCCGTATTCGGCCAGGGCGTCGTGGATCTTTCGCTCGCTGACGACGTCGATCTGGCTGGTGGCCTCGTCCATGATGAGGATGTCGGCCCGCCGTAGAAACGCCCGGGCCAGTGCGATCCGCTGCCGCTGGCCGCCGCTGAGGCGCTGGCCGTTGGCGCCGACGACAGTTTCATAGCCTTCAGGAAATCCGGTAATGAATTCATGGGCGCGGGCCAGCTCGGCGGCGGCGACGACTTCCGCTTCGCTGGCGTCCCAGCGGCCGTAGCGGATGTTGTGGAGGATCGTCTCGTTGAACAGCTCGGTCTGCTGCGAAACCAGGGCGATCCGCCGTCGCAGCTCGTTCAGCGAGGTGTCGCGGACCGACACGCCGTCGAGCAGGACGTCGCCTTGCTGCGGGTCGTAGAACCGGCACAGCAAGTTGATCAGCGTACTTTTGCCGCCGCCGTTGGGGCCGACGACCGCCAGGTGCTCGCCCGAGTTGATGACGAGGCTCACGTTGTGCAGCACGTCGTTGGCGCCGTCGTAGCTGAAGGTGACGTTGCGGAACTCGATCTTGCGATGGGGCGCGGGCAGCGATTTCGGCTGTAGCGGCTCGACCAACTGCGACTTGCTGTCGAGCATCGGGTAGAGCATATTGGCCGCCGCCATGCCGGTGTTGACGCCGTTGATCACGCCCGAGAGCTTGCGCAGCGGGTCGGCCGCGCCGATCAGCATGCCGAAGAACACCGTCACCGAGGGGATGCTCATCGGCTGGTCGGCCATGGGGATGCCGAACAGCCGCGTCTGCTGGTTGAGCACCAGGTACGAGGAGACGATCAGGCCTGTGCAGAGCATGCCCATGCCCAGCAGCTCGGTGATCGGGCTGGACAGGGCGTTGTAGAGCGCCGCCTTCATGGCGATTCGTTTGTACTGCTTGGTCGATTGGCGGAAGCGATCCCGCTCGAAGTCCTCCATGGTGTAGGCCTGGACCGTCACAATGGCGTTAAAGACTTCGAGCATGATGTGATGGAACTGCATCGAGCGATCGAGGATTCTCGTCGACAGCCGGCGGACGCGACGGTTGATGTGCAGCATCAGGAACGCCGCCACGGGGGCGAAGACCAGCGATGCCAGCGTCAGCCGCCAGGAGATAAACCAGGCGCCGCACAGACAGGAGATGATCCGCAAGGGCTCGGTGACCGCGCCGCCGTAGAAGCTTGTCAGGCCGCCGGCGAGCATGTCGGTGGTGTGGGTGATTTGGGCCTGGAAGCCGCTGATGCCGATGTTGGCGAAGCTCCGCCGATCGAGCTCCAGCGCCTTATTAAAGATCCTGGTGCGAACGTCGCGGGCGATGCTTTGTGAAACATGGGCCACCAGCGAGACGTTTAGTAGGGCGCAGGCTTGCTTGATGGCGGTGGCGACGGCGACCAGTACGACGACCAGCACGACGGTCGAGAAGGGATCGTCCGGCAGAAAACGGTCGATGAGGGGTTGAATCTTCTCGGCGGCGGCGACCGTGGCGCGCTGGACGCCCGCCTGGGTCTGCTGCATGCCCAATTGCACCTCGAGGGTCCGCCGCTGGTCGGCATTCGGGGCGGCGTGGATTTGGCCTTGCAGCCGCTCGACTTGCGACCGGTGCTCCGCTAGCTTGATTTTCGCCTGCTCCAGTCGCTGTTCATTCCAGGACTGCAGCGATTGTCCGTTGAGGGTGGTTTGAATGATTGGGAAAAGCGCGGCAATGTTCGCTCCCCACAAGGCCGCCACCGAAAGCGAGCAGAAGAGCGCCCCGGCGAGCGCGGGCCAATGCCGCCAGGCCTCTTTGACTGCCCGTGCGAAATACTTCATCTGACCGAAGCCTCCGTGCTGGATCAGGGTGGGGGCGGAATCGTGATGGCGCAGCTAGCAACATGGCGCGCCAGAGGACGGGCGGGAGTTTAATGGGGAACGGCAATTCAAGGCAACCGCGATGTTGTTTGCGGTTATCGTCGCTGGCAGGAACTAGCGATCCTTCTCGCAGCAGCCGCGCGCCGCTGAGGACCTCTCCGCCCGTTATCGGCCGGCCCAGCGTCGAAACTCGCCCTCGCTCAGAACGACCCCTTCCATCACCAGCTCGAATGCTAGCGGGGCGGTCGGCCAGCCGACGGTTCGCAGGAGGTCGTCGAAGGCGTCTGGCGGGCATTGGCCATGTATCTCCATCCGATGGAGGCGACCGCCGAAGTCGAACAGATGGCCGTCGACCTGCCAGCGGCGGCCCAAATGCTCGCCGGCGATGACAAAGAAGCCGTCGGGCTCCGAGTCGAGGCGGGGGAGCTTGTTGAGGGCTTCGACGGCTTGCTCGAAGCTAACGGGCAGGAAGGCGGCGAACGTCGGCGCCTGCAGCCGTGAGAATCGTGCGCCCCGCAATTCGATTTCGCCGGCTGCGACCGTCTGCTGCGGTTGGGCGTAAAGATTGATATGGAAGCGATAGAGCATCGTCATTATTCGAGCGAGCCGGCGCTGGGCGCCGCGGTGCAAGCCTGATCGCCGGCGGCGACGTCATGGCAGCTTATGCCCCATTTTCTCCCGCTTCGTCGCCAGGTAGGCCGCATTATGCGGGTTGATCGGGCCGACGATCGGCACCTGATCGACGACTTCCAGGTCGAACCCGCCAAACACGAACGCCTCGGTCTTCTTGGGGTTGTTCGTCAGCAGTCGCACCTTGCGCAAGCCGAGATCCTTCAGCAGTTGAATGCCCACGCCGTAATCGCGGGGGTCGGCCATGTAGCCCAGGGCGATATTCGCCTCGACCGTGTCCATGCCCTGATCCTGAAGCGAGTAGGCCTTGATCTTGTCGACCAGTCCGATGCCGCGGCCCTCCTGCGGCAAGTAGACCAGGACGCCGACCCCTTCGCGGCCGATCATCTCCAGCGCCAGATGAAGCTGATCGCCGCAGTCGCAGCGGAGCGATTCCAACAAGTCGCCGGTAAAGCAGGACGAATGCAGCCGCACCAGCGGCGCGGCTGAGGTCGATACGTCGCCGATGACGTACACGACCGGCTCTTGCGACTCGTACTTTACGCCGTAGGAAATGATCCGCCCCTCGCCGTACTTGGTCGGCAGGCGGGCCTCGGCGGTGCGATAGACGAGCTTTTCGCTCAGCCGCCGGTGGGCGATGAGCTGCTCGATCGAGATTGTCGGCAACTGGAATCGCCGGCCCAGTTCCTGCAGTTGCTTGCGATTGGCCCGGTCGCCCTGCTCGTCGAGGATCTCGCACAACACGCCGGCCGGCATGAGCCCGGCCATGCGGGCCAGATCGACGGCCGCCTCGGTATGGCCGGCGCGCCGCAAGACCCCGCCTTCCTTGGCGACGAGCGGAAACAGGTGCCCCGGGCGCACAAAGTCGAGCGGCTTGCTCGTGGGATCGCAGATGGCCTGGATCGTTTTGGCCCGCTCGGCCGCGGTGATGCCGGTGCGGCTGGTGCGGTGGTCGACCGGCACGGTGTAGTTCGTGCCCAACGGCGCGGTGTTCGATTCGACCATTGGGGCTAGCTGCAGCCGCTCGCTCACATCGGGCAGGATCGGAATGCAGAGCTGCCCGCGGCCGTGGGTGATCATGAAGTTGATCATCTCGGGCGTCGCCTTTTCGGCGGCGCAGATGAAATCGCCCTCGTTTTCGCGGTCTTCGGCGTCGGCGACGATTATCACCCGGCCTTGCCGGATGGCCTCGACGGCTTCTTCAATTTTGGAGAATTCGTGGCTCAAGGGCGGCTCTCGACTGTCGGCTGCCAGCTTTCGGCTCTGGGGCTGCCAGCCGGAAATTGTTCTGTTTGCCGTCGCCATGGCAGATAGCTGAGAGCCGGTAAGCCGACGGCCCCACTGCCATTGCCGCTTTTTGGCGATCTTGGGGATATTATAGAACCGTCGCCCACGTGCCTCTATGCATGGAGCCCTCGCCGTGATTGGACTACGCCCGAACTGTATTCTCGCTGCGCCGCTTCTGGCGGCGGCGTTGTGCGGCCATCCGCAGCCCGCGACGGGCGGCATTACGACTTCCTTTGGCGAAATCTACGTGCAGCGCGACTCCGGTCCGCTCAAGGCCGACGTGTACCAGCCCGAGGGGACCGGCCCCTTTCCGGGCGTATTGGTCGTCCACGGCGGGGCATGGCGAATGGGTTCCCGAGGGCAGCTCTCGGGGGTTGCACAGATGCTTGCGCAGCACGGATTCACGGCCGTGGCGATCAGCTATCGGCTGGCCCCGGCGCACAAATTCCCCGCGCAGATCGAGGATTGCAAGGCAGCGGTCCGCTGGATGCGGGCCAATGCGCCGCGGCTGAAGATCGATCCGGACCATATTGGCGGCTACGGCTATTCGGCGGGCGCCCACCTGGTATCGCTGCTGGGCGCCACTGGTCCAGAGGACGGGCTGGAAGGCGCCGAGCACGCCGAGTCCCTGCCCCCCACGCGGCTGCAGTGCGTGGCCTGCGGGGGGGCGCCGTGCGACCTGCGGCCCATTCCCGACGACGTCGACGGCCTGTCGTTCTTCCTCGGCGGGCCGCCAGCGACGTGCCGCGACCAGTACCGCCGGGCTTCGCCCGCGGCCTTCGTGACGCCCGACGATCCGCCGATGTTCTTCTTTCACGGCGAACAGGATCAGCTTGTGCCGCTGGCCAGCCCGGCCCTGATGCAGGCCCAGTTGCAGCGCGTGGGGGTTGAATCGCAACTCTATATTGTGCCCAAACTGGGCCATATGGCGGCGTCGTTCGATCGGACGGCGATCGAGCGGGCCATTGGCTTTTTGGCGGATCATCTTCAGAAGCAGGGCCAATAATGCGCGATCGCGGCAATGAGATGGGCCCGCGGGCGCGAGGACGCCCTGGCTCGCCGGCCGACGGCGAGCCGCACGGCGCGGCGCCTGCGCCATCGCCGGTCTCCCCCCTGCCCCGCGAGGAATACATCGAGCAGATGCACCTGTTCGAGGTCCTGGGCCAGCGGCTGCGCGAGAACATGCCGGCCCAGGAGATCCTCGAAAGCGTTCGCGAGGAGATACTTACCACGACTAAGCTGCCGATGGCGGTCGACTTCATGCTGGCCGAGCTGCGGCATCTGGGCGGCTTCTCGACGGCCATGGACCGGCTGCGGCACTATTTCACGCCGTTTCAGTGCTTTGTCATGGCCGAGGCCGAGAACGATCGCCAGCGGTTCGATCTGCGGATCGGGCTGGAAGTGCTCGCCCGCGAGGCGCGGTACCGGGCCGAGGGCGCCACTCGGCAAGGCCTGTTTTTGTTTCAATTGGAGGTCCTCAGCCGCAACCGCATGGGCTACGACCGCGGGCTGGAGGCGGTCGCCGGGGACCCGGCGTACGACGAGGCCTGGAGGAATTGGATTTTCACCGTCCGCCGGCAAATCGGCATCATCGACGTTGCGGACCTGGTCTTTGTTCGCAGCGAGTTCTACCACGAGCGAAAGGCGGCCGAAGCCCGCGATTCCGGCGCCATCGGGCGGCTGATCGCCGAAGCGACCGAGCAAGGATTTCCGCCTCTCTTCGGCCGCCAGGAGGGGCGAATCGCCTGGGCCAACCGGCACAAGGACCCGTTGCTGCTGTTTGCGGCGCTGCACCGGCAGCTTGGCTACCCGGAGGCCCCCCGGCCCGAGCCGGCGAACCCCGAGGAGCGGCTGTTGCCGACGCTAGCCCGGCGGGTCGAGCAGCTCGAAGCCCGGCTGAAACTGGTCGAAGAAGAGCAGCGGGGCGGGATCCAGCTCGAACGGTTCTACGCTGCACAGCAGCCAAAGCCGCCAAAGGACCTCGGCGATTCTCAGTAGGCGGGTCGCTGCGCCCAGCGGGCCAGCGCCGAGGGGTCGGGATGCTTTAGCGACTGGCGAGCGTCGGCGCAAAGAGGGTCGCTAGTCGCTAAAGAATCCCGACCCCGACCCCATGAGCATGCCCGTGGGGCCCGCGGGACCGCCGCGCTTGCGGGGGGGAGCATTATCTGTGCCGTCAAAGACGGCAAATTCGCCCTAATTTGCGGTTCAACGTCCGCGAGGAACGTGCTAAAGTTACCCTAGACGCTACGGACGGTCTCGCCGGCGTGCCTCTCACCCGGCGCTTACAGCAGGTTGAGCGACGGCGCACCTTTGCGCCACGGGCCGTAACCTCCTGTCCGCAGCTCGGGGCGTTGTGAACGGCCGTGAGCTTTCTGAGTCTTAGCACCGATCCCATTACCGAGGCGTACCCCGACCAGCCGCTGGCGGTTTCGGTCGACTCCACCGTCGGCGAAGTCATTGAGCTGATGCGGGCGCAGCGCGGCAACTGCGTGCTGGTCTGTGCGGGGGACGATTGCCAGGGGAAGATTCTCGGCATATTTACCGAGCGGGACGCCCTGCGGTGGATGGCCGAAGGGGCCGCGCCGCAGATCAGCATTCGCGACTGGATGACGGCCAACCCGGCGGTCCTGCATGCCAGGGATTCGGTCGGTTCGGCGATGGAGGCGATGTCGGCCGGCGGGTACCGGCATCTGCCGGTCGTCGACGCGTCGGGAACGCCGCAAAGCGTGATCAGCACCGGCGGGCTGGTACACTACCTGGTCGATCACTTTCCCAACACGATCTACACGCTGCCGCCCGAGCCGGGCAAAACTTACGACCGCGAGGGGGCCTAGCCATAGGCAGTGTCCACCGCGGGGGTCGACGTCGAGCTGGTCTTGATCGATGTATCTTCCGTGACGTATCAGCCATTTCAGAATTGACATCTTCCACGCCTAACTTTTTTTCGTTCGCCACGTACTAGTTGAATAAACGAATCCCCCCTGCCAACGGTTAAGATCTTGAACCAGCGCTTTGTTGCAGGCCGCGTATCGCGACGCACCCGACCTGGCCAGGTCGGGGCGGACGTCGAGTACTAGCTCGCCAGCAGGCGCACCACCCCCAACGGACACAAGGGCGTCACCGCCGACCATGGCCACGATTACCGCTCCCACGGCTCCCTCCCCCAACGGAATTTCCAAACCCGTCGCCCAACTCGAAGACGCGACGGTCCGCTTCTGCGGCGACTCGGGCGACGGCATGCAGCTTGCCGGCACGCAGTTCACCAACACGTCGGCCCTGGCCGGCAACGACGTGGCGACCTTTCCCGACTTCCCGGCGGAGATTCGCGCCCCGCGCGGAACCAAGGCGGGCGTCTCGGGCTTTCAGGTCCACTTTTCCTCGAGCGACATCTACACCCCCGGCGATACGGTCGACGCCCTGGTGGCGATGAACCCCGCCGCCCTGATCACCAACCTGGGCGACCTCCGGGAAGGGGGCGTGCTGCTGATCAATAAGGACGCCTTCGACAAGAAGGGGATGGAGCAGGCCGGCTACAAGACCAACCCGCTCGAAGACGGCAGCCTCGACAAGTACAAGATGCACGCCGTCGAGATGACCAAGCTCAACCGCCTGGCGGTCGAGGGCCTCGGCCTGTCGCAGAAGGAGGCGGACCTGTGCCGCAACTTCTTCGCCATGGGGCTGGTCTTCTGGCTGTACGATCGGTCGCTGGAGCCGACGCTGCGGTTCATCGCCCAGAAGTTCGGCAAGCGGCCCGAGGTGGCCCAGGCCAATACGGCCAGTCTTAAGGCCGGCTACAACTACGGCGAAACCGTCGAGGCCATGAACACGCAGTACACGGTCGCCCCGGCGAAGCTGCCGGCCGGCAAGTACCGCAACATCATGGGCAATACGGCGCTGGCCTACGGGCTGATCACCGCGGCCCGCCAGTCGAACAAGCGCTTGTTCCTCGGCGCCTATCCGATCACGCCGGCCAGCGACATTCTGCACGAGCTTTCGAACCACAAGAATTTCGACGTGCTGACGTTCCAGGCCGAAGACGAAATCGCGGCGGTTACCGCGACCGTCGGCGCGGCGTTCGCCGGCGAAATGGCGGTCACGGCCTCGAGCGGCCCGGGCATCGCCTTGAAGGCCGAGGCCATGGGCCTGGCCGTAATGACCGAGCTGCCGATGCTCGTGATCAACGTGCAGCGCGGCGGCCCCTCGACCGGGCTGCCGACCAAGACCGAGCAGGCCGACCTGTTCCAGGCGATGTTCGGCCGCAACGGCGAGTGCCCCATGCCGGTGATCGCCGCCAGTAGCCCGGCCGACTGCTTCTATGCGGTGCAGGAGGCCTGGCGGATCGCGGTGCGGTTCATGACGCCGGTCATCTTGCTGACCGACGGCTATATCGCCAACGGCTCAGAGCCATGGCGAATTCCGTCGTTGGCCGACCTGCCGAAGCTGGAAATTACGCATCCCGCCGGGCCGAACAACGGCGACGCGTTCCTGCCCTACGCCCGCAACGAGCGGCTGGCCCGCCCGTGGGCGGTTCCCGGCACGCCGGGGCTGATGCACCGCAGTGGCGGTCTGGAGAAGCAGGACGGCACCGGCAACGTCAGCTACGACCCGCTGAACCATGAGCACATGGTTCATACCCGGGCGAAGAAGGTGGCTCTGGTAGCTGACGACGTCCCGCTGCAAGCGCTCGACGGACCGGCCCAGGGCGACCTGCTGGTGGTTAGCTGGGGCGGCACGTACGGGGCGTGCGCCACGGCAGTCCACAAGGTGCAGAAGCGGGGCCTGAGCGTCAGCCATTGCCATCTGCGGTACCTCAATCCGTTCCCGAAAAACCTCGGCGACATCCTGCAGAGCTTCCGGACGGTGCTCGTGCCCGAGCTCAACCTCGGCCAATTGCGCACGTTCCTGCGGGCCCAGTACCTGATCGACGCCATGGGACACAACAAGGTGCAAGGCAAACCGTTCAGCGTCGCCGAACTGGTCGAAAAGATCGAAACGTTGTTGAATAAATAAGCGAACAATCCAAACTCTGTCCCAATAGGAGTGACTTACGCAAAGGCGCCAAGGCGCGATGAAGAAGAAAAAGGGAAACGCTGATAATCATTCAGGGTTTCTTAGGTATTTGGCCGCAGGCCACATTCACCCTAGCCTGGGGCAAGCGAAGCGCCGCCCCAGGAGATGGTTACGTTGCAGTCGCTTGACCGAAGGTCATATTCATCTGATAGGCGCCAGCAGCGGTTGAGTTTGGCCTGCAGCCAAATGATCTGTGTTTCCCTCCAAGGCCTAGGGCGGCGCCCTAGGCTCCGGTGAAGGAGGCCTTGGGCCAAAACATCCGCGTTATTTTATGAATGGTTCCGCCGGTTCGTATCATTCCGTTGATTTGCGCCGTTGCGCCTTTGTGTGAGTCTACTTGCCAAGCATTACAAATATTATGAGCATCGATACCACCCTGCCGGTCCTGAAGCCCACTGATTTTGCCAGCGATCAGGACGTCCGTTGGTGCCCCGGGTGCGGCGACTATTCCATTCTCGCCCAGATGAAAAAGGTGCTGCCGACCCTCGGCGTGCCGCGCGAGAAGATCGTGTTCATCAGCGGCATCGGCTGCTCGAGCCGGTTTCCGTACTACATGAACACCTACGGCATGCACTCGATCCACGGCCGGGCGCCCGCGGTGGCGTCAGGTCTCAAATGCGCCCGGCCCGATTTGCAGGTGTGGGTTATCACCGGCGACGGCGATGCGCTGTCGATCGGCGGCAATCACCTGATGCACGCGATTCGGCGAAATCTCGATCTGAACATCGTGCTGTTCAACAACCGCATCTACGGCCTGACCAAGGGTCAGTACTCGCCAACTTCGCCGATTGGGCAGAAGACCAAGAGTACGCCCATGGGCGCCATCGACAACCCGCTGCATCCGCTGTCGATCGCCATCGGCTGCGAAGCGACGTTCGTCGCGCGGTCGATCGACACGCACATCAACCACCTCGGCGAGGTGCTGAAGCGGGCGGCAGAGCATCCGGGGACGAGCTTTATCGAGGTCTACCAGAACTGCAACGTGTTCAATGACGGGGCCTGGGACTACGCCAAGGACCGCGACACCAAGGCCGACACCACGCTCGAGTTGCAGCACGGCAAGCCGCTGATCTTCGGTAAGAACCGCGAAAAGGGGATCCGGCTCAACGGCATGAGCCCGGAGGTGGTGGAACTGGGCAAGGGCATTACCGAGGACGACCTGTTGTTCCACGACGAAAAGAGCCCCGAGCCGACGCTCGCCTATCTGCTCAGTCGCATGCGGTACGAGGACGGCTTCCCTGAGCCGATCGGCGTCTTCCGGTGCGTCGACGCTCCCCGGTACGACCAGCTCGCCAACCTGCAAATTGAAGACGCGACCAAGAAGAAGGGCAAGGGCGATCTGGAGGCGTTGTTCAACGCCGGCGATACGTGGATTGTGAATTAGGCCAGAGGTCGGAGGCCAGAGGTCGGAGGCAACTCAGGGCGATCGTTTCGCGACTGATCGCTGATCACCAGTCACCAGTCACCAGTCACCCAATCGCTCCCCTTATGCTCCTCTGCCCTGCCTGCGGTAGCGAAAACCTGGACGGCGCCGATCAGTGCGACGAGTGCCTTCACTCGCTCACCGATCTCAGCTTGCCCCAGGCGATGACAGCCGTCGAGCGCGGCCTCTTGAAGGATCGTATTGAGAGCCTCAAGCCGCGGTCGCCGATCATGGTGGGGCCGGAAACGCCCGTCGGCGAGGTCCTCAAGCGGATGATCGACCAGCGCGTGGGCTGCGTGGTGATCGTCGACCAGCAGCGGCGACTGCTGGGCATCTTCACCGAACGCGACGCGCTGATGCGGCTGAATGTCGACGCGGCGAAGCTCGCCGACAAACCTGTCAGCTCGCTGATGACCGTCAGCCCCGCGACGCTGCGGATGCGCGACAAGATCGCCTTTGCCCTGCATCGCATGCACGTGGGCGGCTACCGCCACGTCCCGATCCTCGACGAACAGGACCGACTGGCCGGCGTCATCTCGATCCGCGGCATCCTTTCGTATCTCACCGAGCGACATTTGGCGAAAGCCTAGCGGCGCAGGCTGCCGGCAAGCCGCGCCAGCTCATTGAACGGCGAAACCTCCCAGGCCTTGTTGCGCCGAGGCGCCGCTTCAAGGAAGGATCGCTAAGCAGCCCGGCGACGGATCGATGCAGAATTGAGCTTCGTCTCCGTTTGCTCGATGAGCCGCTTGTTCCGCTGCACCAGTTCTTCGAACTGGGCGACGTAGGCGCGCAAGACGGCGCATGTTTCGCCGGCGTGCGGGGGCTGGCGCTTCGGCTTCGGGACGGAGGGGGCGATTTCGTGAATGCCTGCCATGGCTCTTCCTTGAACGATAATAACGCGGTTCATACCCGCGAAGACACGCTGAAAGACGCGAAAGGATCAACCGGGCACAACCACCGAGGCGCTGCGACGCAAGAGGCAAGCAACCGCTGAGGGACGCCCATGAAGGCCGATCCGCTTAGCGCCCGCTGGCGTTTACCAGCGGTTCCATTGTTGGAACTTCGTTGCTTCATGCGTCTTCGCCGCTTAGTGGTTTCTTCGCGCGTCCGCATGCGTGTGTCGCGGGTCTGGATTCGATCCAAAGTAGACGATTTCAATCCTCCCCCTAGCCGCCCCCTCCGGGGGAAGGGGATGTGTATGCCTGGCGAGCGAGCGATTGGATAGTTTGGAGGGGGACGTCGTTCGCGACGGCTAGTTTTGCGCAGGCCTCGTACTCGGGCGAGAAGCGCTCGTCGCCGCCGGGGAGCGTGGCGACAATGCCAGCGACGGTTCCCAGCGAGGTTTCCACGGCGACCGCGCGGCGAGGGAGCGTCATGCGCCGGACGCTTGAGCGGCGGAGGCCAAGGGTCGTCGTCTCGCGGAAGATGACCTCGGCGAGGGCGTCGGCGTCGGCAGGGCGGCACTGTACGGCCAGCAGCACGCCGGGGCGGTTCTTCTTCATCGAGATCGCCGTGGTCGATACGTCGAGCGCCCCGGCTTGCCAGAGCCGATCGATCGAGTAGCCAATCGATTCTCCCGCGGCGTCGTCGAGGTTCGTTTCCAGCAGCACGACCGTCTCGGCCGAGGCGGCCGAGGCATCGGCGGTTTCGCCGATCAGCAGTCGCAGGAGGTTCGGGTGCTGGAAGTCCTTTTGGCCGGCGCCGTAGCCGATCCGCTCGATTGTCATCGCCGGCAGCGGGCCGAACCGGTGGACCAGCGCGGCGACGATCGCTGCGCCGGTGGGGGTAGTCAGCTCGCCTTCGCACTCGAGTGGCGCCAGCGGAATGCCTCGGAGAAGTTCGGCGGTGGCCGGCGCGGGGATCGAGCAGCGGCCGTGGGCGATCTCGACGAAGCCGGTCCCGGTGGGGACGGGCGAACACTCGATCCGCTCCACGCCCGCGAGGTCCCAGGCGATGGCCGAGCCGACGATGTCGGCAATCGAGTCGACGGCGCCGACCTCATGGAAGTGGACCTTTTCGATCGTTGTGCCGTGGACCTTGGCTTCGGCCTCGGCGAGCTTGCGGAAGATGCGGCGGGCCAAGTCGCGCTGGCGCTGGGTGAGGATGCTGCCGTCGATCATCGCCTCGATATGGTGGAGGTGGCGATGCTTGTGTTCCGGCTCGTGCTCGACGGTAAGCTGCGTGGCGCGGAAGCCGGCCTTCTTTACGTCGGCGACAGCGAGTCGACAACCAGGCAGGCCGAGCGAATCGATGCCTGCCTGGACGGCGGCCAGATCGACGCCGGCGTCGACGAGGGCGCCGAGGGTCATGTCGCCGCTGATTCCGCTGGCACAGTCGAGATAGGCGATGCGCATGGCGTTTGCTTTTTCCGAGCGTCCCGCTGGCAGTGCTGGCGCCGCGGGGCGGTATGGGCCGGTAGGGAAAGTATCGTCACCGGGGGAGCAAGCCATTTTAAGAAAGCCTGCGGCGGTAGCAAATTGGCGGACGCGCCTGGCGTGGTCGCGTTGCTCCGAAATGCGGATCGGCCAGTCAGGTCTGGCGCGCCGGGGGGGCCAAAACTCGCGAGGGGTTTTGTCGAATGCGGAATTGCGTTCATCGGAGACGCTCGCCTGCGGGATTGTGACAAAGCCCTGGCGGGCGCTATTATGCTGCACTTAGGGCGCCGTGAGCCCCACGTCGGTTTGATATTATTGAGCGCAGGCAATGGGCCATGGACTCATCGAACGCAGCCCCGGCCTTTGGCCGGGGGTCGCTTTCCATCGGGACAACGTCGATCCCAAGGGGGTGCGACCCCCCGGCCGGAGGCCGGGGCTGCAGGGGCCCTTTAGCGGCGCAACGGTCATTCGGGCCGCGCGTGAGGCTGGTTCATCCCCTTCCCTAGCCCTCCTTGCGAGGGTCCGCCAGGGGGGGACCGGCAGGATGTTATGGGTGGGGGCGGCGGCCGGTCCTGAGAAGTTCTTGATGGATTTACTGATGAGCGATGCGGCGACTACGGTGGAAGAGCTGCGGCAGATTATTCGGCAGTTTGTGGAAGAGCGGGACTGGCGGCAGTTTCATGCGCCTAAGAACATCTCGATGGCGCTGGCGATCGAGGCGGCCGAGCTGATGGAGCATTTCCAGTGGATCGACTCGGAGGCCTCGCGGCAATTGGCCAGCGACGCCGCCAGGCTGGCGCCGATCGCCGAGGAGCTGGCCGACGTCATCGGCTATTCGCTGGCGCTGGCCAACGAGTTGGGGATCGACGTGTCGGACGCCATCCGCAACAAGATGGTGAAGAACCGCCAAAAGTATCCGGCCGAGGCGTTTCGCGGGCGGTACAGCCGTGAAGGCTAAGGGCGCGCGGCGACTGGCGATCGTGGGGGCCAGTGCGCGGGCCGCGGCGTTCTCGGCGCTGCGGGCCGGATATGACGTCGCGACCGCGGACCGGTTTGCCGACGCGGATCTGGCGGCAGCGTGCCGTGCGACGCGCGTCGACGAGTATCCGGAGGGGCTGGCCGCCTGGCTGGCGGCGACTGACTGCGACGGCTGGCTGTATACCGGAGCGTTGGAGAATCAGCCGGCGCTGATTGAACGGATGGCGAAGCTGCGGCCGCTGTTGGGCTGCAGCGGCGAGGCCTTGCGGCGAGCTCGCGATCCGTTCGTTTTGCAGCACGAGCTAAACGGGGCGGGACTGCTAATTCCCGAGACGGTGGCCGGGCCCCACGGCCTGCCGCCGAATGGTTCGTGGCTCTGCAAGACGTATCGCGGCGCCAGCGGCGCGGGCGTGTGGGCCCTGGACGACGAGCAAGCGGCAAGCCGCTGCGTGGAGCAACGGGCCGTTTGTCAACGGCTGGTGGAAGGCGTGGCGGCGTCGGCCGCGTTCATAGTATCGCGGGGCGGCGCGCGATTGTTGGGAGTGACGCGCCAGGTCGTCGGGGAGTCGTGGACCGGCGCCAGGCGTTGGCAGTACGCGGGTTCGGCGGGGCCGTTGGCGGTTGGTCGGCGAATCCTGGGGCAGCTTACGTTGCTGGGGACGGTGCTCGCCGAACGATTCGACATGCGCGGAGTCGTCGGCGTCGATTTCGTGCTAGCCGGCCAGCGCGCGTGGATAGTGGAGATCAATCCGCGGTATACGGCCTCAATCGAGATCCTCGAGCGGATCAGCGGCGAGTCGGTGGCGGCGGCGCATGTGGCGGCGTGCGTGGGGAGCGGCAGTGCGCGCGGCGCGCCCCCGGCCGTCAACACAGACCAGCAGCACGGCAAGGCGATTCTGTTCGCCAGACGCGGCGTTACGATCTCGGGCGAGTTCGCGGCATGGGCTCGCGGGCAATCGTCGATCGATCCCAATCAGTGTTCGCTGGCGGACGTGCCGCATGAGGGCGAGCCGATCGCCGCCGGGCAGCCAGTAGTGACGGTGTTCGCAGCGGCGCCGGCGGCAGGGTACGATGGGGCGATGCGCATGCGCGTGGCGGAGGTTGAGCGAAGGCTATATAGCGCGATTTGAGTTACATGGGCGCGGCGACGCCGCCGCGGCCAAATAGTTTCGAATGCAAATCCTGCGTCGTTGCCGCCCGCGTCGGAGAGCCTTCGCGGGCCCAGCTCGCTCGGTTCGAGGCGGCGTCTGAAAGTTCCTAGCGACGCTTGCGCCTGCCTTGCGCGAACGATCGGGATATCGCCTGTTAGCTGAACCTTGAACTCCGAACCCCCTACCCTGCCCTCCCCTGCCATGCGCCTAGGCATCGTCAGCGATACCCACGGCCACGTCGATCAGACGCGCCGGGCGATCCGAATGCTGGAGAGCCTCGCCGTTGAGCGGGTCCTCCACTGCGGCGACGTCGGCTCGGCCGAGGTGGTCGCGCTGTTCGCACCGTGGCCGACCGACTTCGTATTCGGCAACTGCGACGCGAACCGGCGGGCGCTGGCGGCGGCGATTGAAGCCGCGGGCAAGACGTGCCATTACGAGTTCGGCGATTTAGCCATTGGAGGAAAGCGAATCGCGCTGTTGCACAGCGACGATCGGCGGCGGTTTCAAGAAACGATCGAAAGCGGACAGTGGGATCTTGTGTGTTACGGTCACACCCACGTGGCGGCGATCGAGCGCCGCGGTCCGACGTTGGTGCTGAACCCTGGGGCGTTGTACCGGGCGAATCCGCATTCGCTGGCGGTCGTCGAATTGCCGTCGCTGGAGGCGACGATTGTCGAGTTGTGACCGCAGCGAGAACGGGCGCGCCGGGGTCGGGCTTCTTTTGCGACTGGCAGGTCAATCCCACAGGCTAACTCGCTGGTCGCAAAAGCAGCCCGACCCGCTGGCGACGGAGCGGTCCGGGGGGCCTTTTTTGCGCCGTGGGCGAACCAACGTTGCTCGTTTTTCGTAGATTTCCTACATGGGCATATCGTTTGCGACCGGGTGATGCCGAAGACAACCAGTAGCGTTGCGCGGGCCTAGATCGACTGAGCATCCAACCGCGGCGGTGCTAGCGATTGATTCCTGGACAGGCTGGGGAGCCGCTCGGTACTAGAGCCGCTTACTTCAATATGGACGACAATAGCGTCAATCCCGAAATCGCGCTCGACGAGGCGGAATCGCTGATCTGGGCGCTGCTCGACGAGCAACTCGACGTAACGGATGTTGCCCGGCTCAGCGATATGCTGACGCAGGACGCGCTGGTGCGGGCCCGCTTTGTCGAGTGCGTGCAACTGCACGTCGATTTGCGCGATCATTTCGCGACAGCGGCTGGCGGGCGTCCCGGTTCGATCATGCCAGATTTGTACCTGGGCGCTTCAGGGTTTTCTGCAACTCCGGGCATCGCGCCCTCAATCGATTGAGCCAAAAGGTGCGTTAGTCGGCTGTCGCGGGCGAGGAAGAACTCGCCAGCCGGCTAACCACGCAAGTCGCCTCGGACGTCGGCGCCGGCTCAGGACTGCCCAGCAATTTCTAGCCGCCATTCGGGCTGGATTTTGCGTCCTGCCGCTTGGCGCTAAGGTGCGCTGCCGGGCGGCCGGTTTCATTTAGCCGTGTTAACGGCTATTCTGCCAGACTGTTCATCGGCGACGGCATGGACGGGCGCCAGGCCCGCATCGGGCGCCCGTTCGCATTGCAAGGAATTACTACTACGGCCAAAACCAGCAAGAACAAGTCGGGCGCCAAGGGCGAGGATCCCAACGAGCGGCTGATCGCCCAGAACCGCAAGGCCCGGCATAACTACGAAGTGCTCGATACGCTGGAGTGCGGCATCATGCTCACCGGCAGCGAGGTGAAGAGCCTGCGCGCCGGGCAGGCGTCGCTCGAGGAGGCGTATGCGCGGATGGATCGCGGCGAGGTGTGGCTGGTGGGCTGCGACATCCAGGAGTACAAGCAGGCCAACGTCTGGAACCACGAGCCGAAGCGGCGACGGAAGCTCCTGCTGCACCGGCGGGAGATCGCGAAGTTCGCCAGCCAGGCGTACGAGAAGAACCTCACGCTGGTGCCGCTGAAGATGTACTTCAAAGGCGGCCGGGCCAAAGTGCTGCTGGGCGTGGGCCGCGGCAAGAAGATGTACGACAAGCGCGAATCGCTCAAGAAGCAGGACGTGCAGCGGGAGATCAACCGGGCGATGCGGCGCGGGTGACAGGCGACAATGACCAAGCACCAATGACCAAGTATCAATGACCAAGCTCTGATGGCCGATTAGGCCTGGGTTTCGTGGCTTTTGGTCATTCCCTCTCGACGGCCACCAGGAGCGAGACGGCCTGGCCGGTCGTCTTGTGGCTGAGGGCGAGGATCAGCGGGGTTGCGGCCGTGGCGAACTCGGTCACTACGTTTACGGGGCATTTGGGATCGGGAGTTTCGTAGTTGAGCGTCGGCGGGATTTGGCCCCTCTGTTGCAGGCCAAGCAGGCTGACGGCCAATTCCACCGCGCCGCCGGCGGGGCCGATGTTGCCCATCCAGCTTTTAGGGGCCGTCACCGGTACGTCGCCGAGCGTCTTTTGGATGGCCTCGGCCTCGATACGATCGTCGATTTGGGTGCTCAGCCCGTGGGCGTTGACATGTCCGACGTCGCTCGCCTTCAGGTCCGCCATGCGCAAGGCCGCATCGATGGCCTGCACGATGCTGCGGCCGGTCGGTCGGTAGGATTCGATGGCTGGCGGTTCGTGGCGGCGTCCATGGCCTAGCAGTCGGGCGAGCGGTCGGGCGCCGCGCGCCCTGGCGTGGTCGCGGGTTTCGAGGACAAACATGGCGGCGCCTTCGCCGCCGACCATGCCGTCGCGATTGGCGTCGAACGGCCGGCAGGCCCGCGCGGGTTCTTCAATGCGTCGTGACAGCCGGGCGCCGGCGTGCCACAGCAGGTCCATCCAGGCGATCGTCGAGCTGGCGCCGCCCGCCAGCATGACGTCGGCGTGGCCGCGGGCGACGACGTCGGCGGCCTCGATGATGGCTAGGAGGCCTGAAGTATCGCCAGCGACGATGGAATTGCTCGGCCCGCGGGCGTCGTGAACGATGCTCGTATGCGCCGGGGCCATGTTGGGCAGGTATTTCAGCAACCAGAGCGGAAAGATTTCGCGGAGCCCGTCGCTGCCCCAGCGAGAGAAGTCGAACTGGCCGCCGCCTGCGTCGCTGGCCCGGCAGGCCAGGGCCAGTTCGGCCACCTCGGGGCAGAACATGTTCGAGCCGCTGGTGACGCCCAGCCGCTCGGGATCGACTCGGGCCTCCGCCAGCCCGGCGGCGTCCCAGGCCATTTCGGCGGCGGTGAATCCCATTTGCGTCTCACGGGACATCACCTTGAGCGATTTTCGCGGTTTGACGTACTCCTTGGGGTCGAAATCGGACACGTCGCCGGCAATCGGGATGGGCAGGCCGGCCTCGGCCAGTTCCGGAACGACTCGCACGCCGCTGCGGCCGCTTTCGAGCGCGGCCCAAACCGCATCGGCGCCCACGCCGATTGGGCACACGATTCCCATGCCGGTGACGACGACTTCGTGCACGGATTCAGCCAGGCAAGGGTGTTCCAACTGACGGCAAATGGCCCAAAAAACGCTGTTTTTGCGGCAATCTTGTTAGTCTATCCCTCCCGCCAGCGAGCAACAAGCAGTCGCGGATCGACCAGAGGCAAGCAAGTGGATAAGTCCACCGGCCCTGCGTATTGTGCGTATTGTAACAGGGGGGCCGCTTATTCGCTCAACGAGGTGAATCCCTGCATCCCCGGCGGCCGCACGGCCGAAGACATTGCCAGCAGACTGGTGGAGCTGCGGTTTGGGAATGGTCGGCGGGTGCAGGCGTCCGTACGGTGTTTTGAGGCAGGCGGTATTGTGACGACGCGTCAGTTTTCGGTATCGAACGTGCCAGCGGGTTCGTTTTCTTTGGCCGAGGCCCGACGGATTGTAGGTCCATACTTTCGGCCGAACCCCTGGATCTATTGGACGGACTTCCTCGTAAGCTGGTCTGCCGGGGTGGCGTGCTTCGCGCTGACGAGCCGTCCGGAAGTCGTCACGGCTGCCGCCGAGTGGCACTGGCCGCTGCGGGTTGTTTTCTTTCTGGCGTCGGCGCTGCTCTACTACCGGTGCTCGCTGTTTATACATGAACTGGTGCACATTCCGGCGAACCAGTTTCGCGTCTTTCGGATCGTCTGGAACCTGCTCTGCGGGATTCCGTTCTTGATTCCCTCGTTCGTCTATTACACGCACATCGATCATCACCGCCGCAAGCACTACGGTACGGCGGACGACGGCGAATACATTCCGCTGTCGCATATGCCCGCGCGGCAGATCCTGTTTTACCTGTCGCAGGTGCTGGTGATTCCGGCATTGGCCGTGGTGCGCTGGGGCGTGCTGACGCCGCTGACGTGGATCAACCCGCCCTTGCGCGACTGGGTGCATCGGCACGCATCCTCGATGGTGATGGATCCCAAATACATTCGCCCGCTGCCTACGAAGAAGGCCCTGCGGCTGATCCGGCTGCAGGAGGCGCTCTGTTTTCTGTTCGTATGGGCGATGGTCTCGCGAATGACCGTCAACAACGGGCTGATCTTTGACGAACCGCTCTCGCTGATGTTTATAGCACAGGTATATCTGACCGGCGTTTTTATCGTAGGCGTTAACGCCTTGCGGACCTTAGGCGCCCATCGCTGGACCAGCCGCGGCAGAGAAATGACGTTCGTCGAGCAGATGGTCGACTCGGTGAACTATCCGCATAACCCCTTGATCGCCGGGTTGTGGGCGCCGGTAGGGCTGCGGTTCCATGCCTTGCATCACATCTTTCCAACGATGCCGTATCACGCGCTGGCCAGAGCGCATCGCCGATTGATGGCGGAGTTGCCGGCGGATTCGCCCTACCGGCTGACGGAAGCGCGATCGCTTACCTCGGAAATCGCGGCCCTGTGGCGACGAGCCGGCGCGCATCGGGCAGAGGACAATCGCGCGGCGCCGCCGCGGGCCCTCTCAGCATGAGGGCCTGAACGCATGCGTCGCCCAGCGCAGGCGGACATTCGCGGCTAAGGCGACAGCGAGGCGAGGGTCTCTTCGCCTTGGGTGGTACTGGCGGCCCGCCAGGCGGCCAGATCGATCGCATCGGCCACAAAGTGGACCGAAGCGTCGCACATCACGACGTTGACTCCGCCGGGATGCCGGCTGCGGGCGGCGGACCAAAACAGATTGCCGGCCGAGGACGGGGCGGTGCACGGCGGGTTGGGATCGACCGGGTTGCAGGCGCCGGCGTATTGCATCGTATCGGGATCGCTGGCGTTGGGCGCGGCCCGCGATTCGAAGCCGGCGCCCCAGCCCCACCACGTGAATCCGCGAAGGTCGCCGTTCTGGCCTTGGATCGTTTCGGCGGCCAGCAGGCTATTGCTCAGACCGTCGGTGATCTTGCGGAAGGTGACGGCGATCACCGGTTGCGGGTTCCAATCGTCCCCCACAAACGGGCTGCCCAGGTACTTGATCCAGGCCGGGTTCGCCGGGCCGAGGTGGTCCCAGCCGACATGATTCGTATTGCCGTAGTTGGCGACGTAGTTGTGGTAGGTAACTTCCCGAGCGTCGGCCTGCGGTTCATCGCTGGGACACGTTAACGTAGAGATGCGAGTTCGCACCACTTTCAAGTTGTTGACTTCGGGTGCGGCCGAGGGGTTTTCGGCGTCGTAGCGATACTCATTGAGGTGAAACGTCGCGTCCTTGGGAAGGAAGCGGTACTGGGCGCCTAACTGCTGTTGCTCGATGTACGGCAGGATCGACATTTGCCAGGTGCCCCAGCAACAGCTTATGTTGCCGGCCGGCAAGTGCCCTTGGCTGTCGTGATAGTTCTGCATTGCCAGGCCGAGCTGTCTTAAGTTGTTGGTACACTGGTTCCGGCGCGCCGATTCGCGGGCCGCTTGCACGGCAGGCAAGAGCAAGGCGACCAGTACGCCGATGATGGCAATCACCACCAACAATTCGACCAGGGTAAACCCCGGTTTGGTCTTGATCCTCATTTGACCACCTCAAGAGAAGTAGTGCGTCGGCCGGGCGTCATTTGCCGCGCTGGCTGGCGATGTTGAAATCAAACTGATTATTTCCCTCGCGCGAAACTTCGATCGTCTTGTTGCTGGCGGAGTTGTATTCCGGCGGAATGCGTTCCGGGGCGACCGGGATGCCGGGCCCCCCGGGCGCCTGGCGAATCATGACCGGCGGGGCGCTGTTGTCGGGCGAATAGATTTCGACCTGGTACGTCCCTGGCAACAGCCCCTTAGCCTGCGGGATGGAGTAAATCCCGCCTTGAATCATAGCTCCCGAGGCGACGAGCCGACCCTCGCCTTGCGAGGTGAACCGAATCGAGCCGCTATCGAGCGGCGCGCCGTTAAGCATGACTTGACCGCTGACGGCAAGGCGATCGCTGGGCTTGCTGCAGGCGAACGCCGTTAACAGCGCGAGGGCTAAGACGCTGGGCGCCCGTCGACGCAGCGACGCACCGGGCGTCATCTGCTGGTGCTGTTGGGAAGAGGGATCGAGGGCGGGCATGGCGGCGCTGAGCTCCTGCACCGGTCCTACTGCCGCAAGACTGTTGGCGACGGCCGTGCAGCGACGGCGCGTCTAGCAGACAGTATCTCGCAAATCAGTGGCATTAATCAAGCGCGAGCGAACGAGGCCTCCGTCGGGGTGCACGGACCCATAGCTGGGGACCCCCGACTACAAGAGCCGGAAACTGTTTCGGACGATGGGGACGACGATGCTTGGTCAGATTCTTTAGACGGAAAAAGCGCTGCCGTTAGTGAATTTTTTGCGGCGGCGTTGTATATTGCCTGCGCGACGGCAGGCATGCCGAGCTCGCGCGAAAATCTGTCTTATCAAATTATCGCGAGGCGATGCCATGAGCACTCATGCTTGGTCAAGCCGCAACTGCCGGCCAGCGCGATTCGCGCCTTTGCAGGCCGCGCTTGCGACGGCGGCGCTGTTCAGCGCCGCGTACGGACAGGGGACGACCGTTTATACGTTCGAGCCCGGCTTGCAGGGGTTCGGGCCGAACGGCGGCGGCGTGTCGATCGCCTGGGACACGATCGGCGCCACCGAAGGCGAGCACTCGATGAAGATGTCGATTGTGCAGGGGGCGACGTTCGTCGGCACGCTGACGGCGGAGTTGCCGCCGGAGATCGGCGATCCTCCGGGCCTCGACTTCGTGATCTTCGACCTGACGATTACCGAGCCCTTTCCGGCGGAAGGCTTCATCGACGCGGGCATTACCGTGTTCGGCGCCAGCCAACCGGACGACCCCAACGGGCAGCAGTTCGGACTGCAGGCGCAGTTCTTCGACAATCAATTTCCCTTGGGCGATCTGCCGGCCGGCACGCACGAGGTCCGCATGGATCTGACGTCGACGACCCACCCGCTCACGTTTGCGACGGGCCAATCGTTCAACGACGTCTTCGGCACGGCGGGCAGCGGGCCGCTGGACATTATTCCGACGGGTTTTCAGATCTACATCAACAAGTCGAGCACGGCGCCCTGGACGGGCTACATCGACAACATTCGCGTGGGGCTGAATCCGCCGGCCCTCGACGCCGACTTCAATGACGATCAACAAGTCGATGCCGGCGACCTATCGATCTGGGGCGCCGCCTTCGGCGTCGACGCCAAGGGAGACGCGGACGGCGACCTCGACTCCGACGGCGACGATATGCTCGTTTGGCAGCGGCAGTTCGGTCCGGTCGCGGCGGTGCATGCCGTGCCCGAGCCTGCGGCGGGGTGGCTGGCCATCGCCGCGGCTGCGGGATTGCTGCGAGCCAGGAGGAGGTCCTTCAAGCTTTGCTAGATGAGCGCAAGTGCAATCGAACGAAGCAGAGTCAAGTAGGCGCGTATCGTTAGTTCTGTTTCAGGTTCTGCATCAACTTGGGAGGAGTACTAATGATGAGAAAGCACCTGGTTGGAATTGCGGTCGCCGCGGCGGCGCTCTGTGCGGCTGGTTCGGCGAGGGCGCAAGCGGTCTACTCGTTTGAATCGGGCTTGGAAGGCTTTGCACCCAACGGGGGCGGCGCCACCGTGGATTGGGACGTCGTCGGCGCGACCGAGGGGGCCTACTCGATGAAGGTCTCGGTCGTGGGAGGCGCGACGTTCGTGGGGGCATTGACAGCCAACGTCGCCGCAGCCATCGGCGACCCGCCGGGCGTCAACGCCATTCTGTTCGACATGACCATTCCTTCGGAGTTCACCGGTAGTTTTGCCTTGGTCGGAGTCACGGTGTTCGCGGCGTCGCAGCCTGATTATCCCGGCGGGCAGCAATTCGGACTGCAGGCGCAGTTCGCCGACTTCGAGCACATCGGCGGCAAGGCGGCGGGCACGTACAACGACGTCCGCATCGACCTGGACTCGACGACTCATCCGTTGACATTCGCCACCGGCCAGTCATTCAACGACGTCTTCGGAGGAGTGGGGAGCGGTCCGACGGATTTGATTCCGACTGGCTTCCAACTGTTTTTCAACAAGTCGAACGACGCGCCGCTGACGGTGTACATCGACAACATCCGCACGGTCATTCCGGAGCCCGCGACCGCCGGCATGCTCGCCGCCGCATGCGCGCTGTTGGGACTGGCCCGCAGGCGGCGCGGTTGACCGGCTGAGGAAACGACGCGCAGCAGTGATCTGCTGTTTGCATCGAGGCATGCGCTATATGGCGCGTTCGCTACGGCGGCGCGCCATTAGCTTGCGCCCGGCAGCGGGCATGGTCAGGCGGCTACCAGCCGAGGCCGTACGCATTTCAGACGCAGGAAGTCTGGAGGCGTCTCAATCGTCGGTGACGGTTGTGAGCGCGGAGCGGCTTCAGCCATTGCGCGAAATCGGGCGTCAGAGACCCCCTGGTAATCGCCTTCCCGAAGGTGAAAGCCTGATCGGGGCGGCGTCGCTACGGTTGCCGCAGGCGGTCGTCTCTAGCCTGCGCGCTTTGCCAAACCCGCCGGCTGGCGTCTTGCAGGGGATTGGAGCCGTCGGGCAGCCGGTCGCCGGCCACTTGCCAGAAGAAGACGCCGCGAAAATGCTGCTCCATTGCCCAGGCGGTCTTGAGGCGGACTGATTCGGCGTCGTCGTAGCAGATCACGCTGGAGTCGTCCGCCGCGATCAGCCAGGGGGTCTTGGTCTGGGGATCCCATTGCCGCCGCCACTGGTCGCTGGATTGGAGTTGGTGAAGCTCTGCGTAACTGTGGCTGTCGGACGATGGCGGCGGGGCGCCGGCCGTCGAGGCGTAGGGCGCCGCGACGGAAAAGCGACGTCCATACAGCGGAATGCCGACAACCAGGCGATCGGCAGGGATCCGCCGCTCTGTCGCCAGATGCGTCATCGTCGATTCGACGCTCTGGCGACTTCCCTCCGGCGCCTGCGACGAAGCGTAGAGCGGCGCATGGTGGCCGGCGAACGCGCTGAAGCTGCCGGCGTAGTCGTACGTCATGACGTGGATCCAATCCATCGTCTCCAGCAGGAAGTCGCGCTCGAGCCAGCGCAGCGTTTGGGGACTGGCCGAGGCTGCCATCGTTAACCGCATGGGTCGGCCCTTGCGCCGGCCCAGGTCGTCGAGCTGCGTTCGAAAGGTCCGTGCCAGACGTTGAAATCCAGCGACTTCTTCAGGCGTGTCCGGGTATTCCCAGTCCAGGTCGACGCCGTCGTAGTCGAATTGGTCGACCAGGCGCATGACTGCTTCGACATAGCGGCCCTCGGCGGGAGGGGACGCGGTCATTCGCGCGAATTGTTGATCCCATCCCCAGCCGCCTAAGGAGAGCAGCGCCCGCGCCCCGGCGGCGTGCGCCGAGGTCGTCAGCTCGCGGCTGGGCACATGGCGGTTAGACTTGAGGCGCCCTTGTTCGTCGGCCGTGACGAAGGCATGGCAGACATGCGTATACATCTTCCAGCGCACCGTGGGGGGCGACTGGTAGACATAGCCGATGAAGACGCTGCCGGGCTCCGCGGCCAGGGCGCGCCGCGGGGCGCAGGCCAGACAGGCTGCCAGCACGAACAACCGCGTAAGACGCAGCAGGCGCGTTGCTCTCGGTTCGACTCGCTTCATGGGCTTATTGATTTCTGCGCCGCTAATGAACCTGTTGTGAATTTGGCTATTGGCTGTCGGCTGTCGGCTAGAATTAGGGCTTTTCCCTCGGGCCGTCGGCCGCTAGCCGACAGCCAGCGAGGTTTCATTAGTTGCGCAGTACTCAATTGAGCGGGTTCTTTTCCACCCGGGGCAGCAGCCCGGCGAGGATGCCTGCGAGCGGCAGGTAGGCGCACATCGCGAAGACGTGCTGGAGGCTGGTGCGGTCGGCCCAGGCGCCCAGGGCGGCGGCCGCGATGCCGCTGACGCCGAATGCGAAGCCAAAGAATAGCCCGGCGACCGTGCCGACGCGCCCGGGCAAGAGTTCCTGGGCGAATACCAGGATCGCCGAGAAGGCTGAGGCGAGGATCATGCCGATGAAGACGGTGAGGATCACCGTGGCCGAGAGGCCGACATGCGGCAGCGCGATCGAGAAGGGGGCGACGCCCAGGATTGAGAACCAGATGACCCATTTGCGGCCAAACCGGTCGCCCAGCGGCCCGCCGGCGAAGGTGCCGGCCGCGACCGCGAACAGGAATACGAAGGCGTAAACCTGCGATTGGGCCTTGGTGACGTGGAACTTATCGATGAGATACAGGGCGTAATAGCTGGTGAAGCTCACCAGGTAGATGTACTTCGAGATCACCAGGGCCACCAGCACGGCGATGGCGCCCACGACGCGCTTGGTCGGCAGCGGGGCGTAGCGCGGCTTGCGGCCGCCGGACTGGACGAGTCGCTCGCGCAGGCGGCCGTGGTACCAGGCGCCGACGCGCATCAAGACGGCGATGGCGACCATCGCCAGCACGGCGAAGTAGCCGATCGAGCCCTGGCCGTTGGGGAATACAATCCAAGCGGCGAGCAGCGGCCCTAGCGAAGTGCCAAAGTTGCCGCCGACTTGAAACAGCGACTGGGCGAACCCATGCCGTCCGCCGGCGGCCATATGGGCCATGCGCGAGGCTTCGGGGTGGAAGACGCTCGAGCCGGTGCCTACGAGCGCCGCAGCCGCCATGATGAACCAAAGGTTATGCGCCTGCGACAGCAGCACGAGCCCGACGAGCGTACAGGCCATGCCGATGGCGAGCGAGTAGGGCTTTGGGCGCCGGTCGGTGTAGATGCCGACGACCGGTTGCAGTAGGGAGGCGGTGCACTGGAACGAGAAGGTGATCAGGCCGATCTGCCGATAGCTGAGCGAGTGGACTTCCTGCAGCAGCGGATAGATCGCCGGTATGAGCGACTGAATGACGTCGTTGAGCATGTGGGCGAAGCTGATCGCCCCGAGGATCTTCAGTGCGGTTTCGTCAGCGGCTTGTTGGCTGTGGGCTGGCGTTTCGAGGGCGGCGGGAGTGGACGGGGCGAGTTCGGACATAGGGCGGGAAGGCGGGCGGCTCGGGCGGGGCGCGAAGGGTGAATCTTACTCCGGGGGAGACGGCCGTGCCACGGCGGAGGTTCGCAGGGGCAGGAAGCTAGCGGGGGCCCTCAACCTGCAACAGCGCGTTGACGGGCGGGTGATGGGGGATTATCGCTGACCGGCCCCCTATCTTTCAGCGGCGTGCCGCAGCGCCTGACCGCCCGCCGTCGCGGAAACCCTTGGCCCGTGCTGCAGCGCTGGGTCAAGGATTTCCCGCGGCCCATCGATCGGTAGGGGGCGGTGTGCCTGAGAAAGGGTAGACCGCTCGCTCCGCGCGCGGGAAGTCAGTCTCGCGGCGCGAAATGACTATATTAACCCTTTGGCTGTTATATTTTGCTTCCTACGGGCCGGCGGGTAGCGCTGGCGATGGAGGACAACCGCCAGTGGAGGACGACTGATCGTGATCGTCGTCGTTTCGCAGGTTCGAAGTGGCGGCGTCCCGTAGAGGACGGCCATGGTCGTTGACGCGCGCGGCGCCGAGCCGTAGCGTGCGACGCGGGAGGTGATGCGGCCTTTCGTCGAGCCCGACGGGGCACGCCAGCTAGCCGGCTGCCGTTTGGGGCGATGCGGCGCCGACCGCTGCGAGGTGTTCGGCCAGGAACTGGGCCAGGCCGCCGCGGTGGAGGTCTTCGGGGTCGACGAAGCGGAGCTTGATCTGGTCCTGGCCGTCGCCGCCGGGGGCGATGAGCCGCTTGACCCCGATCTCCGCGATGCGGCCGGTGGCGAAGGCGCCGCTGGGGCCGTTGAGGGTGAGGTCGACGCCGATGATCCGCTTCGACTGGACCGTGGCCCAGGGAGTGCGCTGCCCCGGGACCATCAGGTGGATTAGCTGCTGGTTGTTCCAGAGGAACTGAGCGGCGGAAGAATGCGGATTGGGGGCGGCGGATTGCGGAATGGCGATTAGAGAATCCGCTTTCCGCTTTCCGCTTTCCGCTCTTGCGGCAGCGCCGCTGGCGGTTGATTCGAGCAATTCCAACAGATCCTCGAGCGTTTCCTGCGGCCAGAGGATTTTTTTGCCGGGCGGGAAGCCCTTGCGCGAGAGGTGCCACTTGCGGCCGAGCACCTTCCAGGGCATGACGTCTTCGGGGTTCTGGCCGATGCGCTGGGTGAAGCGGCCAAAACCCTGCACCGCTTTTTCGAGGAACGACCAGAAGGGAGGCGTATCGATCTCCTCCCAACTGTGAGCGAATATTTGCACTTCCTGGAACGGGCCGCGGAGGTTCTTGCACTTGACGCGCGGACCGGCGCCGTAGGCTTCGATCTCGGGCAGGTCGTTGAGCGGCTTCAGGGCCAGCTCGTCGGCGAGCGCCTCGCCGTTGAAAGTGCGTTTGGCGGTGCGGAACTTCAGCTTGACGACCCAGGGCTCCGCCGTGATGGCATGGAAGAACCAACCGTCGCTTTTCTTAGCGGCGCAAATCTCGACGACGCTGCGGCTGGACCAGTCGGTGGGGCTGAACTCGCCCAGTTGCTGAATCCGCCGCTCGACTTCGGCCAGGATGCGGCCGTCCCAGCGGCATGGCTGGCCGTTGCGGGCCGTGCGGGTTTCGACGTGCCAGCGGCGACCGTTTACTTCCCACGGCATCTTCACTTCGCGGCCGAGGTCGGCGATGTCGAGGTCGTCCTGTCGGGCCGCCTCGGCGGCGGTGAAGTCGTAGGGCTTGCGCTGGAGGTGCGGGCCGGCGGCGAGGACGGGGGCGAGGGCGAGAGCGGTGTGGGAGGGGACTGGGATTTCAGGTTTATGATTTGTGACTTCTGATTTGCGCGAGGCAGCGCGTGTCCGCGATGCTTTCTTGCCTTTCATATCAGAAGTGATAAATCCTAAATCAGATATCCGCTCCACGATCTGTTCCGGCGTCCCTTGGGCGACGACGTTCCCTCCCCCGGCTCCTGCCTCCGGGCCGATGTCGATGATCCAGTCGCATTGCTTGATGACGTCGAGGTTATGCTCGATCACCAGCACCGTGTTGCCCAGATCGACCAGGCGATGGAGCACGTCGAGCAGCTTGGCGATATCGTCGAAGTGGAGGCCGGTCGTCGGTTCGTCGAGGACATAGAGCGTGCGGCCGGTGTCGGGACGGGCGAGTTCGGCGGCAAGTTTCACGCGCTGGGCTTCGCCCCCCGAGAGGGTGGCGGCGCTTTGGCCGAGGGCGACGTAGTCGAGGCCGACGTCGCAGAGGGTCTGCAGGATCTTGCGGATCTTGGGGATGTTCTCGAACAGGTCGCGGGCCTCGCCGCACGACATTTCCAGCACCTCGGCAATGCTCTTGCCGCGGTACTTCACTTCGAGCGTTTCGCGGTTATAGCGATGGCCGTCGCACGAGTCGCAATCGACCCATACGTCCGGGAGGAAGTGCATTTCGATGCAGAGCTGCCCGGCGCCCTCGCACTGTTCGCAGCGGCCGCCGGGGACGTTGAAGCTGAACCGGCGGGGGGTGTAGCCGCGAACTTTCGAATCGGGGAGCTGGGCGAACAGCTCGCGGACGAGGTCGAACACGCCGGTGTAGGTGGCCGGATTGCTGGAGGGGGTGTTGCCCAAGGGGCGCTGATCGACGCGGATGATCTTGTCGATCAATTCGACGCCGGTGATCGAGTCGTGAGCGCCAGGCACGGTCTTCGCGCGATGCAGTTGCCGGGCGAGCTGGTTATAGAGGACGTCTTCGACGAGCGAGCTCTTGCCGCTACCGGAGACGCCGGTGACGGCGGCGAGCGTTCCCAGCGGGATAGCGACGCTGATGTTCTTGAGGTTGTTGTGGCGGGCGCCGAGGATGCGAAGGGCCTGAAAAGCGGAGAGCGGAGAGCGGAGAGCGGACTCCGCGGACTTCTTGCCCGCTTTCCGCTTTCCGCCTTCCGCTTTGCTCGCGAAGCCGCAACCGGCGACGCGGCGGTTGGTTGGGACAGGTATCGCCTTCTTGCCGCTCAGGTACGGCCCGGTGACGCTGCCGCGGCGCCGGGCGACGGCTTCGGGCGCGCCGCGGGCGACGATTTCTCCGCCGAGCCGCCCGGCGGCGGGGCCGAAGTCGAGCAGCTCGTCGGCGCCGGCAATGACGTCGCGGTCGTGCTCGACCACCAAGAGCGTGTTGCCCAGGTCCCGCAGCTTGTGGAGTGCGGCCACGAGGCGCGCGTTGTCGCGGGGGTGAAGGCCGATCGTCGGTTCGTCCAGTACATAGAGGACGCCGCAGAGGCCGCTGCGGACCTGGCTGGCCAGTCGAATCCGCTGCGACTCGCCGCCCGAGAGCGTGGGGGCGCTGCGCCCGAGCGTGAGATATTCAAGGCCGACTTCGACCAAAAACGTGAGGCGATTGCGGATCTCGCGGATCAGCTCGCCGGCGATCTTCTTGAGGGGGGCGGGTAGCTTCCACTGGTCGACGACGGCCAATAGCTCGCCCAAGGGGAGACGGCAGTACTGGTCGATCGTGCGGCCTTGGAAGCGTACCGCTGCCGAGTCGTCGCGCAGCCGACTGCCGCCGCACTGGCTGCATTCGATTTCGTCGACCAGATGCTCCAGCCGGCCGCGCAAGCGCGGGGAGAGGCGCGAGGCTTCTTCGAGGGCCGGGTAGAGGCCTTTGTATTGGAAGCGGAAAAGGGGTCGGGGCTCTTTTGCGACTGGAGTCCTGGTTTTGGCAGGAGACTCTCCAGTCGCAAAAGAGTCCCGACCGCGCGGCGCCACTTGGAACGAGGCGCGAGGCGCCAGTTGCGAGGCGCGAGGCGCGAGTTGCGAGGCGCGAGTTTGTTGCATGGATTCGTCGCTCGCGCCTCGCGCCTCGCGCCTCGCGCCTACTTCGATCCACTCCTCTCCCGCCCCATACAGCACCAGCCGGCGATGCCGCGGGGCGAGCTGCGAGAACGGCACGTCCGTCGGCAGGCCGAAGCGGTCGCCCAGCGCCTGGAGCATCGCGGCGAACAGGGGCTGCTCGATTCCAGGCCAGACCAGCACGGCGCCTTCGGCGAGCGTCATCTGCATATTGCGGAACAGCGCGGCCGGGTTGGCGCCAACCTCCGTGCCGAGGCCCTCGCAGGCGCGGCACCAGCCGAGCGAGCTGTTGAACGAGAAGTGATGCGGCGACAGCGGCTCGAAGCTGCGACCGCACTGGCTGCAGACGAGGTGCTGGCTGTGAATCTTCACCGGCCAGCGGCTCTCGGGCTGTCCTTCGTCGACGATCGCCAGGTGAAGCACGCCGCGACCTAGCGCCAAGGCGCTTTCGACGCTGTCGGCGAGCCGGGCGCGGCCGTCCTTACGGATCGTGATGCGATCGACGATGATTTCGACGTCGTGCTTCCGCCGGCGGTCGACGGTCGGCATCGCGTCGAGCGCGCAGGTCTGGCCGTCGATGCGGGCGCGGACGTAGCCTTCGCCCCGGAGCTTGGCCCACAAATCTTCGTACTGCTCGCCCTGGGCGAGCTGCAGCGGGGCCATGAGATAGGCCTTCGTCCCTTCGGGTTCGGCCAGCACGGCGTCGATGATCTCGTCTGGCGATTGCGTGCCGACGGGGACGTCGCACTCGGGGCAGTGCATTTGGCCGAGCCGCGAAAGCAGGATGCGGAAGTAATCGTAAATCTCCGTGACGGTGCCGACCGTGCTGCGAGGCGTGTGGCCCGCGGTGCGCTGTTCGATAGCGATTGCGGGAGAGAGGCCTTCGATGTGTTCGACGATGGGTTTCTGCAACTGGCCGACGAACTGCCGGGCGTAGCTGGAAAGGCTTTCGACGTAGCGTCGTTGGCCCTCGGCGTAGATCGTGTCCATCGCCAGCGAGGTCTTGCCGCTGCCGCTGGGTCCGCAGCAGACGGTGAGCTGATCGCGGGGGATGTCGACGTCGATGTTGCGGAGGTTGTGCTGGCGGGCGCCGCGAACGGTGATGTGGGCGGAGGTTGCACTGCGCGCGGCGGGCCGCTTAGTCGAGGAGCGTTTGGCCGAGTCACGCGAGCCGCCATTGAGATATGGCGCCAGGCTGACGGCAGTGTGGGAGGGGGCTGAAATTTCAGATTTATGATTTATGATTGCTGATTTAGGGGTGGGAGTCGGGGCGCTCTGCTTCCCATTCTTCAAATCAGAAATCCTGAATCCTGAATCATAAATCTTCTCCACGATCTGCTCCGGCGTACCGGCGGCGACGATTTGGCCGCCGGCCTTTCCCCCTTCGGGGCCGATGTCGATGATCCAGTCGGCGGTTTTGATCACGTCGAGATTGTGCTCGACCACTAGCACCGTGTTGCCGGCGTCGACGAAATCGTGCAAAACTTTTAGTAAGAGTTCGATGTCGGCGAAGTGAAGCCCGGTCGTCGGTTCGTCGAGCAGGTAGAGCGTGCGGCCGGTCGACTTCTTCACCAGTTCGCGGGCGAGCTTGATGCGCTGCGCCTCGCCGCCCGACAGGGTGGGCGAGGGCTGGCCGAGCTTCATGTAATCCAGGCCCACCGCGTGGAGCGTGGCCAGCTTGTCGTGGATTGCCGGGACGTTTTCAAAGTGATCCAGCGCCTGCTGGACGTCCATTTCCAGGACCTCGGCGATCGATTTGCCTTTGAACAGGACCTGCAGCGTCTCGTGGCTGAAGCGGTGACCCTGGCAGACCGGGCAGGTGATCCAGACGTCGGCGAGGAAATCCATCTCCAGCTTGTTCGAGCCGTTGCCGCTGCAGGCCTCGCAACGGCCGCCGACGACGTTGAAGCTGAATCGACCCGGTTTGTAGCCGCGGCGCTTTGATTCAGGGAGCTGGGCGTAGAGGTCCCGGATCTCGTCAAACACCTTGATGTAGGTCGCGGGGTTGGAGCGCGGCGTGCGGCCGATGGGGGTCTGATCGATGGCGATGAGCTTGTCGAGGTGCTCCAGCCCTTCGAGGGAATCGTGCTCGCCGGGAATCCCCTTGCCTCCCATCAGGGCGATGTTGAGGGCCTCGGCGATGATGTCGTTCACCAGCGAGCTTTTGCCGCTGCCGGAAACCCCGGTGACGCAAACGAATTTGCCTAGCGGGATTTCGACGTCGATATTCTTGAGGTTGTTGTGGCGAGCGCCGATGACTCGAAGCGCGGGGATGTTGGATGTTGGCTGTGAGATTGCAGATGTTTCAGAAGCATCGGCTTGTTTCTCTCTGACATCTGCAATCTCAGATCCTACATCCAACATCCTCCGCCGCTGCGGCACCGCAATTTGGCGTTTTCCGCTCAGATACGCGCCGGTAACGCTCTGTTTGGCTCGTTCAATGGCCTTGGCATCGCCGGCGGCGACGACGTGGCCGCCGCGCACGCCGGGGCCGGGGCCGAAGTCGATGATGTGATCGGCGGCCCGCATGGTGTCTTCGTCGTGCTCGACGACGACTACCGTGTTGCCGAGGTCGCGCAGGCGCTCGAGCGTCGCCAGCAGGCGGTCGTTGTCGCGCGGGTGGAGGCCGATCGACGGTTCGTCCAGGATATAGAGGACGCCGACCAGGCCGCAGCCGACCTGCCCGGCCAGGCGGATGCGTTGCGACTCGCCGCCCGAGAGTGTGGGGGCGGTGCGGTCGAGGCTAAGGTAGTCGAGCCCCACGTTGGCGAGGAAGCCGAGGCGGCCCCGGATTTCTTTGAGAGCTTCGGCAGCGATCTTGCGCTGAGTGTCGTCGAGGATCAGGTCGCTGAAGAATTCGGCGGCGTCGGAGATCGGTAGACGGCAGGCTTCGGGCAGCGTCAGAGAAGGGCTGGACTGGACCGCGCGGGCGGTCGAGGCCGTGGTGACCTTCACCGCCCGGGCCTGCGGATTGAGCCGCTCGCCGCGGCAGCCGGGGCAGCCGATGACGTTCATGTATTGTTCGAGCTTGGCGATGAGCGACTTGGCCTTGGCCGAGCGGTAGCGCTCCAGCAGCTCCGAGATGACGCCGTCGAAGCGGCCGCCGTACTTCTGGACGCTGCGGCCGTTCTTCCAAGTGAAGGTGATATGCTCGTCTCCCGTGCCCCAGAGCCAGACGCGGCGCTGCTCGTCGTTCAGCTCCGCCCATGGGGTGCGGAGCAGAAAGTCGTCGCCCAGTTCGAGCTTGCGGTCCATCGTCTCGGCGACGCCTTCGTAGATGTGGCGCTTCCAGCGGCCCAGATCTTTGAGCGGGCCGATCAGCTCGATGGCGCCGTCGACGAACGACTTCGACGGATCAGGAACAAGCTTCGCCGGATCAAAGCTGAACATCTCGCCCAGGCCGTCGCAGGCAGCGCACATGCCCTGCGGACTATTGAAGCTGAACAATTGCGGCGTGGGCGGGGCGAAGCTCAGTCCGCAGGCGTTGCAGGCATAGTCGGCGCTGAGCGTGATGTCGCCGGGATGGCCGGGGATGCCCGCCCCGCGGCCGGCTTTGCGGCCTCTTTTTGAAGGAGGCGCCTCCGGGCTGGATGGCCCCTCGTCGTGGTCGGGGCCCTCCGAGCCTCGCGAGTCTCGGAGAGGCTCGTCCGCAGTCGTTCGCGACGCCGTGCTGTCTTCGGGGGCGACGATGAGATTGCCGCCGCCGAGCTTCAGGCCGAGCTCGACGGCTTCGGCCAGGCGGGTGCGGATGCTGGGGCCTGCCGTCAGGCGGTCGATCACGACTTCGATGTCGTGACGCATCTGGCGGTCGAGTGACAGGTCGTCGGTGAGCTGGACGACGCGGCCGTCGACCCGCGCGCGGACGAACCCCTGTTTGAGCAGGTCGTCGAACAGGTCGCGAAATTCGCCCTTCTGCCCTCGGGCCAGAGGGGCCAGGATCATGAACCTCGTCTTGGCCGGAAGGGCCTCGATGCGGGCGATGATCTGCTCGCGGCTCTGGGCGGTGATCGCCTGGCCGCACTGGGGGCAATGCCCCTGCCCGACGCGGGCGTAGAGCACGCGCAGGAAGTCGTAAATTTCGGTGATCGTGCCGACGGTCGAGCGGGGGTTGTTGCCGGAGGATTTCTGCGAGATCGAGATCGACGGCGACAGGCCGCTGATGTGGTCGACGTCGGGCTTGGGCATTTGCCCGAGGAACTGGCGGGCGAAGGTGGAGAGGCTTTCGACGTAGCGGCGCTGGCCTTCGGCGAACAGGGTGTCGAACGCCAGCGAGCTTTTGCCGCTGCCCGAGACGCCAGTGAGGCAGATAAGCTGATTGCGCGGGAGGGTGACGTCGACCGAGCGCAAGTTGTGCTCGCGGGCGCCTTTGATGATGATATCGGCGGCGGGCATACGTCCGTGCAGTGTGGTGAGGCGTGTGCGGCGGGTTGAAGTGCGTCAAGCCCGAACCTGGCCAGGGTCGGGCTGGGCGCGTCTGCTTCGCTTTAGGCGAATCCCCTATTGTACGGCCGTCCAGCGAGTTTCCAACGCGAAGATTCGCAGCGGCGGCTCGCAGCGGCACTACGAGCTCCGGGAGAAACGAGCGTGATGAGACGGCAATTGCGGTTTTCGGTCGTATTTCTGCTGGCGATCGCGGCCGGCGCCAGCATGGGCCGGCGGCTTTACAGCCAGGAGACCTCGCCCTGCCAGCCCCAGCAGTGGGCCAAGGAAATGGACGCCTTCGAGCTGCAGGACGCCCAGACGGCGCCGCCGGAGGGCGCCGTCGTGTTCGTCGGCTCCAGCAGCATTCGGCTGTGGGACCTGAAAAAGTGGTTCCCCGACTTGCAAGCGATCAACCGCGGCTTCGGCGGCTCGCAGCTTTGCGATTCGGTTCACTACGCCGACCTATTGGTGCTGCGGCGCCGGCCGCGCGCGATCGTGCTGTATGCCGGGGACAACGACATCGCCGGGGGGAAGTCGGCGGAGCAGGTCGCGGGCGATTTTCGGGCGTTCGTGGCGAAGGTGCGAAAGGCGCTGCCCGAGACGCCGATTATCTACATCGCGATCAAGCCGAGCATCGCGCGGTGGAAGCTGGCCGGGAAGATGAAGGAGGCCAATTCGCTTATCCAGCGGCAGTGCTCCCAGGAGGAAGGGCTGCGCTACGTCGACGTGTGGACGCCGATGCTGGGGCCGAACGGCCAGCCGCGCGGCGAGCTGTTTCGCGACGACGGATTGCATCTCAATGACGCCGGCTATGACCTGTGGACGGAGTTGGTCAGGCCGCTAGTCGCCGACTTCGCAAAGTAAGAGGAACGACGAGGGGCGGCGGGCGCGGCGAAGCGAATTCGATGCTCTCTTTTAATCCGCGAATAGCACAGATGGCGCGAGTGGGCGCAAGGGGAGTAGATCGGCGGCGGGCATTTGCCGATCAGGATGAAACCGAGTGGTTTACTTATGTTGCGCGAGATGAACTGCTTCGCGTGGCAGAAGAAGTTGAATCGACGTCATTCGTTTCGCGTTTATTCGCGTTATTCGCAGGCGCAGAACCAGTTCCCTGCTCTGCGCCGTACTCGTTGTGCCGTCGCGGCGCTAAATGATATGGATTGGCCCGAGTACGAGCTGATCGATTTCGGCGAGGGCCGCAAGCTGGAGCGGTTTGGCGCGTGGGTGCTGGACCGGCCGGCGCCCGCAGCGGCTGGCGTGCGCAAGAATCGTCCGGCGGCCTGGCGCGATGCGACGGCGCGGTTCGAGGGCGAACGTACGGCGGCGGGCGAGTGGACCCCGGCGCCGCAGCAGTGGGCGACCTCCCAGATTGCACTGGCGGTTCCGATTCACGACCGCGATCTTCAATTCGTAATGGCGTTGGAGCCGCTGCCGTCGGGACAGATCGGCGTATTTCCCGAGCAGTTGCCATGCTGGCAGTGGATTGCTGAGCGCGTTCGATCTCAGACGGGCGGCGGGGCGACGCCCGGGCCAAGACCGGGACTGCAAGTGCTCAACTTGTTCGCGTACACCGGCGGGAGCACCCTGGCCGCGGCGATCGGCGGAGCGAGCGTCGTGCATGTCGATGCGGCCAAGGGCGCGGCGGCTCGGGCGCGGCAAAATGCGGAGAGGTCCGGTCTGGCCGATCGGCCGATCCGCTGGATCGTGGAAGACGCCTTGAAGTTCTGCCGCCGCGAGGCGAAGCGCGGCAATCGCTACGACGCGGTCATTCTCGACCCTCCGACCTACGGCCACGGGCCCAAGGGCGAACAGTGGTCCGTCAAGCGAGACCTGCTGCCGCTGCTGCAATTGTGCGGCGAGCTGACCGCAGGGCGTCCGAAGTTCGTGCTGGCGACCTGCCACACGCCGGGGATCGGGCCGGCGGAGCTGGCGGCGTATGTAGCGGAGGGGATGTTCGGCCACTGCGGCCAGCCGCCCCGAGCCGGCGAGCTGCTGCTGAGGTCTACTTGCGGTCGGCGACTGGCCAGCGGGGTTTATGCGCGGTGGCCGGGGTAGAGTTGCGTTATTCGACCGGAGAGCGTGAACGTTTTGCGACTATTCGGTAGAATGATCACAGGAGCAACCGCATGACTACAACGAGCGTCACCGCGATCGGCGATTCACTAGGGATCATTCTTCCGCCGCAAGTGCTGCAAAAGCTGCAGGCTGCGCCGGGCGATCAGCTCTGCATAATCGACACCCCAAATGGCGTCGAAATTGTTTCGTTGACGCCCGCTCAAGCTGAGCAATTGCGCATTGGAAGGCAGGTAATCGCTGGTAACCGCGAGGCGCTTCAAGAGCTGGCGAAGTAGTCGATGGACGAACCAACTTGGCTCGAAGAGTCAGTGCTCCTGGCGCTTCATCGGGAGCAGCTTAGCGAGTTCGGAGGGCTGGCCGGGATTCGGGACCAATGACTGCTGGCGTCGGCTCTCGCTCGCCCGCGCAACGCCTGGGCCTATCTGGACCCGAAGCCGGACCTGACTTCACTGGCGGCGAGCCTCGCCTATGGCATTGCCCGCAATCACCCCTTCCTTGACGGCAATAAACGCGCTGCGCTCCTATCTTGCCATACCTTCTTATTGCTGAACGGCCTTCATCTCGTCGCTGGCCAGGATGATCAGGTTGCTGTAATGCTGGCGCTAGCGGCGGGCGAGATTAGCGAGCTTCAGTTCTCGGATTGGCTGCGCCAGCACGTGCACTCGTCGTCATGATTTGCCTAGCTGACATGCGCAGAGCGCGGGGCCACAGGCCTTCAAAACTTTGCATTCGGCGAAAATAGAGAAAAAGATTGCTGCGCCCGGAGCGAAACGACATGATGGGCGGTTTGCCGCAGTTCGCCAAATAGCAGCTATCTCGTCCCGATTTTTCGCTAGAGCCAAAGGATCCCTTTTATGTATCGGTGGAATCGACGCCCCACGAAGGGCGGATGGCGCGCGGCGATTCTGGGGGCGCTCGTTACGCTGACTGTCGTTTCGCCGACGTTGCGGGTCCAAGCGGCTGACGAGCCGGCCGTAAGCGCCAAGGCGCTCAAATACTACGAACCGCTCCGCAAGCGCCCTGAGCCGGGGTATCTGTACGACCGGTTCTATAACACCTGGCTGGACGAGGCGACGGTCGACGACCTGCAGAAGTTTCTGGTCGCCAAGGCCGGCGAAACGAAATCGACGACCGATCAACTGCTGTTGGCCTACTTCTACGCCAAGCAAGGAGACGACTCGGCGGCGCTTGAGGCCTTCCGGCGGGCCCTGACCGATAATCCCGGGAGCGCCGAGGCGTGGTTTCAGAAGGCTGCGGCCGAGGCCCGGGCGCTCGATTTCGAAACGGCCATCGCCGACCTTCGCAAAGCGCGCGAGCTGAAGCCGGATGAGAAGCTGGCGGTCCTCATCGATAAGCAGCTTGGCCGAATGCTGGTGCGCAATCGCCAGGCGGACGAGGCGGTAAAGCTGTGGAGCGCGCTGTTGGCGGCCCGTCCTGGCGACGAGGAGCTGGCCGAAGACCTGCTGGAGCTGCACATCGACGAGGGCCTGTTCGAGGAGGCGGCGAAGCTGGCCGAGGCGATGCTCGCGCGGACCAAGGACCCGTACCTCGCGGTGACGCGACGGCTGCGACTGGGGGACGTCCATCAGCGGGCGGGCAGTCGCGAGAAGGCCCTCGCCGCCTACAGCCAGGCGCTGGGCGACGTGGGCCAGAACAGTTGGCTGGAGCAGGAGATCCTGGCGCAGACGGAGCAACTGTTCCGCCGCGAGGATAGCCTGTCGCAGCTCAAGGAGCACTATAAGAAGTTGTTTGAAACGCACGGGCGTCGAATCGCCCTGCATCGTCGCTATGCAAAGCTGCTGGTGGAACTGGGCGAGCAGGATGAGGCGATCGCCGCGTATAAGAAGATCCTGGAACTGACGCCGGGCGATCGGGCCAACCGCGAGGAATACGTCGAGGTGCTGGCGAAGATCGGCCGGAAGGATCAGGCGATCGACGAACTCCGCGCCCTTTGCGAGCAGAATGCCAAAGACGCCGAGCTGCGCTTCCGCCTGGCGACGCTGCTGAACGAAGCGAGCCAGAAGGACCAAAGCGCCGCGGAGATTCGCAACTACCTTGCCGCCTCCGATAAGAGCGAGTACGCCTACCTGCGCGCCGCGCGAGCGCTGGAGCGGTTCGAGCTGAAGGACGCGGCTGCCGAGGTCTATCGAGAAATGGCCGCGGCGACCCCCGACTCGGCTTCGGCCCAGGAGGCGTACGCGGCGTTTCTCTACGGCGCTGGCAAGAAGCCCGAAGCGATTGAAATCTACCGCAAGCTGGCCGACGGCGCCGAGCTCGGCGAGCTGCTGCACGTCGCGCGGGCGCTGGCGGCCCGCGAGGAGTATGAAACCGCGCTCGAGTTGCTGCAGGCGCGCGAGGCCGAGTTCAAAAAAGAGCCGCTCTACTTCAGCCAGTTGGCGGCGACGGCGATCGCCCTGAAGAAGCCGGAGCTGGCCCTGCCCTGGGTGCAGCGGCGGGTCGAGCTGGCCGAAAACACCAGTGAGCTGGAAGCGGCGCTCGACCAGGCGGTCGCGGCCTGCGACCGCGCCGACAAGATCGAAGAAGTGGCCCAAGGGTTGGCCGCGCTTCCCCAGCGCGGCGTCCCGCAGAGCTGCCTGTTGGCCGAGCTGTACGAGGCGGCCGGCGACAGCCGCGCGGCGGACGAAACGCTCGCCGCGGCGGCTGCCAGCGGCAACATCCTGGCGGTAAGCGAGCAGATCCGGCTGTTCAATCAGCGCCGCGACTGGTCGGCCGCGGCCGAGGCGACCCGCAAGCTGCTCGAGCTGCCGGGCGGGCGCAAGAGCATCCATGTGCGGCGGCTGGTGGAGCTGTATCAGCGCAATTTCCAGGTGGAGGAAGCCCTCCCCTGGATTGCCGAGTGGAAGCGGCTCTCGCCCGGCAGCACGCTCCCTTGGACGACCGAGGCGGCCCTGCTGCGGATGCAGGGCAAAGACGACGCTGCCGTGGCGGTGATGAAGTCGGCCGTGCAGAAGTTCGAGGAGGACGAAGACTTGCGGGTGCGGCTGGCGCAGCTCTACGGCGAGTCGAACCACGCGGCCGACGCCGAGCGGATCTACTGGCAGCTTTACGACGACACTGAGGACGTGGCGGGCAAGCTCCGCTGGGCCCAGGAGTTGGCGAAGATCTGCGAGCAGCTGGGGAAGCTCCCCCAACTGGTGGAAAACCTGGAAGAGCGGCGGCGGAGCAACCGGCAGTCGATCGTGCCGCTGTTGGCGCTGGCCGAGGTGCATCGCGAGGCGGACAACTACGAGGGGCGCCGGCAGGCGCTGACCGCCGCGGCAAAGATCAAGCCGGACGATCTGGAGCTGCTCCACCACATCGCACGGGTCGAGGAGCAGGAGGGGGACTGGAACGCCGCGGTGGAGACGCTCACCCGCGCCAGCGAGATCGACAAGACCAATCGCACCAAGGAACGGATCGCCCGGCTCCATCTCACGTATGGCGACGCGGAGGACGGGTTTGCGATTCTGTTTGAATTAGCAGGAGAGAAGGACCGCGATCCCCGCACGCTGGAAGCCATTGCCGATGCGATGTGCGGCACCGGCGAGTGGAAGCGGGCGGTCGAGCTGCTGGCCCCCCAGGTGATCGAGCAGCCGGGCGACTACCGCCTGCGTTACCTGCTGGCGGTAGCCCACGAGGAATGCGGCGACGAGCGCGAGGCGATCGAGCAGTTTCTCGTGCTACTGGAGGATCAGGAGGAACTGCCGGAGGTCTCGAAGAAGCCCGGGCTGTCGGCGAGCATCAATTCGTACTTCGACATGGTGCGGAAGATGGCGCCGCCGTCGGTCGTCGAGTGCATGGAGCTGGCGCAGTACCGGTACACGGCGTACCAGCATCAGCAGCAGCGCGGGGGGGTGTATTTCAGCGGGGGCCTGCTAGGCGGCGGGGCCGCCGCGACTAAGGTCCAAATGCCCTCTAAGGTCGAATTGTGCAGGCCAATGGCGCTGGCCCACCTGGCGACGCTGGCCCAGCAGCTTGAAGAAGAACAAACGAGCGAGCTGGTGCGCTCGATGCACGAGCGGGGCGTGAAGTCGGCGGAGCTGCTGGTGCGGATCGGCCCGGAGGGCTACTACCGCGAATCGGGCGCCGAGTTCGAAGAGTACTTGGCCCAGCACCCGGACGACGAAGTCGGTCTGGCGCTGGTAGTGCTGCGGCAGTTCTCACGGCAGCAGTCGGACCTGGAGCAGTATGCGGAGAAGGCGATTGAAGTCTTTCGCAAGCCGTATCCAGAGCTGGCGCTCATGGCGGCCGTGCAGTGCGGCGTCGTCGAGGAATCCGAGCGGGCCCTCGGCGACGAAGCGAACGACGGAAAAGAAGGCGCCGCCAACGAGCGGACCAATGAGCATTTCGAAACGGCTCTGGCAATTGCCAACGAGATCGAGTCGCCCAGCCCGATGACGGTGATCGGGCTGGCTCAGACGCTCGGCGGGTTGCCGCAGAGCGAAGGTGACCGCCCTTCGATTCCGCAGGCGTACCGCGAGAAGTTCTCGAAGCTGATGATCGCCTGGTATCCGCACCTGCGCTCGTCGCCGCAGTACGGCCAGTGGGCGTTTACTTATGTGGTCGGCACGCTGACGCGGGGGGACGATCCGTCGTCGCTCATCGCGTTTTTAGAGGACGAAGTCGCACAGTACGGGGGCGGCGGGAACCAGCGCCAGCAGGCGGCGATGATGGGCGTCTACCGGCAACCGCAGCAGCAGTTGTTCGTGCCCTTAGGCAGTCCGCCGGTGGAGTTGGCCGACTTCCCGCCGACGGTGCTGGTCCTGCTCCGCCGCCCGGAATCGGATCCGTTCGCGTCGATAGCGTCGATATCGTCGCCGTTTGCTCCGTCGGGCCAGTTCGAGTTCGCCGCGGACAAGGCCCGTCCGCTGGTCGAAAAAGTGCGCCATCCAGTCCTGCGGACGCTGCTGGCGATGCGATTGGAGTTTAACGACCTGGCCGACAAGACGCTCCGGGAGATGCTCGCCGCCGAGCAGCCCCAGCTCGACGCGTATCTGCTCGCCGCCGGCAAAGCCGTGGCCGACCAGAAGCACGCCGAGGCGGTGGATCTGCTCTCGAAGGCCCGTTATCTGCCGATGGATCGCGAAATGCGTTCGCGGGTCGACGCAGCGATCGTCGCATCGGTTACCGAGGCGAAGGGAGACAAACAGGTCGTTGCGGACGAGGCGCTGACCCGGCGGCTCGTCGAGGCCGGGCAGGCGGCCTGCCTGCGGCTGCGGCAATCGCGGCTGGACGCCAATAAGCGCAACGAGCTGATCGCCGCCATGGAGGACCTGGGGCTGAAGCGCGAGGCGGAAAAGCTGGACCAGCTCGCCGCCAGCCAGCCGTCGGGAGGCGGCGGTACAGTACGGGCGGCAATGCCAATTATGGCCAGCCCAGGCGCCCAGGATCGCATCGCCAAGCTGGTGGCCGAGGGAAAGCGCGACGCGGCGGTGAAGCTGCTGGCCGCCGAAGTGCTCGGGCAAGTTCGACAAGTGCTGGCCAACCCGCAAAACGGCAGCTACATGCGCTATCAATTCCGGCAGGTGAAGCAGCGGACCAGCGCGCTGGGGCTCGCCGACGAGCTCATGAAGTCGCTCGACCCCGGCGACAGCGAGAACCCCCAGCGGCTTTCGGAGTACGCGGTCGTCTGCGAGATGTTCGACAAGCCGGATGTGGCGCGGCAGGCGTATGAGCGGCTTATCGCCAAGCGGCCGAAAGACGACGCCGCGCGGGTGCGCCTGGTGATGCTCATGGGCCCGGAGGAAGTTGCGGCCGCCCAGCAGCACCTCAAATTGCTCAACCCGAACCAAAGCCAGTCGATCGGGCAGATGTTCATCGAGCAGATGCAGGACAACGAGCTCGATCCGGCCGTTCGCGTCACCCGCGCTGAGCTCGCGGTAGCCTATCTGCGCACGCTCGCCGAGGCCGAGCGGGCGCAGACCGGCTGGGCGGGCGGCCTGGTGCAGATGATCGCGCACGAAATGTACGCGCGGAACGGCCGAAATCTGCCGTCTCTGTATACGAAGAAGCAAGAGAACAACGAGAAGCTTTCCGAGGAGCAGACGAAGCTGCACAAGCGCCGCTCGGAAGTTCACCGGGCGCTGTGCGACGAGATGCTCAAGCACGCCGACTGCGCGCGAGCCGGCTTCACGCACCTGCTGGCGGCGACCGAAGCCCGAGGGGAGCAGATCGACGGATTCGCCCTGCGGGCGACAACAATTCTCCGCGACGAGGCCCAGGGGAAGCCGTCGGCAGGAAACAACCCGTACGCCAATTACACCTACTTCAGCAACGATGCCAATCGTGTGCGCCTGCAGAGCCCCGAGGAGTTTCTGGTTCGCACCGCGGCGGCGTCCGGCGATTGGAAGGCGATCGACCAGGAGCTGCTGCCGGCGCTTGAGAGAGGCCGCAACAAGAACGCGGCGAAGGTGCTTGCCCAGATGGAACAGCTTTATCGCTGCCCGGCGGAGGAGTTCCTCGGCGTCGCCCAGGAAGTCGTCCGGCAGCGGCCCGGCGCCAACGCGCAGGACCAGGCCGACGACCTGGCGATCGTGGTAGCGGCCTGGCAGGATCGCAAGCTGGACGCGGACCTCTCGAACCTGGCCGTGGAGCGGCTCAAGCGGCTGGCCAAGTCGCCCAATCACTACCAAATGCCCGCTTGCGTGTCGCAGCTTATCGAGACGACGTACGAGCTGCGCGGCGGGCCCAAGACGCTGGAGCTGTTGGAGGAGATCACGACGATCTATCTGGGGCCGGCGGCGAAGCGCAAGGATTTTCTCGCCAAGTACAACACGAACAACGGCATTTCCTGGGGACAGCCCTCGGGACAGATTTACGTCTATAACAACTTCATGTCGCAGCTTCTGCAGCGGCGGAATGTGTTGCCGACGGTGCTCGCATATCTGCAAGGGGTCGACGGGCCGTCGATCGACAACCTGGAATACTACGCCGAGTCGGGCGTATCGGAGCTGGCCCGCAAAAAGCCCGCCGAAGCGCTGGCCATGCTGGCGGGCTCGCCCTGGCTGGCGGAGCTGGACGCGTTCCACCCCCTCGACGTAGGTGCGCGCAATCGCGGCCAGAACAGCTGGCTGGCGCACTTGCTCAAGACGGCCGGGGAAGTGAGCCAGGAGCATCAGAAGGAGCTCGCGGCGGCGGTCGCCGAGCGGTACGCCAAGACGCCGACGTTCGGCCTGGGGCTGATCGACTCGTACCTCAAGGGGGAAGCGGCGCTGCTGGAGTACGCCGCCGAGCGCTTGGAGGCCCTGCGGCAGGTTGAAGAGCCGCGGCAGTCGAAGATCGCCGGGCTGATCGCGGCGCTCGCGGCCGAGGAACTGAAGAAGCCAGCGGCGCCCCAGAAGTATGGCGAGCTGAAACAGTGGCTGGAAGGAAGCAGCCGCTCGGCGACCGAGCAACTGCTCGAGAAAGTCCGCCAGGCGAAGCGGCTGGAAGAGCTGGTGGCTCAGCCCTGGGAGTCGGGCGAATATCTGGCCGGCGTGCTGGGCGACAAGATCGGGTCGGATCCGGCGCTAGCGTCGGAGGTGTTCTTCCGATTCCTGGAACTGGCGCACGACGCGCAGAAGCGGAACCAATGGAACTATTACTTCGGCAGCAGTTCCAGCACGGCGGCCTATTTGCTACGCGATCTGTCGCAGCGCCCGGGGCGCGAGAATCTTAGTCGGCTGGCGCTCATCGCAGCGATCGTGGGCAACGACAAGGGGGTCAACGTCGAGTACGAAGACGGAGACAACTACGGGATCGACGAGGCGCTGCGACGTCACTTGCAGGAGTCGCTAGACGGCAAGGGTACGGCCAAGCTCACGGCAGTAGAAGCCGTAAAGCAACTGCACAGCGAGCTTGGCACGTTGCTGGGGAATCGCTCGGGCAGTCTATTCATCGATTCGTACTACGAGGCTTTCCGGAATCAGTTCAGCGGCGATCGACAAGAGGACCTAGACGATCTGGCCGCGTGGGCGCAGGAGGCGCAAGGGCAGGACGCGCACCCTCGCCTGGCGGGCGACTTCGCCGCGGCGCTGGCCATGTGTCGGGCGGATCAGGCCCGTGAGAAGGCCCAGGAGCAGCGCCCAGGGGGCAACGTCGACAACGACAACGGCGACGAGGGCGAAGGCGACGACGAAGGACAAAAAGAAGGCGACAACGACGAGCGGTCCGCAGGCGATCCGGTCGCACTTTCGCAGCAGTATCGCGCTTACTTCGCCGCGGAGATGGCCAGCAAGGAGCTGCCGATCGGCTGGCGGATGCACCTCGCCGGGGAGCTTGCCCGGTTTGAAGGCGAGCGGCTGCCGGCGGACCTGGGCGGCGCGGCGCTCGACGTGCTGGCCGAGGCGATCGATTCGGGCGTTGCGATACCCGGCAATCAGCAGCGGGCGCTCGTGGAGTGGATCAGCCGGCACGCCGACGAGGCCGGGCTTGCCGATCGGATCTCCGCGTTCCAAGAGAGGTGGGCCAATCGCTTCCTGCGAGCGGCCTCGTCGGCGGGCGCCCAGCGGTTCGAGAAGCTCGATGAGGTGAACGATTCGCGCGTGCTGACCGCGGCGCTCGCCGTTTACCTGAAGCGCGGCGACGAGCCGCGGGTCCATCTGCTGTTGCGGCGGTACGACTCTTCGCTGAGCCACGACCCGCTGGTGCTCCTGGAGCTCCTGCGAGCGAAGCGGCCCGAGCTGGCGGCGCGGTTCCTGCGTGCCCACTGGACCGATGTGTCGATCGATTGGCCGAATTCGGAGGACGCGCGTTACGATGAGTCGATTGCCGCGCAGGTCGGGCCCCTGTGCGAACAGCTCAATCGGGACGATGAAAAGTTTTTCGCTCGGTCGTTGATGGCGGCCATGCACGACGGGCCCTCGGACAAGCCGCCCGCCGGGGATGTGCCGACCGCCGCCTCGAATCGGGAGGCGGCCGCCGCGGACAAGCCGGCTGAGCCCCCGCCGCGGGATCAGCGGATGCTCGAGCTGGCTGGCGAGTTCGCCGCCGTGACGTTCACCGACGACGGCATGCGAATGCGCAGCCTCGCGCTGTTGGCCCGCAGCCGGCCGGCAAGCGAACGGCTGCGCGACCCCCTCGCCCAGCAGTACCAGAAGTTGAATTTGGCGCTCGCTTTTCCGCAGGACGACCCCCGGCAGTGGAACCTGCAGGCGGAGCTCGCCCAGCGGCATCTGGCGAACGAATTGCGTCGCGGCGACGTACGGCCGTTCGTGGAGTTGTTCGATGCACTGGCAAAACTGGTCGACGGCCAGAACTATCAGACGGTTCAGCGGATTGAATCGATACTTCGCTGCGGGAAGGAGGCAATGCTCGAAGATTGCAGCGGCTGGACCGTCGAGCAGTACGTCGCGATGGGCCGCTCGCTGCGCCAGTTGCTCATCGGCAAGGAGTACGTCCCTTTTAACTATTACAGCGACTACAGCGCCATGCTCGTGGCGGCCCATGTGCGGGGGCAGGCAGCCGGCGAACTAGCGGAGTGGCGCGAAAAGCTTTCGCGCAACGCCCGCGCCAATTTCCAAAACCGCGGCGTCAACGGCTCGCTTTGGCAAATGCTGAAGTCCTCGATCGGTGCGCCGACTCCCGAGAATCTGACGACGCGGCTGGCTACGGCCGAGGGAGTCGTCGGCTGCCTGGCGGACCTGGAATGGCTCAATTTCCACCATGACGAGCCGCATCACGTCACCGGTCTGCAGCGCCAGCAGTCGGTTTACAAGCATCTCATCGACGCGAAGTTGCTGACTCGCGAGGAACTACTGGCCCACGCCAGCCAGATCGATCCCTTGCCCCCGCGGCACTTCATGGTCAACCTGACCTTGGCCGAATGGCTGGCGGCCGAGAAGGCCTATCGCCCGGCGGCGGCGTTGTATGAGGCGAGCCTGGCGAAGATGCCGGATACCTGGAAGATTCGCCGCATCCACTGGACGCTGAACGCGGCGGCGGCCTGGGCGGAGGTTGGCGAATTGGATAAGGCGCGTCAGCTTGCCGAGCAGGCGATGACGCTTGAAGGGGTTCGCGACGCGGAGCGCAAGAAGCACGACCGGGTGATGGCGCTCATCGAAAAGAAAGCTAGCGGCGGCGACGAGCAGGAAACGCCAGCCGCAGCGCCGGCGACCGCGGCAGCGGGCGGCTAAGCTGCCCGCTGCTGGTGTAATCAATCCGCCAGGTGAATCCGGGCGGCGGGGATTTCGAACGTGGATTGAGATGAAATTGTCGCTGCTTCGGCTATATAATGTCGCGGCTGATTGCCACTTGCTGCTGCGGGGAGAGGGCCCGCCAATAACGCGAATGGGGGCGAATAAATGAAGGGAGAGGGCTCGCGTCGGATGGCGGGGGCGGATTGAGAGGTAGTTGCGAGGTTTTGTTGGGGGAGTGGGATGCTGGTTGGTGGTGCAAACCCCTCCCCTAGTCCCTCCCTTCGAGGGAGGGGGACTCGCTTGTTTGTTTCTATTGGCGTCTATTCGCGTGATTCGCGGGCAATAAAACAGATGTTTCGCCATCCAATCGTCGTCGCCCTCATTTATCGATATTAACCATCCTCTCGGAGCCGCGCTATGTCGGTTGATTCACATGGTCCGATTGAGCAGTTTGTCGCCTTTGTTCGTCGGCGGGTGAACCTGCATCGGTTCTGGACGGCGCTGGTGTGGGCCGCCGCCGCGGGGGCCGGGGCGTTGGCGGCGGTGGCGGCAATTTACGTATGGCAGGGTTACGCTACGCCCGCGGCGGCGGTCGCCGTTGCGGCGGTTGCGACCATGGCCGTAGCTGCGGCGGGATGGTTCTGGCGACGGCTGGACGACGACGCGTCGGCCCGGCTGGTCGATCGGTTCTACGGACTGCAGGACTCGGTGGCGTCCTATCTTCACTTCAAGCGGGCTGGGCGCAAGGAGGGCTTCTACGCCTTGCAGGCCGACTACACCCGACGGCGGCTGGAGGCGCTCTCGCCCCTGTCGATTCGGTACCAGTGGCCGCGGCGGGGGATCGCGCTTGCGGCGGGGCTGGCCGCCGTGGCGCTGCCGTTGAGCCTTCGCGGCCCCAGCCCGGAGGTGCTCGAGCGGCTCGAAACCGAAAAGGCGGTGCAGGCCGCCACCGAGACGGCCAACAAGGAGCTTAAGGAGCTGGTCGACGAGTTGGAAAAGGGCGTTGACGATCCGCTCGAGAAGGAGCTGGTCGACCCCGACAAACTGCGGCAAATGGTCGACAAGCTCCAGGTCACCAAGGACCGCAAGGAGGCCTTGCGCCAGTACGCCGAGCTGGAGCGAGACTTGAACAAGGCCCGGCTGGCGCTGGAGCGCAAGAAGGAAGAGCAACTCCTGGCGCGGGCCGCCGAGAAGCTCGATGAGCAGCCCCAGACGCAGCCCTTGGCCGATGAACTGAAGCAGAAGAACTACGACCAGGCCGCCGAGCAGCTTACCGGAATGAAGCCCCCTGAGGACAAGCCGCTGTCGGAGCAGCGGAAGCAGCTAGCCCGGCTGAAGGCGGCGGCGCAGCGGATGGCGGCGGCGGCCCAGGCCAACAGGTCAGCGTCGCAGGATTCGGCGTCGAAGTCGGCCACCGCCAGCGCCTCGAAGGCGGGCGAGTCGAGCCAGTCGAGCGGCGCCGCGGGCGCCAGCGGAGGAAAAGGCGGCTCGGCCAGCGCGGGCGGCGGGGAGCTGGGAGAGAATATGGAAGAGCTGGCCTCGGCGGTCGAGGAACTTGACGAATCGCTCAAGGAGGCCGAGCGGCAGCAGGGCGAGCGAGGCGAGTGCGACAGCCAGTGCAAGTCGCAGTGCCAGGCCTGCCAGCAGGCGGTCAACAGCGCCCTGAAGAAGCTGTGCAAGAACCTCAATCGCCTCTCGCTCTGTCGCAATGCCGAAAAGAAGCTCTCCCTGCTATGCGACAAGTGCAGCCAGTGCCAGGGAATGTGCAACGGGCTGTGCCAGATTCCCAGTCCCAAGGCGGGCGGCAAGAAGGCTGGCTGGGGATCGAATACCGCTCGTCGCGACGCGCGCGACGGGCTGGCGGATAACGGCCAGACGACCGAGCTCAAAGGAACGAAGGGCCAGGGCCCGTCGCTGACGACCATCGAATCAGCCGACGACGGCAGCGGCGTGTCGCACCGTCGGGGCGAGGCGCGGCAGCGGCAGTTCCAGCGGCAGTTCGAATCGTTCGTCGAGCGCGAGGACGTGCCGGCTCAGGTCCGCGAAGGGGTGAAGCAGTACTTCCAGTTGATCCATCAGATGGACAGTGAGCCGGCGGCTGCGGGCCAGGCGGCCGCGGATGAGGGTGCTTAGCCGCAAAGAGGCGCTAAGGGCGCAAGAAGGAAGAAAAAAAGAAGAGAGCCCGCGAAACACGCGAAAGGGCGCGAAAGAGGAGTGAAAAAAGAGAGTGAGAGGAACGATATTCTTTTGGGATTTGTTGGCCCGCGAATCACGCGAATTTGCGCCAACGTGATTGGCGTGGGGGACTGGTCTGTTTCTTGTCACGGGGATCGGCGCGGGTGCTTTTAGGGAAAATCGGCAATTGCCTTATCTTTCGCGCATTTTCGCGTGTTTGGCGGGCTTAGTATGGATGCGGAACACGTAGCGTTGGTTTGATGGAAGCGGTTATCGGCGTCAGAAGACGCTTCGCACAGAGTTTGTTGCTCGTGTGACTCGCTTTGGGACGTTGCGCCTGAAGGGACCGGCTATCTATCTACGGGAGAAGAGGCGTAGTGAGCATTGCAGTTGCGGAAACCCAACAGGCCGCCGAGCGGTTCGTGGCGACGTTCGAGCGGATTCGCGATGAGATCGCCAAATTCATTGTCGGACAGCGGGAGATCGTCGAGCAGGTGCTCCTGGCGGTCGTCAGCGGCGGTCACGTGCTGCTCGAAGGGGTGCCGGGGCTGGGCAAGACGGCGCTGGTCAACACGCTGGCCCAGGCGCTGCACCTGAAGTTCCAGCGGATTCAGTTCACGCCCGATCTGCTGCCGGCCGACGTCGTTGGGACGCAGGTGCTGGTGGAGCGCGGCGGCGCCAAGTCGCTCGACTTCCAGCCCGGGCCGGTCTTCTGCAACGTGCTGTTGGCCGACGAAATCAACCGCGCCACGCCCAAGACGCAGTCGGCCCTGCTGGAGACGATGCAGGAGAAGGCGGTGACGGTCGCCGGACGGACCCATCGACTCGACGCGCCGTTTTTCGTGCTGGCCACGCAGAACCCGATCGAGCAGGAAGGGACGTACCCGCTGCCGGAGGCGCAGCTCGATCGGTTCTTTTTCAAGCTGTTCGTAAAACTGCCGGACCACGCGGAGTTTGCCGAGATCTTGCGGCGGACCGGCGGGGCCGCGCCCCCGACGATCGACGCCGTGGCCAGCGGCGAAGACATGCTGGCGATGGGCCGCACGCTGCGCGAGACCCCGATCGACGACGCCGTGCAGGACCACCTCATCCGCATCGTCCGGGCGACCCACCCGTCGAGCGAGGATGCGCCGCCCGAGGTGCGGAAGTTCGTCCGCCACGGCGCGTCGCCGCGTGGGGCCCAGGCGATGCTCGCTGCCAGCCGCGGCCGGGCCCTCTTGGCGGGTCGGTATCACGTGAGTCGCGACGACGTAAGCGCGGTCGCGGCGCCAGCGCTCAGGCATCGCATCATCCTGAGCTTCGAAGGCGAAGCCGAAGGGATTCGGGCCGACGAACTCATCGACCGCGTCGTTCGCCGGTTTGATTAAGGGAGTAGCCGCAAAGGGGCGCCAGCGACGCAAAAACGAAGGTGCGACCAGCAGTTATAGGGAGTCCTGTGTCGCTAATAAATCATGCCCGGCCATGGGCTATGAGCTAGCGGCTGGCGGCTGACGGCCAGATGAGGAAACGCTTACTCCGGCCGCGAGCCGATAGCCGATAGCCGACAGCCAAACTGACAAACCGCTGATGAGCTGCGCAGTCGCAGCGTCTTGGTCCTGAAACGGCTGTTTCTTTTTGCGCGTTTTGCGTCTGACTCAAGCGGCTAACTCCCCCGGCCCATAATGCTTACCGATCCTGCGTTTATCCGCCGGCTTGATTCGCTCTACCTCCTGGCCCGCAAGGTGCTCGGCGGGTCGTTGCAGGCGGATCGCAAGACGCGGCAGCGGGGCTCAGGCATCACGTTCGCCGATTATGCGGAGTACTACTACGGCGCCGACTACCGGGCGATCGACTGGCGGGTGTTCGCGCGGTTCGAGTCGCTGGTGATCAAGCTGTTCGAGCTCGAAGAGGACGCGACGGTCTATCTGCTGTTGGATTGCAGCCGCTCGATGGAATCGAAGTTTCTCTACGCCCGCAAGCTGGCGGCGGCCCTGGGTTATATCGCCCTGCGGAGCCTCGACCGGCTGGCGGTGTACGGTCTGGCGGACGAGCTGAAGCCGCTGTTGGAGGTCTGCCGGGGCGGGGCCAAGACGCTCGCCTTCTTGCGAGCGCTCGACGAGGCGGAGACCTTTGGCGGCGACACCGAGTTCGCCGGTTGTACGCGGGTGTTCCAGGCGCGGCATCGGCGGCGGGGGCTGGTGGTGGCTATCTCCGACTTTCTGTTTCCCAGCGGATTCGAAGAGGGGCTGCGCTACCTGCAGTACCACAACCACGAGGTGTTCTGCCTGCAGGTGCAGGACGATAACGACACCCGCTGCCAGTTGAAAGGGGACCTGGAGCTGGAGTGCGTCGAGACGGGCCGCCGCAAGCGAATTACCGTCACGCCGCGCGAAGCGCGCCGCTACGAGCAGGCGGTAGCCGAGTGGAATCAGTCGCTCAAGAGGTGTTGCGCCAGAAGCGGCATCGGCCTGGCCTCGACCTCCACCGAGCCGCCGTTCGAGGCGGTGATTCAGGACCTGCTGCGCCGCGGAGGGCTGGTGGCATGACGCTGCTGGCCCCGGCGATGCTGTGGTCGCTCGTGGCGCTTGTGCCGCTGGCGGCGATCTATTTTCTCAAAGTCCGCCCGCGGCGGCGGCCCACGACCGCGCTGTTTCTGTGGGAGCGGATCTTTCAGGAGAAGCGGTCCAGCAGCTTGTTCCAGCGGCTGCGGGACGCCTTGTCGCTGGCGCTCATGCTGCTGGCCGCCGCGGCCGTCTGCCTGGCCCTGGCGCAACCGCAGTGGAACGACCAGCGGCAGGACCTGCTCATCGTAATCGACAACAGCGCGTCGATGGGCGCCCGCGGCCCAGGCGGCGCGCGGCTGGAGGAAGCGAAGCGCCTGGCGGCGAGCATTATCGAAGGGCTCAACGGTTCGCAGCGAGCGGCGGTGGCCGCCGCAGCCGGCGCGCTCGCCTATCGATCGCACCTGACCAACAATCCCCGCGAACTGCTCGACGCCGTCGATTCGATCGCTTCGACGCCCGAGGCGCTCGATGAAGGGGCCCTGGCGGCCATCGTCCAGGCCGCCGCCCAGTGGCAGGATCGCCGGAGGCTGATCTTCATCAGCGACGGCGGCTTCGACGCGGCCCGGCTGGGCGGCGGAGTCGAGCTGTTCAAAGTGGGCGCGGCGGCGGAGAACATCGGGTTGGTCGCCGCCGACCTGGCCTACCTGCCGGGGGGAGAGAACCGGCTGGGCGTTTACTTTCAGGTCGCTTCGTCGTATGCCGCGCCCCGCCAGATCGATCTGTCGCTGGTTCGCTTAGGCGCGGGCGGCGCTGAGCAGTTGATGAAGGTGATTCCGCTTTCGGTCGAGCCGGGACTCAATCCGCCCGAGACGTTTACGGTGGACGAGGCGCCGCCCGGGCGGTGGCTGGCACGGTTGGAGGCGGCCGATGCACTGGCGGCGGACGACGTCGCCTACCTCGCCGCGCGGTTGCCGACGCCGATCCGCGTATCGGTCGAGTCGAACGACCGGTTGTTCCTGGAGAATAGCGTGCTGGCGTTTGCCGGCAGCAGCAGCCTGTTGAGCCTGGCAGGCGAAGGCGGCGACGTGACGGTTGCCAAATCGATGTCGCCTGAGGCGGCGCGGGCGGTCGTCTTCCACCCCGAGGGCGAGTCCCCCTGGTGGGGCGAGCTGGGCGCGGAGGTCGAGGTGGGCGCCGTGCGAGTCCTCCAGCCCGACCACCCTGCCCTCGCGCACGCCGACGTGGCGACGATCCCGTTCGTCGGCGCCCGGCAGCTTACGCCGCCGCCGGGTGCACAGGTGCTGGCGGCGAGCGAATCGGGGTTGCCGCTGGTTTACGTCGCGCGCCGCGAAGGGCGCTCGGCGGTGGTGGTGAATCTCGACCCGATCGCGGCCGACTTTTATTTCAGCGCATGGTTTCCGGTGCTGGTGCACAGCGCGGTGACGCACCTGGTCGGGCGCGAGACGCCGCTGGCGGCAACGTACCGCCCCGGTCAGAGCGCGCCGGTCCTTTCGGCGGAGGCGTCCAGCGCGTCGCAGCTTGCCCTGCCGGGCGGCGAGACGCAAGAAGTGCGCGGAAAGTTCTTCGACATGCCGCCCAAGACCGGCTTCTACCAGCTTTCTAACGGCAGCGGCCGATGGCTGCTGGGAGCCAGTCTCGTCTCGGCGCAGGAATCGCTGCTCAACAGCGACGGGGTGAACGACTCGCGCCGCCCGATCAGCCGGGGGCGGTCGCCGGTTCATTGGCTCACGGTGCTGGCGATCGTCGTGCTCGCGGGCGAATCGATCCTCTATCATCGGCGAAAGGCGGGTTGACGGCCGATGATCGACCTCGTTTCGCTGCGCCCGTTGGGATGGCTGGCTGTCGTGGCGCTGTTGGCGCTGGCCATGCGGTACAGCCTCGTGGATCGGCCGCGGCTCTGGCACTGGTCGGCCTTCGGGCTGCGGATTGTCGCCATCGTGCTGCTGGTGCTCGCTCTATGCCAGCCGTTCTTGGGGGACGAGAGCCAGGATTTGCACGCGATTTTTTTGGTTGACGTATCGCAGTCGGTGGACCTGGCGCACTTGCCGGCGGCGGTCGAGCAGGTTGATCAATGGACAAAATCGCTCGGCGCCGGCGACTCATGGTCGCTGTTCGCCGTAGGCAAGGGCGTCCGTGAGTTCGAGTCGGTCGACGGGCTTCGCGAAATGGTCAAGAAGTGGCAGTCGGGGCTGGCTGACGATGAGTTCCGCAGCGCCACCCGACTGGCGGAGGCGATGCTCTCGACGCGGGCGGCCTTCCCGGCCGGCAAGGCCCGCCGCTTCGTACTGGCGACCGACGGGCAAGAGACCGACGGCGAGCTGGATCGCGTGTTGGAGCAGATCGCCCGCGAGGGCGCCGACGCGCTCTTCTATCGCCTGCCGGGGTTGAGCGACGCCGAAGCAGCGGTGGTGGGCGTCGAAAGCTCGTCGCGCGAGGCGTTCTTCGGCGAGGTGATGCGGTTTACCGTGAAGCTCGCCGCCAATGGGCCGATCAAGGCGAAGCTGCGACTGGTACACAAGGGAGTCGCGGTCCAGCAGCGCGACGTGGAGCTGCAGGCGGGCGACGCGCAGTCGCTCCACTTCGACGTGGATATGACGACCGCCGGCGCGAGCGTCTGGACGGCGGAACTCGCGCCCGAACAGGACCGGTTTGCGGTGAACAACCAGTCGTCCTGCACGGTGACGGTGCGCGGACGGCCGCGGGTGCTGGCGCTGCACCAGCAGCCGCGCCAGCTACGGCCGCTGTCGCGGGCGCTGGCCGAGCAGGAGATGGAGCTGGAAGTCCGCGGCGAGCATGGCCTGCCCGAGTCGCTCGAAGAGATCGCGGCGTTCGACGCGGTGGTGCTGGCCGATTTGCCGGCCACGTCGCTCTCGCCCCGGCAGATGCAGATGCTCAAGCAGTACGTGGTCGATTTTGGCGGGGGGCTGGTGATGCTCGGGTCGGAGAACAGTTTTGGCCTGGGCGGCTATTATAAGACGCCGGTCGAAGAGGTGCTCCCCTTGGTGTCGCGGTTCGAGAAAGAAAAGGAAAAGCCGTCGCTGGCGATGGTGCTGGTAATCGACAAGTCGGGCTCGATGGAGGGGATGCCGATCGAACTGGCCCGGCAGGCCGCCAAGTCGGCGGTTGAACTGCTCAGCCCGCGGGATTCGATCGCGGTGGTGGGATTCGACAGCGATGCGCAAGTGATTTGCGAGATGACCAGCGCCGGCGACCGTGAGACGGTGCAGGCGGCGATCGATTCGCTGCTGGCGGGCGGCGGGACCTACATGTACCCGGCGATGGTCGCGGCGAAGGAGATGCTCGAAGCGACGCCGGCGAAGATCCGCCACATGATCTGCCTCAGCGACGGGCACACGCAGCCGGCCGACCATGAATCGCTCGTAGAGGAAATGGCCGAGTCGGGCGTCACGGTCTCGATGGTCGCGCTGGGTGACGCCGACAAGCAGCTCATGGCGAGCCTCGCCGAGCTGGGACGCGGCCGGTACTACGAGACCGACGACCCGGCGAACGTCCCGCAGATCTTCACCAAGGAGACGATGCAGGCCTCGAAATCGGCGATCAAGGAAGATCTCTACGGCAGCGTCCGCACGGGCGATCACCCGGCGCTGTCGGGCTACGAGGACGCCGAGCTACCCTTCACGCTGGGTTACGTGATGACCGAAGCCAAGGCGACGGCCCAGTTGCTGCTAGCGGTGGAAACTGGCGATCCGCTGCTGGCGATCGGCCGTTATGGCCTCGGCACGGGGCTGGCCTACACGAGCGATTTGACGGAGAAGTGGGGCGGCGAGTGGCTCGCCTGGGACGGCTGCGGCAAATTCTGGGCGCAGATGATCCGCGGCGTGCTTCGCCACAACGCGACCGACGGCATGGAGATCGTCGAGCGCGAGGCGGCGGATCGCTGGAACATCGATCTGCGGCGAATCGACGCGGCGGGCGCTCCGCTGGGCGGCATTCATTGGGACGCTTCCGCGATGGAGGCCGGCGGACTGGGCCAGGCGATCGACGTTCAAGAAACGGGGCTGGGCCGGTACCAGGCCGCCGTGCCGCTTGAGGGCCGCGCCCATGTCTCGCTGCGCCTGCGCGACGTCGATCACGACAAGATGGCAATCTTGCACTGGCATCGGCCCTATCCCAATGAGTACCGCTTGAGCCAGGCCCCGCCGCAGGCGCTGGCTGCGTTGCGGCCCGCGGACAGCCACGGAGTGGCTGACGAACTGCGGCCCGTCGAGCGCCGGCAATCAATCGCGCAGTACGCCTATTTCGCCGCCCTGGCCTGCATGCTGGGGAGCATACTCTTGCGGCGGCTGTGAACGCCGAACTGCGTTCCGCCCCGCTGTTTCCTCTGTGTCATCCCGTTTCAGCGACTTCCCGCGTCGGCGCCACGATCTGTGGCCTGCTGTTAGCATTTCTTGGGGGATGGTAACGTCTACCGTGGGACGCCGTCCGATTTGAGTTGTTGCGGCGACTCAAGCGACATGCCGCGCCGATGTTTTTGCACATCCCCCCTGCAAGGTTCCAGCACGCCTGACGCCATGAATTCGTCCGACCCTCGCACGCCCCGCCGCACCGGTTCTCCTTCGCCGACAGGGTCGCCGCCCGATGGGAGCCGCCAGCCGCCCAAGCTCCCGCCGCGGCGCAACTGGTGGTGGCTGGTGCTGATCCTGATCGTCAACTATCTCTTGGTGCGGCTGCTGTTCCCCAATCCCTCGGCTCCGGTGAACGTCCCCTACACGCTCTTCAAGGAAGAGGTGGGGCGGAACAACGTCGAGGCGATCTACAGCCGCGGCGAAACGATTTCGGGACGGTTTATCAAGCCGGTGCGGTACCCGCGGCCCGCGTCGCAGCAGCCCGCCGCCTCGTCCACGGAGGCGGGTGCCGTCAAACCGTCCAAACGGGATAACGAGCCGCCGCCGAGCCAGGGTGCGCCGGAGCCGAGCGAAGACAAGCCGGGCTCAATCGCTAGTGCCGAGTCGGGCGCACGCGTGAACTCCGCAGCGACCACGCCGCCGACAAGCGAGCCCCCGCGTTCGCAGGCGCCCGGCGCCAACGCTAAGGCTAACAATGGTGCGGCCGAATCGCGCGAGGTCGACCACTTCACGACGATCCTGCCGGCGTTCGTCGGGCCTGGACTGGAAGCGTACCTGATCGAGCACGGGGTCGAGATCCGCGCCGAGCCGATTCAAGAGGGCGAGGGGATGCTGTGGACGATGCTGTTCGGCTTCGGCCCGGCGCTACTGCTGATTCTGGTCTACGTGTGGCTCTATCGCCGAGCGGCCCAGGGAGGCGGCCTCGGGGGCGGAGGGCTCATGGGCATCGGCCGCAGCCGGGCCCGCCGATACGACGAGCAAGATGAATCGAAAGTCACCTTCGACGACGTCGCCGGCATCGACGAGGCTGAGGCCGAACTGGTCGAAATCGTCGACTTCCTCAAGGACCCGCAAAAGTACACCCGCCTGGGCGGGACGGCGCCCAAGGGAGTGCTGCTGGTGGGCGCGCCTGGCACCGGCAAGACGCTGTTGGCCCGCGCGGTGGCGGGCGAGGCGGGCGTGCCGTTCTTTTCGATGAGCGCGTCGGAGTTCGTCGAGATGATCGTCGGGGTGGGCGCCGCGCGGGTTCGCGACCTGTTCAAGCAAGCCCGCGAACAGGCCCCGGCCATCATCTTCATCGACGAGCTCGATTCGATCGGGCGGGCCCGCGGCCAGGTGGCGATCGGCGGCTCGAGCGAACAGGAGCAGACCCTCAACCAGATCCTCACCGAAATGGACGGTTTCTCCAGCCGCGAGGGGATCATCGTGCTGGCGGCGACGAACCAGCCCGACGTGCTCGACAAGGCGCTGCTGCGTCCCGGACGGTTCGATCGACGCGTAGTGGTGAACCTGCCCGATCGCAATGGACGCGAGGCGATACTCAAGGTCCACACGCGCGAGGTGCCGCTGATGGACGATGTGAGGCTCGAGGAAATCGCCGCCGCGACGCCGGGTCGGGCCGGGGCGGACCTCAAGAACCTCGTGAACGAGGCGGCGCTGCTGGCAGCGCGGCGCGATCAGAACGCCGTGCGGCAGAAGGATTTTCTCGATGCGCTGGAGAAGATCGTGCTCGGCCCCGAGCGGCCGCTGTTGATGAGCCAGCAGGACCGCGAGCGAATCGCTTATCACGAAGGAGGACACGCCATCCTGGGACTGGTGGTTCCCGGCGCCGATCCAGTCCATCGCGTCACGATCGTCCCCCGCGGCCAGGCCTTGGGCGTCACCTATCAGCGGCCCGAAAGCGACCGGTACAACTATCCAGAGGCGTACCTGCGGGCGCGGATTGTCGGCATGCTGGGCGGCCGAGTGGCTGAGGAGCTCGTCTACGGCACCAAGACCACCGGCGCCGAGAGCGACATCGAGCAGGCGACGCGCCTGGCCCGCGCGATGGTCACCCGCTGGGGGATGAGCGAGGAGCTGGGGATGGTGCAACTGGCGCCCCGCGACAATCCGTATCTCAGCGGGCTGGACGGTTTTGGCAGTTCACGCCCGTTTAGCGAGGCGACGGCCCGCACGATCGACGCCGAGGTGCTGCGAATCATCAACGAAAGCTATGAGGAAGCCCGGCGGCGGCTTGTCGAACATCGCGGGCAGCTCGATGCGCTGGCTGCGGCGCTGTTGGAGCGTGAAACGCTCGATGAGCAGGAGATCCTCAAGGTGACGGGCCTGCCGCCGGCGCCGCCGTTGGAGACGAGGATTGCCGAGGCGCTGGGCAGCGAGGCGGCTTCGGCTGCGGGGAGCGAGGCCCGCGAATTGCGCGAATAGACGCGAATTAACTCAGCCAGCAGTGGCGGTGTGTTGCCGGACGAGGCGTCGTCGAAGGCGTTTACTCGACGCAGGCGGTTGATCTTCTTGTTCTCTTCTGGTTCTTGTCCGCAGCGATTCGCGTGATTGGCGAGCTAAGATGCAGCCCGCGATGGCGCTTGCGAACAACTGCAAGTCCCTTCGGCAATGAATGCCTCGAAAGCCGGCATTCGGCGCCGTCGCGGCGGATCGCGCAGCCCGGCCGTTGTCCACGTAAGTCCCGGCGACTAAACGGCTAGAGCGCGTCTCGGGCGATCAGCGGCGACTTCGCGGTACGCTCCTTGCCAAGGTGGGCGCGAGCTCGTTGTCTGCACACCTCGCTGCTTGCTCGATTTGCTCTATGGATGGACGTCGCCGTCGTCTACTGGCCGTTGCCATTGCCTTGTGCTCGCTCGCGGGCTCCCCACAAGCATCGCATGCGCAACGTGCGCGACGTCCGCCCGCGGCGACCAGGGTTCAGTTGCGCAAGGTCGGCGGGTGGTGGATTGCCGATAGCGACAACTTTCAAGTCTGCTCATATCGCGAAGCCGAACAGGCGGAGGCCGCGGCGGTCGCGTGCGAAAGGCATCGGCGCCGGCTCGCCGAAGCGCTGGGTTTGGGAAGTGCAACCGCCGCGTGGGCGCCGAAGTGCCAGGCGATCCTCCATCCGACGGTGCAAAGCTACGTTGCCGCGGCGGGTCGCGGCGCCGAGGCGACAGTCGGATCGTCGCTGGTCCAGCCGGCTCGCGGTCGCATTACAGCGCGGCGGATCGATCTGCGCATCGACGTGAAGGACTATCTCGACGCGGCCCTGCCCCACGAGATCTGCCACCTGCTCATAGCCGATCATTATCGCGACGAGCCGCCGCCCTTGTGGTACGACGAAGGACTGGCGCTGTTGGCCGATCCTGCCGAAAAGCTGGCCCGGCACGAGCGCGACCTGCGCGACGGCGTGCGGCGGGGGATCTCGTTCAGTGCGCGGGAGATCCTGGCCGCCCAGCGATATCCGCCGGCCGAGCGGATGGGCGTGTTCTATGGCCAGTGCGCTTCCCTAACTCGGTTTCTCCTGCGGCAGGAGGCGCCGGCGAAGTTGCACCAGCTCGTAAGACGATCTCGCGAGATCGGCCCGAACGCGGCCCTGCAAGCGATCTACGGAGTGGCCGGAGTCGGCGAGCTCGAGCGGCAGTGGTCGGCGTTTCAGCGGGCAAGCTCTGAGGAAATGCTCTCCGCGTCGTTACTGGCAGTCGACGACGGCAAGCCGCATGAGCTGTCGGCGGTGCAGAATTAGGGAGAGCCGCTAAGTTCGACGTTTGCAATATTTCTTCTCCCGCGAACCACGCGAAAGAACGCGAAATGCGAGCGATGGAAGTTCTCTAAGCTGGTACGGTTAATCGGCGCCTCGCTGGTTTATGGCCCCAGCACTGAGGTACTGGGCCAATATCAGTGTGTTCCTCCCGGACGAAGTGCTGGGCTGCTGTCGATGCGTCGCGGGTGGACGATGCGTAATCCAATGCACTGCCGGTGGTCAAGAGGGCGCGTCGCCGGTCGGCGGGGCGAACTGCCGACGCACGAGGTACACGAGGATGCCGGCGCCGTAGACTACCGCCAGCATTATGAGCAGTTTCGCATCGCTGGTGGCCAGCAGAAACAGCCACCCGGTCAGCGCCACGAGGCTCGGCAGCGGGTAGAGCCACATCCTAAACGGTAGCGGCGTGGTTCCCTGCCGCCGCAGCGCGTGCAGGGCGAAGATCTGGCCGATGAACTGGATGAGGATTCGCAGCGTTACGGCGCCCATGATCACGATTTCAAGCTGAAAGAAGCAGAACAGGGCGGTCAGCGCGCTGATCAGCAGCAGGGCCGCCCAGGGGTAGCCGCCCGTCGGATGAATTGCGGCGAAGGGCGCGAAAAAATCGCCGTTCTTAGCCGCCGCATAGACGATGCGCGAATAGCCGAGCGTCATCGCGAACAGGCTCGCCAGGCAGGTCCAGATCACCAGCCCGGTAAACAGCCGGGCGGCCTGCTCCCCGGCGAGTCGCGTCATGAAGGCCCCGGCGATGTTTTCGTGGGCCGCCGTCCCCTCGGCGATCGCCTCCTGCCACGGCACGACGCCGATGAACGACAGATTCATCAGCACGTAGATCGTGGCGACGATCAGTATCGACAGCAACACGGCCCGCGGGATGGTCTTCTCCGGCGTACGGACTTCTTCGCCAAGATGGCAGATGTTGTAGTAGCCGAGGTAATCGTAGACGGCCACGCTCATCGCGGCGCCCAGGCCGAGCAGGAAGTTGCGGTCGACGCGGAACGCGTCTTCTGGAAAGGGAAATATGAGCGACGGTTGAAAGTTCTGCAGGCCCAGAACGATGACCGTACCTACCGCGACGAGGACCCCCGCCACCAGCACCGTGCTGAGCCAGCCGAGCGAACGAATCCGCTGGCAAAGCAACAGGCACATGATGGCCGCCATAACGGCCGCTGGCGCCCCCTCGACGACGCGTTCTGAAAGACCCCACTGGCTCATCGCCGCGGCCTTGAACTCGGGAGCGAGCGAAAAGGCGAACTTCGCCGCCCCGATGTAGCCGGAGGCGACCTCCAGGGTGCCGCTCACCAAAAACTGCCAGATGAACAGAAACGGCAGCAGCCGGCCCAGCTCTGAACGTTTGAAGATCTCGCGGAAGTAGTGGTAGGTGCCGCCGCTGCCGGGCAGCGCCGCGCCCAGCTCGGCCCAGATCAGCCCGTCGCACATGACGACCGCCATGGCGACGAACCAGCCGAGCATCGCCTGGGGCCCCCCCATGGCCGCCAGCAACACCGGAATGGTAATAAACGGCCCGGCGCCGAGCATGTTGGCCACGTTGAGCGACGTGGCGTGGACCAGGTTCAGGCCGCGCTCTAAGTGGGGCGTGGAAGGGTCGTCGTCCATCGAATGAAAAGAGGTGAGGCGAGGCGAGAAGGAGAGAATTTGCGACCAGCGGGCGTCGGCTCAGTATCGTGAACGATCGCGGCGGCCGCAACCTGCGAGCGGCGCCCATTGCGAGGCATGCGGTCTCCCAAGGCCAAATCGAGCGTCAACGGGGCCTCCCACAGCCTGGCTTCGACGAAGGGAAATCAGCCGATAGCCAAGTCCGATGGGTTTTCAACCGGTAGGCGGGCGTGCCATGTCCACGCCGGCGCTGGCATGGTTATTTCCCCCCAATCCATGGCCGTGCCTGCGAACCTCAGCGACCATGGCGCCCGACCTGGTTTGAAAAGCGGATCGCTCCGGAATCGATGCCGAGAAATGCTTGCCAAATACGGATACTGTACATAATATCACTATTAAGAACTGCGCAGCAATGAACCGCGCCTGGCTATCGGCTATCGGCTATCGGCTAGCGGTCAGAATTAGGCCTTTTCCCTCTGGCCGTCGGCCGCTAGCCGATAGCCGATAGCCAAACTCACAACGGGTTCATTAGCGGCGCAGGGAATCACAAATAGTGAGTGTGTCGCTTCCGTTATGCCCAGAGCCTTCCTAGCAGTGCCGCCATGGTAAGCGAACTCCGCCCCCTGAAGGACCGTCGGATCGCCCCGAAATTCGCCTGGCTGCTCGATCATCGCCGCCAGTTCCCGATTGACGTCAATACGGCCCCGCCGGAGGTGCTGCTACGCCTGCCAGGCATGGGTCCGCGAACCGTGGAGCACATTCTACGGGCGCGCCGTCAGCGGGCGCTGGCGGCGGCTGATTTGTGTCGCCTTCGCCTCCCCTGGCAGCAGCTTCGGTACTTCATCGCCGCCAGCGATCATCGCCCGCCACGCATGGTCGATCGCGCTAGCGAATCCGTAGCGGCGGACGTCCCGGGCGGGCGGCAGCTAGATCTGTTTGAACCGCCATGCCCGCTATAGAGCAGCCGGCGGCGATTCATGGGCGATGGCCAGCCACACGACCACCGCGAGCAGTGCGCCCAATATCGGGCCGACCACCGGAATCCAGGCGTAGGACCAGTCGCTGCCCCCTTTGCCCGGCACGGGCAACAGGGCGTGAGCGATGCGCGGCCCTAAATCCCGCGCGGGGTTGATCGCGTAGCCAGTCGTGCCGCCGAGCGACAGGCCGATCGACATCACCAACAGGCCCACCGGCAACGCCCCCAGCGTGCCCAGGCCGATCTTCATGGTTGCGGGCTCCAACGCGCCGGTCGACTCCGCCGAGGGGGTGATCGAGGGTTCCGCCGCCAGCAGCAGCGCCAGCATGAGCACCGTCGTGCCGACGGTTTCGCAGAACAGATTGCTCAGCGGTCGACGGATCGCGGGGCTGGTAGCAAACGTGCCGAGCTTGACCGCCGGATCGTCGCTGGCAGCGTAGTGATCTCGATAATAGAGAAACACCAGCGTCGCCCCGGCGACGGCGCCGAGCATTTGCGCGGCGATATACCCGGCGATGTCGCTGCCCAACGATCCGGCAAGCGGCTTGAACTTTCCGGCCATAGCCAATCCGAGGGTCACTGCCGGATTGAGATGGGCGCCGCTGAACCGGGCGACGCACCACACGGCCACAAACAGACCCATCGCCCAGCCGAAGGTCACCACGATCCATCCGCTCTTGTTTCCCTTGGTCTCGTTCAGGAAGACGTTGGCCACCACGCCGTTGCCCAGCAGGACCAGTAGTAACGTGCCCAAGAATTCAGCCGTATAAGGGTGCATATGCGCTCCAATCTGATTCAACGCAACGAACGGGCCTGAAACGGGTTTGACTGCACGCCCCCACCACGTTTGCTAAAGGCAAGCTTCCAAAATCGCTTGGCCCCGAGCGGGCGCCATGTCACGATCAGGAAACGGATTGCCTGCATCAGCCGCCACGCGCTAGCGTCCGGCCTTTGCGGAGAGCCGCGGGCTGGCGCCAAGCGGCTGATCCCAAAATTGAGTTTTGACAACGCACGAGTACGATGGCTATTGAGAACTGTGCGACTAATGAACCATGTCTGTCTATCGGCTGTCTGCTGTCGGCTGCCGACCGTCGGCTGCCGGCTGTCTGCTGTCGGCCGGACGGAAGAAACCTCATTCTGGCCGCTAGCCAAATTCACAACGGGTTCACTAGCGGCGCAGGCATCAATCGTTGACTTTACGACTGCGCCCAGCCCTTGGCGCGATCGACGGCTCGACGCCAGGTCGCGCGGCGGGCGGCCGCTTCGTCGGCCGAGATCTGTGGCGTAAACCGCCGGTCGATGCGCCATTGTCGCTGGATCGTCTGAGGGTCGCGCCAGACGCCGACCGCCAGCCCTGCCAGGTACGCCGCTCCCAGGGCCGTCGTTTCGGTTACTTGCGGTCGGACCACGGGCAATTGCAGTACGTCGGCCTGGATTTGCATGAGGGTATTGTTGACGCTGGCGCCGCCGTCGACGCGCAACTCCGACAACTCCCCCTCCAGATCGCGATGCATCCCTTCCAGCAGGTCGGCTACCTGCAGCGCCACCCCGTCGAGCGCCGCGCGGGCGATGTGTGCGACCGTCGTGCCGCGGGTGATGCCGATGATCGCCCCCCGGGCGTAGGGGTCCCAGTCGGGGGCGCCCAGGCCTGTGAAGGCCGGCACAAACGAAACGCCGCCGCTGTCAGCAGTCGTGTTGGCCAAAGCCTCGACGTCGGCAGACGTCTTGATCACGCCCAGGCCGTCGCGCAGCCAGCCGACTGCGGCGCCGCCGATAAACACCGCTCCCTCCAGTGCATATTCGGTCACGCCGCCGAGCCGCCAGGCCACGGTGCTCAGCAGCCGATGCCGCGAGGCGACGGCCTGCCGGCCCGTGTTCATCAGCATAAAGCACCCGGTGCCGTAGGTGTTCTTCGCATCGCCGATGCCGAAGCAGCCCTGGCCGAACAAGGCGCCCTGCTGGTCGCCGATCAGTCCGGCCAGCTTGACGCCCGCCAGCGGCAGCGACGAGTCGACCTCGCCGTAGACTTCGCTGGAGGAGCGGATCTCGGGCAGTATGCCGCGCGGCACGCGCAGCAGCGCGAGCAACTCGTCGTCCCAGTCGCCGGAGTGGATGTTCATCAGCGACGTGCGCGAGGCGTTCGACGCATCAGTGACGTGCAGCGCCCCGCCGGTGAGCTTATACGCCAGCCAGGAGTCGATCGTGCCGCAGGCGAGCCTCCCCGCCTCGGCGGCCTGGCGGGCGCCGGCGACGTTGTCGAGCAGCCATTCGATCTTCGTGCCGCTGAAGTACGGATCGAACAGCAGGCCAGTCTTGGCCGCGACCATCGCCTCGCGGCCGCTGGCCCGCAGCTCGTCGCAGCGGGCCGCCGTGCGACGATCCTGCCACACGATGGCGTTATGGATCGGCTCGCCCGTCGCTCGGTCCCACAGCAACGTCGTCTCTCGCTGATTCGTGATGCCGATGGCGACAATGTCGGCGGGCTTGAGCTGCAGCTTGGCGAGGGCTTCCGCCGCGACTTCGAGCTGCGAAGTCCAAATCTCTTCCGGATCGTGTTCGACCCATCCGGGCCGCGGAAAGTGCTGCGTGAATTCCCGCTGGGCGATCCCCCGGACGGCGCCCGCATCGTCGAAGACGATCGCTCTTGAGGACGTTGTGCCCTGATCGAGCGCTAAGAGAAAAGCCATGCGAAATCCTCCGCGATCACGCCCGCGGGCGCATCTTCCAGGTAAACGCCAGCAGCACCCCCGAGAGCACGCCGCACGCCAGAATCGAGTACAGCACTAAATCCCAGGCGCCATCGACGCCGATCGACTTGGAATACGTGTGCACCGCCCAGCCGAAGCCCTTCTCCTGCACGGTGCGGCCCAGGTAGCCCAATAGGCCGATGAAGCCGGCCGCGGCGCCAATCGCCTTCTTCGAGGCGATATCCAGCGCCGCAATAGTGATGAGGTTGATGACCGGGTCAATGAAGAACCCGATCGTGAACAGCATCGTCATGTCGAGCCAGAGATATCCCTTAGGCGTATACAGGATAACGGTGAAGGCGGCCACGATCGGAATCATGCACAGCGAGGCCACCATGCCGCGGCGGCCACCGAGCTTGTCGGACAGCCATCCCAGTGCAATCGTCGAGGGGATGCCCCCCAGTTCCAGGGCGGCGGTCGAGTAGGCGCCCCCTTCGAGCGATGCGCCCTTCACCTCGCGAAGGTACGTCGGCCCCCAGTCGAGCATGCTGTATCGAGTGATGTAGGCAAAAAAGTTGGCCGCTGCCAGCAGCCATACCCAGGGATTGAGCAGCACCTTGTCGATCAAAATTTCGCGGACGGTCAGGTCGCGCTCCTCGACGACGCCGGCCTCGCCCGCCGCGGCGGGATAGTCGTTGCGGTACTCCTCGATCGGCGGCAGGCCGACCGACTGCGGCGTGTCGCGGAGGGTGCTGTAAATAAAGGCGGCGCCGACCAGCGAAATCGCCCCCGGTACGTAGAAGGCGTACTGCCAGCCGCCGAACTCGCGAACCGCCCAGGCCGCCATCACCCCCGCGATGGCCCCCCCGAAGTTATGCGACGTGTTCCAAATGCTGAACTTCAACCCCCGCTCCGACTCGCTGAACCAGTGTCCCAGCGTCCGCCCGCAGGGCGGCCAGCCCATGCCCTGGGCCAGGCCGTTGAGGCTCCACAGAAACAGGTGCATGGGGTAGTTGGCGACGGCCCCGAAGGCGAAGTTGCACAGCGCCGACAGCACCAGCCCGGCCGTCATGAACTTGCGGGCGTCGCTGCGGTCGGACAGCACGCCCATGAAGAACTTCCCGATGCCGTAGCTGATCGCCGTCGCCGCGCCGATGTTGCCCAGCATCGACTTATCGAGGCCCAGCGCCGATTGCAGCTCGATCTTGATCGGCGCCAGGTTGTTGCGCACCAGGTAGTAGGTGGCGTAGCCGAGGAACGTCGCCTGCAGCATTTGCCAGCGGTACGACGGATAGACGGCGGCGACTTCGTCCGCCGACCGCCGGGGCGTCGGCGGCGGCGGAGCGAAATAGCGGCTTACGGCGGAAAAAGGATTCATCAAATTCCAGGCGCCCGGACCGGCTTGGCCCGGGCGAAGTCGGTCCGCGTTGGTCGGTGATTTTCGAGTAGAGCGATTAGCCGGCAAAAGCCCCCATGGCCGGGACGGCCAGGGCTAATTGCCGCGGGCAGCGACGAGCTGCGCTGACAGCTCGTCGAGGTCCTCGACGATCAGGTCGGGCCGTTCGGCCGCCGGCAGCGACGCCGCCTCTACGGCGCTTGCTTCGCCGGTGAGCGTCAGCACCGCCAGCACGCCGGCGTCGCGGGCCATCCGCACGTCGGTGTACAGCCGATCGCCGATCATCGCCACCTCGTCGGCGGCCAGTATGTGGCGATGCATCACTTCTTGCAACATCGCCGGGCTCGGCTTGCCGGCGACGGCGTCTGGCCGACGACCCGTGGCCGTCTCCAGCAGCGCGCAAATCGCCCCGCAGTCGGGCAGCACCGTCGCTTCGTTGGTGGGACAAATCCGATCGGGATGCGTCGCCAGGTACGGCAGCCCTTGCTTGATATGCCACGCTGTGCGGCAGAGCCGATCGTAAGTAAATCGCCGATCCCACCCTACGACGACCGCCTGCGGCGCCTCGTCGACGATCTCAAATCCAGCTAGCCGCAGGTCGTCGTCCGCGCCCGGCGAATTGAGCGTAAACAACCGGCGCACGTGCGGCAGATGCTGCTGCAGGTAGTGGATCGTGGCGTGCGTAGAGACGACCATCGACTCGGCCGGCGCCTCGATCCCCATTTCCCGCAAGTGGGCGAGATATTCGGCGCGACTCCGCGAGCAATTGTTCGTTACGAACGAATAACCAATGTCGAGCTGCCGCAGCAGCGCCAGATGCGGCAACGTGGTCTTGAAAAGTCGATTGCCAAGATAAATCGTGCCGTCCATGTCGAAGACGATGTGGCGGAGCCTGGCAAGTCGCGAGGGTATAGAGGTCATCGTGAAGGACGTGTATGAAGTCAATGCGTGGTAACGCGCGTGATTTGTGAAAGCGGCTCTGATGGAAATGGCGGACAGCGACACTCATCTGCGCTGGGCATTTTGGGTTTGCCCGCGAATGCACGCCAATGGGGGCTGGATTCGTGCGGCTGTTAGGCATCTGTGTAGCGGGTTCGCCCCTCCCCAGCCCTACCCACCAAGGGGAGGGTGCCGGAAATCGAGAGGACGAGGTACGGCTGCTTGATTCATGCGCGCTTTTTTCGCGGGCTTCAAACCCTGCATCTATGAATCCTTAGTTCATTTGTATCCATGGGCCTGCGCCGGCCAGCACAGCGCAAACAACGCCGTGCCGATCATCCCGGCCACGAACAGCAGCAAAAACGCCGCGTCCCAGCCGCTGTGATCGGCCAGCCAGCCGACGCCGACGCCGGAGACCAGCGTACTGGCGTAGCCGAACAGCCCGGTCAGCCCCGCCGACGCCGCCGCCGCACGCTTGGTGGCCAGGTTCGCCGCACTGATGCCGATCAGGCACTGCGGACCATAAATGAAGAACCCGGCGACCGCCAGCACGGCCGCATTCTCGTACACCGACGTCGAGGGATACAGCCAGAACACGCACAGCGCGGCGCTGCAGCCGAGCATGTACACCAGGCAGGTGCGCGTGCCCCGGCCGCCGAACACCCGATCGGTGATCCAACCGCTGGTCACCATGCCGAGGATGCCTGCCGCTTCAAAGGCGCCGACCGTCCAGCCGGCGCTCTTGGCCAGCTCCAGTCCGCGGGCCTGCTTCAAAAACGTCGGCGCCCAATCGACGACGCCGTAGCGCACGACGTAGACAAAGAAATTCGCCAGCGACAACAGCCAAATGTAGCGGTTCGTGAACACCAGTTGCCGCAGCGTGCGCCACATCGGCTCGGATTCAGCGACCTCGGTGTGCTCGGTTCCCTCGACCGGCGGCAGGCCCAGCGATTCCGGCGTGTCGCGCAGCGCAATTGCCAGAAACAACGATCCGGCCATCGCGATGATCGCGGGCACGAAAAAACAATAACGCCAATCGATGGCGACCAGATACCCGCACAGCACCGCCACGCCGGCGCCCCCCAGCGAGTGGCCCACGTTCCACACCGACATGGTCGTCGCCAGCCGATGCGGCGGAAACCAATGGGTCATCAGCCGCGTGCAGGGCGGAAATCCCATCCCCTGAAACCACCCGTTGAGCGCCCACAGCGCGGCAAAGGCCGCGAATGCGCTGCTCAAGCCGAAAAAGAAGTTGATCACGCCGCACGCCAGCAGGCCGGCCGCCATGAACCAGCGGGCGTTCACCCGATCGGCCCACATGCCGTTGACGAACCGCGCGACGCCGTAGACCAGCCCGTGCAGCGTTGTGGAGGCCAGGCCCATCTGCCGCTTGCTCAGGCCGTATTCCTCCATGATATGCGGCGCTGCGAAGCTGAGGTTCTTCCGCACGAAGTAGAAGAACGCATAGCCGATCATGCTCGAGAACAGTATCCGCTTCTGCCAGTAGCGGAACTCCGTGCGGGCTTCGGCCGCTGATTCCTCAAGTGGCGAGAGGGCGGCGTCGACGGTCGAGCTCATGCGAATTGTCCGCGGTCCGAGGAGAAGATCTGTTCCAGCGCCGCGTCCATCAGCCCGGCGCGACGCGCCACGTCCAGCACCGTAAACCGCCGGCGAATATGGTACGCCTGCCGGTAGCTGCGGCGGAGTCGATCGCGGCTGATGCCGATTTGCTCCGGCATATAAGCCGCGCCCGCCTCGCAGAGCATGTCGCGCAGTTCCGCGAACGAAACCAACTGCTCGCGCAGGCGATCGCGCAGCTCGGGCCATCCACGGCTCAGCTTCACAAGCTGGTTCCGCAACACGTCGCGCGAGACGTGCTTGACGCCGCTCTCCTCGCGGGCCTTGGCGGCAAGCTCGTCATGCGAGAACAAAGCGGCGATTTCCTGCTCGTTGCGCTCAGCGTCCGGCCAGGCGGCGACGATCGCCTCGATGTCCATTAGCGAGAGGGCCTCGCGAAACAGCGTCTCGTAGAGGGCGATCGACGCCAGCGACCCGATGCCGACCTTGAAGCCGTGCGAAGGCGCCGCGCCCGCGTGCGTGTGGTGCTCCATGTCCCACAGGTGGCTGAACTGGTGTTCGGCCCCCGACGCCGGACGGCTGGAGAGGGCCGATTGCATGGCGAAGCCGGTCATCATCAGCGCGACCGTCAGCCGGCGGAGCGATTCGAGCTTCCGTTGACGCACCCCGGCGGGATTGTCCATCCAGAATCGCAATTGCGATTGCACCGCCTCCCAGGCGTGCCGGTTGATCGCCTCCACGCCCAGGAACTCGGCCAGCAGCCAGTCGGCGCCGGCCGGGCACTTGGCCGCCAGGTCGGCAAAGCCCGAGGCGTTCATGCCTTCGGGCGCCGCGGCGATGACGTCGAGATCCGCCACGACCCCCTTGGGGGCCGGGCAGTCGAACGTCTGCTTCGAGCCCTTGTAGGTGATCGACGCGCCGTAGGCGGTATAGCCGTCCATCGAGGCCGCGGTCGCCACCGTCAGGTACTTCCGGCCGCAGCGATGGGCGGCCAGTTTCACCAGGTCGTTGATCGTGCCGGCGCCGACGGCGATCGGCACGGCGTCGATCGCTTGCAGACGCTGGCACAATTGATCCACGAATGAATATTCGGCATACAATCCCTGGGCGGGCAGCACCACCGGCTCGTGACAGGCTTGCCCGGCCTGGCGGAGGGCGTCGTGCACATCGCGGCCGGCGATCGAAAAGATGGTTTCATCGCTGACCACCACCGCGCTGGCGGCGCCGAACAGCGACGTGAACGCCTCGCCCGCGCGCCGCCGCGCCCCGCGCTCCAGCAGCAACAGCTCGGTGTCCCGCGCCGATTCCAAGGCCCCTCGTAGCAGCTCGTTTTCAACCTGCGTCGCTACACTCATGGCGTCTGCGATTTCTCGTGCTGGGCGTAGTAGTCGCTGATGGCCTGCATCACCGCGTCGGGATAGTCAGTCGCAAAACTGGCGACGCCCAGGTCCATCAACCGCCAGTGGATTTGCGGATCCTTGCGGTTCCACGCCAGCGCTTGATAGACGATGCCGTGGCGGCGCAGCTCTTCGCCGGTCTGAAGCAGGAACGGCTCGCTGGGCGCGATCGCGCCGTCTTCGGCCGTATGCACGTGGATCTGCAACTGCGTGACGTCGGCGAAATCGGTCTTGCGCAGCGCGGCCAGCCGCTTGGCAAGCTCCTCCTCCGTGCCGCCCATCCAGTGCAGCGTCGCCGACTCAGGCGCCAGGCGCTTCCACTGGCGAATGACGTCGTACTTCGTGCTGGCGAGGATCAACTGCGGATGCACCTCGCGCGACTCCGCCGCCAGTTGCTTCAGATCGACGTTCTTGATGTCGATGTACAGCCGGCGCTGGGGATGCTGCTCGAGAAATTCGTAGACGTCGGTCATGCGTGGAATGCGCTGACCGGCGAACGCGTCCCCCTTCCAGGCGCCGATGTCGAGCTTCGCGAGCTCCGCCCACGCCAGATCGGCGACCCCCTGCTTCCGCAGTTCGGCGGCAGCGCCGGGCAAAATGCGCTCAAAGTTGTTGTCGTGAAAAGCGACGATGACCCCGTCGCGCGACGTCCGCAGATCGGCTTCGGGAATGGTCTTGAGCCGCCAGGCGATGTCGAACGCTTCGATCGAGTTCTCCGGCGACAGCACCCCGGCCCCCCGATGGCTTTGAACGATGAACTCGTCCAGCGGAACGTGATCGCGGACGTTCCACGACGATCGCAGTTCGGGCTCAACGGCCCGCGTCGGCGCTGCCAGGGCAGTGAATACCAGTAACGGGGCAACAATCTTGGCGGCCATGGTCGGGGCAGTGATTGGGTTTGGGCGGCAGGGGAACGGGGGTCGGGACCCAGTTTGG
>JADLBW010000141.1 GCA_020847515.1 Pirellulales bacterium | reverse complement strand
GGGGGCGCCCATAACTGAAGAGGCCTCCGGCGAGTCGACCGTCGACTGGTCGCAGATGGCGGCAGGCGATTGGCTGCGGGAGACGCTGCGGACGATGCGCGAGCCCAAGGGGATCGATGCGCTGGAACCGGGAGTCGATTTGCGAGCCGAGTTGCGACCCTACCAGGTCGACGGGGTTCGCTGGTTGTGGTTCATGACGCGACTGGGCTTGGGGGCGTGCCTGGCGGACGATATGGGCCTGGGCAAGACGATCCAGGTGATCGATCTGCTGCTCCAACTGAAACGCCAAGGAGGCGCCGGCGCCCGAGGCGGCCCGGGCAAAACAACGCAGACTCCCTGGAAGTCCGAATCGGCGCCGAGCCTGCTAGTCGTGCCGGCGTCGCTGCTGGGGAATTGGCGCCAGGAACTCGAACGCTTCGCGCCGTCGCTGCGGGCCTTCTATGCTCATCCGTCGGAGACGGATCGCAACAGGATAGCCGAGGTGGCGGAGGATCCGGGCCGCGCGCTGGAGGGCTTCGACCTCGTGATCACGACCTACAGCCTGATTCGCAGCAGCCCGTGGTATCGAGCGACCCCCTGGCGATTGGTCGTGCTGGACGAAGCGCAGGCCATCAAGAACGCCGCGTCGACACAGGCCAAAGCCGTGAAGCAGCTCTCGGCGCACGGCCGCGTAGCGCTCACGGGGACGCCGGTGGAGAATCACTTGGGCGACTTGTGGTCGATCTTCGACTTTTGCTGCCCGGGACTGCTGGGGTCTGCGGGGCAGTTCAAGCAGTACGTCAAGCGGCTGAATAGCTCGCAAGCGGCGGACTCGTTCGGCGCCCTGCGGCGGCTGGTGCAGCCGTACGTCTTGCGGCGATTGAAGACTGATCCCTGCATCGTCCCCGACTTGCCGGAGAAGACGGAAATGAGGGTCGACTGCGGGTTGTCCAAGAAGCAAGCGGCGCTGTACGAAAAAACGGTCGCCGAATTGGCCCGCAGTTTGGACGAGTCCGAGGGAATCAAGCGGCGCGGTCTGGTGCTAGCGGCGCTGATGCAATTGAAGCAGATTTGCAATCACCCGGCGCAGTACTTGAACCAGGCGGAATTTGCCGCGGCGGAGAGCGGCAAATTCGAGCGTCTGGCGGCCCTCTGCGAACCGATCGTCGAGCGACAAGAGAAGGCGCTGGTGTTCACCCAGTTTCAGTCGCTCTGCCAGCCGCTGGCGGAGTTCTTGAGCGGCGTCTTTGGCCGTCCGGGGCTGGTCCTCTCCGGTAAAACGCCGGTGCGCAAGCGCGGCGAGCTGGTGCGGCAGTTTCAGCAGGACGCGGGATCGCCGTTTTTCGTTATTTCGCTCAAGGCGGGCGGGAGCGGTCTGAATCTGACCGCGGCGGCGCATGTCATCCACTTCGATCGCTGGTGGAATCCGGCCGTCGAGAATCAGGCCACCGATCGGGCGTTCCGCATCGGGCAGCAACGCAACGTCCTGGTCCATAAGTTCGTATGCCGGGGGACGGTCGAAGAGCGAATCGATCGGATGATTCGCGACAAGCAGGGCTTTGCAGACAGCATCCTGGCGTCTGAGGGCGAACGAGCGCTGACCGAGATGAACGACGAGGAGCTGCTGAAGTTCGTCGCCATCGATCTGAACAAGGCGCTCGTCGAGAACTGATGGCGCCGGCGGCGCCGACTCCAGAGCACGGCCAGCGGAACGTGCTAGCATTGCCGCGCGAGCAATGTTATTGAAATGATCTTGCGTTTATCGCGGCCGGCGTTAGGTTGCAGGATGTTGCACTTAAACCGCCGGTAGTTAGCGGTCGCAGCGACGCCAATACGCTGGCAGGAGCAAGAGCCATGGCTTATGGATGGGGTTGGCGGCCTTATGTTTCGGTCACTCAGCGGAAAGCCAATGCCAAACGCCATGCGGCCAAGCTCGCCAAGGGTGGCCGTAAGATTCTGCCGGTCGAGATCAGCGGCCGCAAGATCGCCACGACGTTCTGGGGCGCGGCGTGGTGCGACAATCTGGAGAGCTACAGCGACTTCGAGAACCGCCTGCCGCGCGGGCGGACCTACGTCCGCAACGGCTCGGTGATTGACCTGCAGATCAGCCGCGGATGCGTGACCGCAGTCGTCTGCGGTTCGGAGATTTATGATCTCAAGATCGACATAGCGCCGCTGGGCAAGGCGTGCTGGAAGGGCATCAAGAGCGATTGTGCCCGGTCGATCGACTCGCTGATCGACCTGCTTCAAGGGCGATTCTCCAAGGGCGTTATGGAGCGGCTGACGCGCCAAGAGGGCGGACTGTTTCCTAAACCGAAGGAGATTTCCGTACGGTGCAATTGCCCCGATTGGGCGATTATGTGCAAACACGCGGCCGCAGCGTTGTACGGGGTGGGCGCGCGGCTAGACAGCGCGCCTGAGCTGCTGTTTCTGTTGCGGGGCGTTGATCACCTCGATTTGATCTCGCAAGCGGTCGACGGCGCTAACCTGGACTCGGCGCTGGCGTCGGAGAAGCAGGCCTGTCTGGCGGCGGAGGACCTGGGCGCCGTGTTTGGAATCGAAATCGAGACGGTTGCAGACTCGCCGCGCGCGAAGCCGGCGGCGGTCTCGGCTCGCGCGTCGAAGGCCGTCCGCAAGAAGGCGACCGCGACTATGGCCGCCTCGCGGGGAAAGGCGGGCGCCGCCGCAGCGGCAGCCCCGGCAGCCAAACGCGCCGCCAAGAAGAAGACTGCGTCCAAAAAACGGCCCGCCGCCCCGGCGACGAACCGCTCAGAAAAGGCCCGGTCGAGATCGCGGACGAAGAAGTGACCTTTCTGTAACGGCGTCCGTAGAGGCCGCCAGTATTCAAGCGGCGGCCTTCTCTGGCGGGTCGACCAAGGCGTTGAGCTGTATCAGCCGAGTTCCCAGGTCGGCCCTCGAGGCGTAGGCCACGCTGGACGACTCGGCAGGTTCGCCCGCCTGATGCGACGCCCTTCATGGGGCCGCTGATTTTTTGTTCGATCGCGCGGAATGAGCTGTCGGGGGCGCCGACGCGTTCAGTTCGACGGCGGCGCGGACGAGGGCCCTGAGGGCCGGCTCATTGATCTGGTCGCCTTGGCGAATGTCGATGGCGCGCCGCGTGTTGCCGTCGAGGCTGGCGTTGAAGAGGCCGGCGGGGTCGGGCAGCGAGGCGCCCTTGGCGAAGGTCAGCTTCAGCTTGTCCTTATACGTCTCGCCGGTGCAGATGATGCCGCCGTGGGACCACGCCGGCACGCCGGCGGGGTTCCCGGGCTTTCGCCACTTCACTTCTTCGACGGCCTCAGGGTCGGCCTCGCGGATGAGCTGGCGGATGCGGGCCAGGGTTTGGGTGCGCCAGTCGTTCGGCGCGTTAATTCTACAATCGATTGGTTGGGAAGGCGGGCCATGACCTGCCGTTTCCTTCGAGCCGACCGTCCGTTTCCTCATTGGGAAGCCCGCTTTCTCCCAGCTTGTCGTCGCTGGGCATTCGCAGATCGATCGCAAGCCGTTGTCGGCAGGGCGATGTTGCCGCCCCTCAGAGCTGCCAGAGTGCGGATTCAATGCCGCCGTGAATGACGATGGCGAATTGCCCGCGGCCGGTGATTTCAGTCGGCTCCATGGCGATAAACGCCCCGGCTTCGGCCGCCGCTGCGACTGACGCCTTGATGTCGCTGACGAGGATATAAGGTCGCACGAGCGGCTTCTCCGTTGCTCGCAGCGGCCCACGGATGCCGAGCAATCCGCCGCCGGCGAGATTGGCGGTGCGGGCGCCGCCCAGTTGCGGAACGGCTTCGCTGAAGGCGACGCCGTGCATTCGCGAGTAGAGGGCGCATGCAGCGGCAACGTCGGTGGTGACGATCTCGAGGTACTGGATTTTCATGCAGGCTGGCGGGTCGGCGCGTTAATCGTTTGCGGATTGCTCGTCAGGCGACGCGTTCGGGCAGTGGATTAGATGGTCGTGATTCGGAAGCTTGTTGTCAAACTCTTCCGCATGTTCGGTTTTCTTTCCGGGCAACCTCGGGGAGGAGGCGCGTCGTGCGGACTAACTTTGGAGAAATCAAGTTTTTTCGCGGCGTCTGGCATGTTATTGTGGTTCCTCCCTCCTGATAGGGGAATCGCTGGTGCTCGACGAGGCACGACATGGCGATCCAGAGGGGCTACTGCAGCGTGCCCGCAGCGGCGATGATAGTGCGCTGAGTGAGCTGCTTGAAATCTATCGACCTTATCTGGCGCTGCTGGCTCGACTGAAGCTGGGCCGCCAACTGCGGACCAGGCTCGACGATTCGGACCTGGTGCAAGACGCGTGCCTTGCTGCACACCGCGACTTCGCTCAGTTTCGCGGGGTCACCGAGCCGGAGCTCACGGCCTGGCTGCGCGAGATCATGGCGCACGCGGCGTCGAACCTCGCGCGCGATCACCGCCGCCAACGACGCGACGTCAAGCTGGAGCGGCGGCTCTACAACTTGCTCAATCAATCGTCTCAAATGCTCGAGCGCGCCTTGGCCGACCCTAACCCGTCGCCGAGTCATAGCGCGGTGCGCCGTGAACGAGCGGTGCTGCTAGCCAATGCGCTGGCGCAGCTTCCGGGCGACTACCGCGAGGCGCTGGTGCTGCGGGAGCTGGAAGGCAAATCGCTGGGCGAGGCGGCGCAGCATATGGGTCGATCGGCCGACGCCGTTCAGAAGCTGTGGGCGCGGGCGCTGGTCCAGATGCGACGGCTGATGAAATCTTCTCTGGAGCAGCCATGAACGCACGCATTGCGACCAGCGCCGACCAGCCCGGCGCTGCACCGGAAGGGTCGAAGGTTTCGGAAGCCCGGGTCTCGCAGGCGCTGGAAGCGTATGCGGCGGCGATCGACGCGGGCGCGCCGATGTCGCGCGAGGACTTGATCGCGGCGTTTCCGGACGTCGCGGAAGAGGTGTTTGGCTGCCTGGACAGCCTCGATTTCATCCGGCAGGTTGCGCCGCAGCTTCGCGACGACCTGTCGCAGGCATCATGCGCCGGCGACGCGTCGGTGCGTCCGCTGGCCACGCTCGGCGACTTCCGCCTGAAGCGCGAAATTGGCCGCGGCGGCATGGGAGTGGTGTACGAGGCGGAGCAGCTCTCGCTCGGTCGGCGGGTGGCGCTCAAGGTGCTGCCGTTCGCCGCGATGCTCGACAAGCAGCAGCTCGCGCGGTTCAAGAATGAAGCCCGCGCCGCGGCGACGCTCGATCATCCGAACATCGTGTCGATCTATTCGGTGGGCGAAGAGCGCGGCGTCCACTACTATGCGATGCAGCTAGTCGACGGGCGGAGTCTGGCGGAAGTG
>JADLBW010000140.1 GCA_020847515.1 Pirellulales bacterium | reverse complement strand
TAGCACTTGGCGGTGACGTTCTTGCGCATCGCGGAGATCGTCTCGCGGGCGATGATCCGCGTCCCGATAGCCGCCTGCAGGGCCACCTCGAACATGTGCCGCGGACTCTCCTGCTTGAGCTTTTTGATGATCGCCCGGCCGCGGACGTCGGAGTCGCGGCGGTCGCAGACGATCGACAGCGCGTCGACCCGCTCACCCTTCACGAGGATGTCGAGCCGCACCAGGTCGCCCAGCTCATAACCCTTCAGCTCGTAGTCCATCGTGCCGTAGCCGCGAGTGATGCTCTTGAGCTTGTCGTGCATGTCGTAGACGACCTCGGCCAGCGCCAGATCGTAGACCAGCATCACCCGGGTCGGCGAGAGATATTCCTGACGCACAAAGATTCCGCGGCGATCGGCGCAGAGCTTCATGATCCCCCCGACGTATTCGCTCGGCAGGACGAAGCTGACGCGGACGATCGGCTGGTGGAATTCCTCGACGTCGCCGATGTCCGGCACGCGCGTCGGCGTGTGGACCTCGATCCACTCGCCGTCCTTTTTCAGAATGCGGTAGGTGACGTTCGGCGCCGTCTGCACCAGGTCGATGTCGGCCTCCTGCTCGAGCCGCTGCTGGATGATTTCCATGTGCAAGAGGCCCAGGAAGCCGCAGCGAAAGCCGAATCCCAGCGCGTCGCTGGTTTCCGGCTCGAACTCGAAGCTCGGGTCATTGATCGCCAGCTTGCCAAGGGCCTCGCGAAGCTGCTCAAAGTCCTGGCCGTCCGACGGGTACAGGCCGCAGAAGACCATGCGCTGCGGCTCGTGGTACCCTTCGAGGGCCGCCGCCGGCTCGCCCGCGGCGACCGTCACGGTATCGCCGATGTGGATCTGGCCAAGCGATTTGATGTTGCACACCAGGTAGCCGACCTGCCCCGCCGAAAGCTGCTCGCGCGGCGTTCGCCGCGGCGTGAATTGTCCCAGTTCCACCACCTCGTGCGTGGTTGCGGCTTGCAGGAACTTGATTCGCTGGCCTTTACGGACGACGCCGTTCATCACGCGCACATAGGTCACGGCGCCGCGGAACTCGTCATACACCGAATCGAACACCATCGCCTGCAGCGGGGCGGCAGGGTCGCCCGTCGGGGCGGGTACCCGGTCGATCACGGCGCTCAGCACGGCTTCGCAGTTGAGCCCCGTCTTGGCGCTGCAGCCGATGACCTCGTCGCGGTCGATGGCGAGGGTTTGCTCGATCTCGTCCTTCACCTCTTCGGGCCGGGCATGGGTGAGGTCGATCTTGTTCATTACCGGTACGATGGCCAGGTCGTGCTCCATCGCCGCGTAGGCGTTGGCGACCGTTTGCGCTTCGACCCCCTGAAACGCGTCGACCAGCAGCACTGCTCCCTCGCAACAGGCCAGCGACCGCGACACTTCATAGTGGAAGTCGACGTGCCCGGGCGTGTCGATCAGGTTGAGCTCGTAATTATGGCCGCCGTGCTTGTAGTGCATGGTGACGGCGTGGGCCTTGATCGTGATGCCGCGCTCGCGCTCCAGCGCCATGTCGTCCAGCAACTGCTCCTTCATCTCCCGCTTGGAAACGGTGCCGGTGATCTCCAGCAACCGGTCGGCCAGCGTGCTCTTGCCGTGGTCGATGTGGGCGACGATCGAAAAATTGCGGATATACTTGGGAGATATCATGTAGGAAATAATGGGACGCGGATACACGCGGATTGTGCCCAGGGGCGCCGATCAAATGTTCGCGGACGACGCGTTAACTCGATCTATGGCGCCCCGCGAGATCCGCGTTCATCCGCGTCCCATTTCAGTTGAGTCTTGATGATTTTCGTTTGTCGAGGCGTCTGCGACGCCCCTTTCGCGCCGCCGCCGGCAAGCTGATCGCACCGCCCCATCGGCGTCGCAAACGCCTCCCCCGCCGCGAAGAAAAAACTTGTTCGGGCGGCTCATCGGGCCGTTCGCGCCGCCCAGTATTCGCGGCGAGCGAGCCCCGCGGCGCCGATATAGCCGGCGTCGCCCCCCAAAGCGGCGAAGTCGATATGCACCTTGTCCCGCAGGCTGGCGATCATTCGCTGGACGGCCTCTTGGCGCAGCCGGGCCATGAACCGTTCGCCCAGCGGATGACCTTCGCCGCCGAAGGTCATCGCCCCGCCGATGACAATGCTCTCCGGATCAATCGTGTGGATCGCCGTCACAGCGCCGATCGCCATGTAGCGGGCGGTCTCCATAATAACGTCCAGCGCAAGCTGATCGCCCCCTTCGGCTTCTTCGGCGATCACCAGCGGCGTTAGTTCCTCGCCGCCGGCGATTCGCTGCTGCAAGCTACTGGCGCCGCCCCGCTGCAGGGCTTCCTCGGCGCGACGAATAACGCCGTAAGCGCCGCAGTACCCCTCCAGCGAGCCGCGGATGCCAAGCGAGTTGACCGGCGCGTCGTCGTGCGAATCGATGATGATATGGCCCAACTCGCCGCCGCAGCTATGGACGCCTTCGATCAGCATCTCGTCGACGATAATCCCCCCGCCGATGCCGGTGCCCATCGTGAACAGCACCATGCTGCGGTACTGCTGGGCGGCGCCCGCCCAGAATTCTCCGTAGGCGGCCGCGTTGGCGTCGTTGGCGAACGTCACCGGCAACCCGCAGGCGTCCCCGACCAGGTCGCGGATCGGCGAATTATGCCAGTGGGGCAAGTTGCCCGGTTCGACCAGGATTCCGCTGGAGATGTCCATCGGCCCGGGCGTGGCGAGGCCTAGCCGCGCTACGGCGCCTTCTTCAAGACCGCTGGCCTTCGCCAGGTCGTGGAACGCCCCGCCGATTCGCTTCGCCGCGTCGGGCGCCCCGCGACCCTCTTCCGTGGCGATCGATCGATAGGCCACCGTGCGGCCCGAATCGTCGACGATCCCCAGCTTGATGTTCGTGCCCCCCACGTCGACGCCGACGAATAGCGGATGCCGGGCCGCGGACGCAGACAACACTTGAGTCGTTTCAGCCATCGTGCGCCTGTCGGCGAAGGTGATTGACCCCCGGCACATGCCAAGTATAGCGCCACAACCGCCGGCATGATTGAAGGGGATAAACCAGCCAATATAAGGCCGGCTGAAGGCGGTCGCAATTCGAGCTCAGACGGCAAAAGGGGTCGGAATGCTTTGGCGACTAGGGGGCGTCGTAGCGAGGCGAGTCGCCAGTCGACAACGCATCCCGACCCCGCGGGGCGGCAATTCAAGCGCCCGTCTCCCGACCGGCGCGGCATGTCGTTCGCATCAGGGCCGGGTGGCCGAGGCCTCTGGCCCGGGAGGCGCCGTTTTCCCCGCCGCCTTCAATTGGGCGTCGAGCCAGCCATAGATGAGCGCCCGCGACTCCTCCGGCACGGCATGCCCCCGGCCGTGAACGAAGAACGCGAAGTTTTCCGGCGCTTCCAGCAATTGATAGACGCCCATGACGCTGGTCAGCATCCGCACCCGCTGCCGCTGCACGAGCACGTCGCCGTCGTTCAGCGCCGAAACGTCCAGCAGCGCCCGCGGCGCAATCAGGGCCATGATCTCGTGGAAGTCGATCGGCGGCAGTTCGCCCTTGAGCAGCCCGGGGCGAATATGTTTGAAGTACACGTACCAGTGGTCGCGGGCCCAGTGCTCGACCCCCGGATTGTGCCGAAAGAACGAGGCGGCGCAATTGCTGACCGCCGCCCGGACACGATCGTCGTAGGCCGCCAGGAAGATCGCCCCCTGACCGCCTAACGAATGGCCCATTACGCCGATCCGCTCCGGGTCGACCTCGTCCATCGCCGTCAGCACGTCAATCGCGAGGGCATGTTCATAGGTGAATTTGCCCACAGCGGTCCACTCGGGATGCCGGGCGTAAAACGCTGTCGTGTCATAAGCCCCCAACGCCGGCACTCGCGCCCCGGAGACAAAATGTTCCGGCGCAATAACGACGTAGCCTCGTCGACAGAGGTGATCGAGATAGGCCTTGTCGGAATTGTCGACCAGCCCGGCCGCTTGCTCGATTCCCCGCTCGAACGTGCCGTGCAGCGCGATGATGCCCGGCGCCTTGCCCGCGAGGCGCAGCGGGATGCCGACATAGGCTCGAGCCCGCTCGCCCGACTCGACCTGGTAGCTGACCAGCCGCCGCTCGTACCGGCCGTCGACGATCGTCGACTCGTGGATCTTAAAATCCAGCGGCGGCCGTCGGGGTTTGTACTGGTCGCGGATCAAATCGAGAAACCGCGCCTTCAATTCGTCGCGCCGGGCCTGCCAGTCCTGTTTGGCGGCGACGCCCTCTAGCATGTCGTCCCACGACGACGGCTCAGCCGTCGCCGGATAGTCGGACCGCAATCGCCTTTGCCCAAGGGCGATGGCCGAGCCGTCAAGCAGCAGGACGATTGCTAGCAGCAGCGGCCGTCGACACATCCGATTTCCCCATGAGCGCATCATTCGGCGGAGATTGACAGCGGCTACCCTAGCGGCGCGCCTTCCGATCTGCAACGGTTTCCCTCGGCAGTCCCGGGCCCGCGACCGCCCGTAGTACGCAAAGGCCCCGTAGCACGCACAGGCTCTGGGGCCCGCTCTCCCGGCGCCGCGAATCCAGGAAGATTGGGCAAAAACGCCGCCGCTTGGGCTCGTCAGGAAGAATTAGTCCAGGCGTCGACCCCGCCGCGACCGTGGTCCGCAAGTAGCCGGACCGACGCGGGCCCGACTTTGCCCAACCGCCCGCGAACCGGATCCGCCCCCGCGACGTAAGTAGTGGCATGCGGTCGAATTAACGCGGAGGTATCGCAACGGTTCGGTCGGCTGGCATCGAGAGCGGCACAGCCTTTGCTCAATCGAACCAGTGAGTTTTAGCCATCCGTCGAAAGCTCCGAGAGCTTTGTAGTTGCATCGATCCTGAGTGGAAAGGATTAATCATGAGTCAGGAAACCATCGCCAAGCGGGCAGCCGATATTCGTCGTCAATGGTCGCGGAACGAGCGCCGCCAACGCGCGCTGGATAGCAACGAGCGCTGCCTAAGACTCCTCATGCAAATCTGCGGCGCCAGCGACCGGCGTGGTCCGCAGTGGTCGGCCCGGACCGCGTACAACAATAGCGCTACAGGGCCTCGCTGAGCGGCTGCCGCTGCGTCCACACGGCAAACCGCCGCAGGCGCGCCAGGCGACTTCGCATTGGGCCGTGGACTTATCGATATTCCTCCATCTCTGGCACGGCATTGAATAGCCAGCCGGCCGCTGCACCCCACACGAGGTGGGCGGTAACCATTTGCAGATTACACCAGGCGGGTTCCTGTGTGGCATTGCGACGCAGGCCTACAAGGGGCAACCACCCCAAATAGCTCGCCGCCCAAACCCCAAGCCCGACCGCCGATCCCGTGACGGGCGCCGGCAGCGGTGAGCGAACAATGGCGGCTGCCGCCAGCGATCCGGCCGCGGCCCCGAAGGCGTAGTGGGCGGCGATCGCCAACGCTTTAGTTGCGTCCTCATCGACGTGCTGATCTAAACCGGACTTGTCGAGCATCCGGTCGGTTATTTGTCGCGGCGGCAGGCGACCGCGCCATGGCTCCGTAGGGAGTCGCTCAGCGACCTTCATCGTCCAGGTCATAGGCGCCGTGGCGACCAATCCGGCGACGGCGCCGCGCACAAGTTCCTGCATGGATACTGCTCCGACGGGCAAGAGACTTCCGATCCCGCTCCGGACGCATGCATCATCCGTGCCGTCAACCGGTATGTTGACACGGCTTTCGCCGCGCCAAGGCCCTCTCGGAAAAGGGACGCCTAGG
>JADLBW010000139.1 GCA_020847515.1 Pirellulales bacterium | reverse complement strand
GACCAACTGCCGCTCGACGTCCGGCTGAACGCGCTCGCCCGAACCGAGACGCCGCCGGAACTGAACGTCCGAATGTTCCCGTCCGCACCGTCCAGGGCGCTGGAGCCCGAAAAGTCGAACGTCGTCGCTGGTCCAGCGTTGCCAAGATCCTCGGCCACGCCTGTAGCCTGAAACGTCCACGTCTCGCCGGGCGAAAGGATGCCGTCGCTGCCGACGTCTGTAGCAGCGATCAGCGTGATATCGCCCGACGCGGTGCCGAAGTCGTCCACCGGTACGCCAGGCGTTCCACCGTCGTCGGCGATCGCGATCTCCGATTGCAAATAGGGCAGTTGACCTGTGTTCGTTACTTCGTAGGTCCAAGTCACCGAGGATCCGGGAGCAATGAGCGGCGCTTCTTCTTCGGTATTGGCGTCGACGCCGTTTGTTAGTTTTCGCAGCTTGATGTCCGGCGTTACGAAGGTCTTAACGGCATCAACGCCGTTGAAGACGCCGCTGCCGACTGTGGTTTCGGCTCCGTCAGTCTCACGTACCAGCAAGACGCCGCTAACAAGTACCGTGACAGATGCATGTCCGACGACAGTGCCGGCGGTTGCGGACGTAAACGTCACCGCAAACTCGCCATCCGCATCGCTTAGACCGTTGAAGGGACCAGCGGGAGTTGCCGCGGCGCCGCCTCCGTTGGCAAGCGTCACCAAGATTGGCGCTCCTCCAGAGCGGTCAAAGCTTCCCATCTCTCCATCGGTATCCGTCCCCAGGCCGTCGTCGACCCACACGATTGCCGTGAAGGTGTGCGGATCGCCAACGCGATTAACCCCGTCGGGCGTGATGACGATCCTAGCGTCGACAAACCGCTTCGTCGCCGGCCCGCTGTTGCCCGCCGCGCCGTCGGTGCTGCGGACGAGCGTCAGGCCGCCCACGTCGACATTGGAGACCGCCGTGCCGACGACCTGCCCGGCCGTCGCCGAAGTGAACGTCACCGAAAACTGCCCGTTGGCGTCGGTGACCCCGCTAAGCGGCGTGCTGGCCGCCGCCGCGGCGCCATTGGAACTGGTCAGCGTAACGGCCACGTCTTCGCCGGCCCCCACCGCGTCGTACGTCCCCATCACGCCGTCATCGTCGACGCCGTCGCCGTCGTCGGCGAACACCGTCACGGTGAACGTGTGGTCGTCTCCGACTTCATTGGCCCCGTCGGGCGTGATGACGATCCTAGCGTCGACAAACCGCTTCGTCGCCGGCCCGCTGTTGCCCGCCGCGCCGTCGGTGCTGCGGACCAAAACGGTCCCGTTCACCGTTTGGCTGGCAGTGGCTGAACCGACAACGCTGCCCGCCGTGGCCGAGGTAAACGTGACCTGAAATTCGCCGGCTGAATTTGTGACGCCATTGACCATCACGGGACTGCCCGCGGCTAGATCGACGGGCAGGCTCACGTCTGGCAATGCGCCATTGAGCCCGGATAGCGCAACCGATACGGCGGCGCCTGCGGCAGGATCGAACGGAGATCCGTCGCCGTCGGAATCTATACCATCGCCCAAATCCTCCTGCACCATGACGGTAAACGTGTGGGGATCAGCGACGGCGTTCGTCGCGTCCGGCGAAATGGTTATCTTCAAGTCGCCGGGCGCCGAAATATTGGCGAAGTTGTAACTTCCTGAAATGATCAGGCTCTGGCGCCCGTCGCTGAAAACCGTGCCTCCGACCGATGCATCGAGGTAAATGGCTGCTTCAGACTTACCTTGCGACTCGGCGAGATAGAACGTGGCCCAGTTGACGATCTGCGTCACTTCAGCGGACGTAGTGCCGGCCCATGTGCCGTAGCGCGAGACGTTCTTGACGTTGCCCGTCGCAAAAGGCGTTGGATCATTCCCTGAATCGTAGAGCAGTTCGTAAATGGCAAGCTGCAGACCCGCGGCCTGATGAGTGCCAAGCGGCTGGGACTGCCCGTACGCGTTCGTTGCGAAGTGGTTGTACAAGTAGGCGATTCGCTCAAAATTATGCGGCGAACCGGAGCCCGAAAGGGCGAAGTCGGGAAGCACCTGGAAGTTGTTACTGCCCAGATTCAATTGCTGAAAGAAGTTCATGCAGAGCGCGTAATAGTTCGTCGCTCCATCGGGGGCGGGACGGCTCAGCGTGACTGGAAACTGCCCGATAGTCGCGCCCTGCGATACGCCAAAGAAGTCGAATTCCACCACCTCCATATTGTTGAGAATCAGCGAATTAGAAAAATTGACGCTTGCCGACACCTGATTCGGATCAATCACCTTGACCTCAATGACATTGGGGCCAATCGCAGCCGCTGGGTTTAGCTGCGAGGTGATCTGCACGCCCTGGCTTTGATACCCGGCAGGAGCGACCTCCTCGAGGCGATAGAGACCCGGATCTAGGTTTGCAAAGAGGTAATATCCGTTGGCATCGGTCGTGTCAGTCGCAACGATGGCGCTGGCCTCTGCGACAGAAAACACGCCGTCCCCATTGGCGTCCTTATAGAGATTGATAAGGGCGTTTTCTTTCCGGCTGTCGGTCGCATCAAGCAAGCCGTTGGCGTTGCCGTCCACGAAGGCAATGCCCTGCAAGAAGCCCTGCGCAGCCAGGAGCTGCCTCGGTTCCATCGCCTCGAAATGGAGCCGCCGTGTTGAGGAATTCGAACTGGAAGAGGGACGCGTCGGCCGGCGTCGCAGTCCTGCGTTTCGCGATCGGGAACCCATGGTAGTACCTCAGTGTAGTGATTTTTTCGCGTCGATTCGTTATGACCAGGCCGTCCAGTCGCCCGTTGCGATGACATACCCGGTGATCAAGGCGTTTGCCGTAGCATGCGCAACAATGGCGTCGATCAACCGGCCCCGGCGATAGAGCGCCCACCCGAAAGCAACGCCGGCGAGCGTCCCAGCCATCCACCGGCCGTGTAGGCCTCCAAATAGAACTGCAGATAGGATGAACGACGGCCAACTGAAACTTCCCATCGGCACGCTTTCAAAGTCCTCGTCGATCAATCGGCGAGTAAGGTAACCGCGGAAGGCAAGTTCCTCGGCCAAGGGCGCCACGACTACGGACCCGATCGCTCTGAATACGATCCATGCCGTAGCCAGCGCCGGTCCCAGCCCGTGCAACTCCGCGGCGGCCGACACGTGCTGCGAGGGCAGCACTCCCGCTAGCGGCTCCAGCGCGATCCAGGTCACGAATACAAGCGCACCGATCCAACAAGCAGCCCAGGAGAACGACCCCTGTAAAAGACGATCGCGGCTGTACGCCGCGGCGAAATAGCACAGCGTCCCGCCAGCAACGATCACTTTCAGCGGATAGAGCAAGTCGAGCGATTGCGAGTTAAACGCGGCGCAGACCATGGCAGCCGCCACCATCGCCAACAGCGGCATTAACAGCGGCGCGGCAGGATAGCGAGCGGGCGGTTCGGCAGCTTCGCCAGACGCCTGAGGCAGGCGGAAAAATCGGACCTTCCAAGCGAGCGCCACGACGCCGAAGGCCACTGCGTTAAACAGCAGCCAACCAGCCTGCGAATGGAAACTGCCGACGGCCACGGATTGTGAAAACGACGCGCCGATCGTCACGAGCGCGGCAATACGCAGTACGTTGGCCCACCAGCTCATAGCGATGCCCAAGGGCAGGATCAGCAGTGCGTGAGGAAACCTCAACTCGCGTCTGAACCACCACAGGAAGACCGCGATGAATGTGGCAGTGAGACCGATCCCCTCATAGCCCGAACATTCGGGCGCGATTTGGACCGTGAACGATTCGGCGCCTATGACGCGAGCCTGGCGGTCTAGGACCAGGCGGTCGTAGAACTGGCTAAGGATTGCGCTCACGGCGCCAAGCGTTGCGTCAGCAAGCGGCCTCCACCAGCTTTGCGCGGTTCGCCCAATACCCACCGCGACGAGCGCCAAACCGACCGCTCCCATTAGCGGGCGGGCGACAATGAATCGCCAGGCCCTTAGCGGTGATACTGCTGCGCACCAACTTACTAACCATGCGATGGCTGCAAGCATCCATGCCAGCAACAGACCGCGTTGGCCAAACGGGCCGCTGTGCTCTGAACTGAACACTAGCGACGTCAACTGGTAAAGGGTGACGAAGCTTAAGATATGAACTAGTACAATCAATGCCGTGCTGGAAGACCGTCGCTCGTCCGCAATGCAACAAAGCGATTGAACGCCATCACGCCATCGCTGGCCCTGGAAGATGAACATCGCGCTTATTGCCGCAATGGCAATCTGACCGACGACGGAACTTTGATCGATTACGCCGACGACCCGCGAATTCCAACGACCTAAAGTGGCCGTATCGAACGACACAGTTAGCGCCAACACTTCAAGAATCAGCGCAACCACCAGCGCCGCCCATCGCCCCACGGGCAATGAGGGAGGCTTCGTGACATGAAGATCTGCGCATAGCGAGTCCATAGGGGACGCGCCTGGGGCCGCATGGAGGTGGAGAACGAATGGATTTGAGGAGCAATGAGGGCGGTCCGGCAGCGCACATAGCAGCGCCGCAGCTCAATGCAGTCAACTGTAGATCGGAAAGCTGGCCTGCAATCAAGCTGCGTCGCGCTATGACTTCTCACGCTGATCCGACTTGACGGCTCGAAAAACTCAGCGGCTGCGCCGCCCCGACAGAACCAGCACACCGCCAATTGCCAGCGTGATTGCACTGCCAATTGAGCCTGCGTCCAGTTCTGGGGTCGGCAGCGGCGGAGCGGCCAAGGCCACATTTCCGAGGCCGACGACTAGCAGCGCATATCCCGCGAAGGTGATAAATCGCTGCGCCATACCAGTTAGTGTCCTGCGTACAACCATGCTCCACTCTCCGATCTGTGACAGGAATTACAGTGCGACTCCACAACGTCACGAGGCCTCACGCTCTGCTCGTCGACGCCGTCACGCGGCGCTTCGGCGTTCTTGCAGCGAAGCTGTCCGACGCCCCCCGCGACGCGTTGTGCCCCCGCAAAATGACGGCTCAGGGGACGTTTCGTCGTGCCCACTAGGGCGCTGCTTGCCCGCAGGTGCACAGATTCACCGCTGCGAGGACCGATCCTCAAGAAAGTGCTCGAGCAACCAGTCAATCGCGTACGGCGGCGATCTGGCCTCGGCACGGGTTCCGACGTTCCAGCCGCGGCATGGAGCCAAAGGCAGACGGCTTGCCGCTATGCTGCGACGCAGGACTTTTCCGACCGGCGATATGCGGTGGATTCACCGCGACATCCTGTTAAGTACGAATGCTACTTGTACTAGCGGTCTAGTCAAACAATTTCTGAAAAAATCCGTCAAATCGATCATTTTATCGTATGAGCGACGCTCACCCCTGCCGCGTCAGTGGCTTAAGGCGGAAAAATTGTCATGGTGTCGTAAAAAAGGCGGGGGCCCAAGGTGACTTCGGTCGGAAAAGCGGTCGGAAGGCCCGCCCGGAACTTCGCCTCACTGTATCCGGACGTCCGAGAAGGGCCATCGTGAGCGACGATTGACCGTCGCGCGACGAAAAGCCTATCAAGACCTTTGCCTGAGCCGTCTTGAAGCGGGAGCGATTAGAACGGCAGTCTCCTGACGCGGCCGTTAAGCCATGCCTGGACGGCGGCGTCCAGCTCATCGTCGTAGTGAACATAGTTGGCGAGCTTCACGTACTTAGCAACGCCTCCTCAATCGCCGCGAAGGGATTGAGTGCACGGGCGTAAGCCTGCGGCAGATAGCGCAATTGGAGTGGGCTCAGGCGCCACCTTCAGCCGGATGAATTGCCAGCAAGTCCCCGCGGTCCTATGCCAGAGGCGTCTATATCACACAGCGCAGGCGACATCGGTTCCAATCCGCATCGAGTAAGCTCGACGCCCGGACCCAAAACCTTCAGCTATACATCTCGATGAAACCTGTGTATGGCGTTTCGCGCGTCAGGTGACGGGCCGGTAGGGACCGAGCGGGCGGAATCGCGGGCGGGCGCGGTTGGCGGGCTGCAGATACTCGTCGGCGCGGCTCAGGGCGATGAGGGCGGCGTCGTTGAGGGTCGCGTCGCGGGCGGCCAGCGGCGATGCGGCGGCCGGGGCGCCGAACTGGGCCTGCCAGATAGCGAGGTCGTCGGCCAGGACGTGGCCGTCGAAGTCGGCGTCGCCGCTGGCGTGGGGGGCAGTGAAGTACTGGTCGACGCTGCGCTGCCAGGCGAGGAAGTCGCCGCCGCCTGCGGCGCCGTCGGAGTCGAAGTCGGCATTGGGCGCCGGGTGCGAGACGATCAGTTCGATGTTGTCGATCCGCACGGCGGATTCAACGCCGTCGCCCGCGGCGTCAACGATGCGGAATTCGAGCCGCTCGACGGCGCCGCTCAGGCCGGCCGTTAGCGCCGCTTGGCGATCGCGGGCGAAACCGCTGGCGGCGGCGGTTAGCGGGATCGCGTCGAGGAGGGTCGAGCCTAAGAACACCTGCAGCTCGTCGTCGGGCGTCGGGTCGCTAGTGGTGATCCAGTAGTCGTACTGGACGGCGATGGAATTGAGCGGGACGTAAAGCGGATTGTGGCTGCGGAAGTAATCGTCGCCGCCGGAGTTGAGCTCAAAGTAGAGATCGCTCCCGCCGAGCGGGCCGGTTCCGGCCCCCGAGTGTTCCTGCCAGCCGGGTAGTGCATCGCTGAGGGGTCCGTCGACCGCTAGGGAGAGGTCGCCGTTGAACACCGTGGGCAGCGTGCCGGCGGCGCGCCTGGCGCCGGTGATCGACAGCGAAGAACGGTCGCCGCCGGCGATGCTGCTGAAGGCGAAGCCGGCCGCTGTGCGCCCGGGCAGGCCCGCGCCGCCCCACCAGGCGTCGGGGAAGCTGACGTCGCCGTCGTTGTTGCGCGCGGCGCCGCTGTAGCCGGCGTAGTCGGCAGGAAGGGCGGCGGTGATCGTGCCGTAATACCAGGTGTGGACGTCGCTATGTTCGAGGCTGCTGCCGCCGTTCTGGAGCACGGCGCTGGGAAGGCGGAGATTGTAGGCCCCATCGGCCGCGACGCCGTCGAAGTCGGGCGGCGCGAGGGGTTCGTAGGCGCCGTCTTGCTGATAGTAGTTGTCGGCGAAGCGAACGTTGTCGTAAGTGAAGATGCGGCTGTTGAGGCCGGGGTCGGTCGCTACGTAGCCGCGGTCGTTCATGGGGCTCGCGGGATGACCATCGAGCGAGGTGATCTGGTCGATCGTCAGCTCGGGGAAGTAATGATCGAACCGCTCGGCGACGAGCGAGTTGAGGACGGCGCCGCGACTGTGGCCGATGAAGTGGACGTCCAGCAGTCCGGCGACGCCCGAGTCGATGGACAACTCGGCGAAGCTGCGGCCGGACAGTTCGCCGACGAGGTTGCCGTTTTTCACCAGCAGGCTGGCGAAGAGATTGTCGGCGGCGGCTTCGAGCCAGCCGTCGGCCAGCGTGGCGGATTCGGAGGCCCAGTCGTAGACGAGGACGATCGGCTCGTCGGCGTCGTTGCTATTGGACCAGACCTCGCCGGCGACCGGCTCCCAACGGCCCGTATCAGGCTCGTGGAAAAAGATGCTGCCGGCGGAACGGCTGGCCGCGGGTCCGTCCGCGGAATCAAGGATGGCCTGGGCCATCGACAGGGTCCAAGCGGGCAGCCCGCCGAAGAACTGGGCGCCGTGCGTGATGACCGTGACGGACGCCAGCAGGCGGCGCTCTTCGAGCGTTTCAAATGCAAGTCGACCAGCGGCGGGAAACGGCGGCATGAATTGCTCTTCAGCAAGGAGGGCTGACGGTAGGGTTATCGAACGCCATTTTACTGCGCCTGGCCCGGATCGCCGTGGGCAGCGGCCAACCGATAGCAGTAGGCCCAGTAGCGCGACTCGCTCCAGGCGTTTTTTTCCGGGAACGGGTGGCTGGGAAAGAGCGGGCGGTCGTCAGGGACGTGCTCGATGCGGACGGCGAGGCGGTCGACGCCGCGGGTGAACTGGCGGGCGATGAGGAATTCCTCCTCGCGCCAGCGGCGGTTGCTGGTGATGACATTGTGCTCGGTCGGCGCCAGTTCGGCGGCAGAGAAGTTGGCGCCTGGCGGGCGGCTGTGAACGCACGTGTTGCTGCCGGCCGCGTACCAATCGCCGACGTATTGCCAGGCGGCGTCGGCATCGAAGGGCTTCACGTAGACCTTGGCCCGCTGGTTGGGATACTGATAGTCGAACTTGCGGCGCAGCAGTACGCCCTGGTTGGCCGGATCGAGCTGAAGCGCAAACTCGCTCGTGCCGCGCATGATGCGCGCCAAGTCTTCTTCGGCGGGGACGAACTGGCTGGCGGCTGCGGCTGCGGCGCCTTGGTTCCACCAGGCGGCGGCGCCGGCGTCGGGACCGAGTTCGTAACGCGAGACGAGCGTGTACGGCGGCTCTGCCGTGGGCGAGCGGTAGTGGTGGCGGTCGGCGTCTGCGGGGTCGCAGACGTTCAGCTCGTCGGTCAGGACGAGCGTCGCCCGCGGGCTGCCGTACCAATAGACGACGCCGCGGTAATGTTC
>JADLBW010000138.1 GCA_020847515.1 Pirellulales bacterium | reverse complement strand
GGTCTCAATGTAGCCAGGCAAGCCGGTCACGTCGTCCCATGACTCGATTCGCTCGAACTTCCGGTCGCGATTGATGACGATCATTGCGGAGGGCTCTCCTAAGATTCCGCGTGAGAGTCGACCCTAGCACGAATGGCACCTACTTAAGCCCGCTGAGCGTTGTCGGCGCTGATGCGGGTCGTCTTCACGGCTCAGCCGGCATCGCGCGCGGTGTTCGACGACCTGGCAACCGGTGTTCGCGAACAGGGCTTGCCGGAGCGCATCGTGCGGGCCTACGAGCGATTCAGGGCGGAGGTGGGCGAGGCGTCACGCGAGCTGGCAGAGCGGCGCAGGGCAGCGCGGGCGGCCAGCGCTGGTCGTTCGTCGGTATAAGGCAAGGGAGCGTAGGGTGTAACAGCTCAAGCGTAGCCGCAGGAAGATCCGGTGCGATGCCGAGACGCTGCTGCCGGCCCTGGCACTACGCCCCTTCGGGGGCGTTTTTACTTGTGGCGTAGCTTGTAGCCGGGCGGCTGGTCGGCAGCCGGCAGAGTCGCAACCTCGGCGGCGGCGCTGATGCTGACCTCGCCGGCCGTGACAGCGGCGATCAGCTCGGGGGCGCCAGCGTCGCGGACCCCGCTTCAGGCCTCAAGCGGTGCCTGTGGTGGCCAATGTCAAGGCTCGCTGCTCGGGGTCTTTCGGCTGGTAGGGCTCAGGTCCGCCGATGAAGGCTCCCTTCAAGTCGAGAGTCGCATTCGCGTCGTCAGCCCACGGAGCCGACCACCGATCGCCGTCGACAATCAGCTGGACGCCGCTGTTGAAGCTGCATCGCGGCGGGGCGTCGGCCGCGTCGCCGACAAACCGCCCAGCCGCCCATACTTTCGACAGATGAGGGACCAGCGACGCCAGCAAGTCCGCCTTCGGCAATGTGATCGGGCCAATCGGATCGAACGTGCAATTCAGACGGATTGCTGAGACCGATTCCGGCAGGGCGTCGGCTAGCATGGCTCGAAGGGCGATGACGATGTGCTGGTTGAAGTCGAGCCCGAGGCAGAGTTCCCGCAGGAACCCCTTCCGAAACATCGCCCGGTATCCTGCGCGGCCGTTCATGAACCAGTCGAAGGCTTCAGCGCCGATCCACCATTGAATGACCGCTCGGCACTCGGTCGGGTTGCGTCGAGATTCTTCCCAGCCCAGCCGCAATGTGTTCGTCCGGACTGCCTGCGCAAGCAGGCGGCACAGCTCTGCAACCAGTGCTTCCGCCGTGCTCGCTCGTTCGAGGGCAGCGGCGCGGGCTGGGTCACTGCCAGCAACGGCGGACAGATCCCAATGCGAGGCAAGCAGGGGAGCGAAACCGGACTGGCGGCGGCTTTGGTCGGCGGACATGGGGACGTAGTGTGCGCCCTGCCGGGCTCATGAGGCGAGGCAGCCGCCCGCTCGGAATCGACTCGAAGCGTTGGCGCTGGAATGTCGCGACGAGGCCTATGGCGCTCGACCGTCGAGCCAACGCCGCTCGGCCACCGCTCAGCCGCTCCAGCTCGTCCAGCAGTAGCGCCATGTCGGTCGGGCTGCAGGCGGCAATATAAGGGCCCACCGATGTAGATCCGCCCATGAATGCCCAGACCAGGCCGCCGCGGACTTCACTGTCCATGTCCTACCAGTGCTGGCCGGCCAGCGACTGCAGGGGGCGGCGCAGGCGGGGGCGAGGGCAATATGTCATCGTTCACCGCTTTCAGGCGTTTCGCGGGTAGATGCAGGAGAAAGCAGGGTACTTCTGTGAAATTCGTTGAACCGTCCCGGCTGCGAATGCGACAGACTGATCATGACGTCAGGTTTTTAGTGACTGTTTTTTCGTAGAGATGTTACTATGTCATTGATTCTACAATGATTTTAACCAAAACCCCCCAATGACGATCAGGGAGATCTTGTCAGCAATAGCCGGAGGCTCTGTAAAAAACGGAGAGCCCAACCCGCTAGAGCCTGCGGTAGCGGAAATCGCTCAGTCGCACAACGCGGACGTCTATCTATACGTCGGCGAAATTTCGACGGGCGGCTACGAGCGTCTTTCGACGTTTTGCGAATCTTCTAGCAGGCCGAATGCGGTCCTGATTTTGACCACGGCAGGTGGAAATCCGGACGCTGGATTCCGAATTGCCCGCGCGCTGCAGCACCACTACGCGACGATCAAAATCTTTGTGCCGAGGTACTGCAAGAGCGCGGGCACTCTGATCTGCCTGGGCGCGAACGAGCTTGTCATGGGTGATCGGAGCGAGCTGGGTCCGCTTGACATCCAGCTTCCCAAGCCGGACGAGATCTTTGACTGGGGGTCGGGGTTGGATATGGTCCAGGCCATGAACTTCATGCAGAGCCAGGCGAAGGAAGCGTTCCTCGAGTCGCTGATGGAACTGAAGTCGGCGGGTCTTGGTACCAAGATGGCTTCGGACGTGGCCGTGCGGTTTGCCACTGACCTGTTCGCTCCAGTCTACGGACAGATCGATCCCATGCGACTTGGCGAGATGCAGCGAAAGGTGCGGATCGCCAATGACTATGGGGAACGTCTCGCGGAGAAGGCCAATAGTCTTCGTCCGGGGGCGCTGACGAAGCTTGTGGTTGGCTTTTGCTCTCACAGTTTCATCATCGATCGCAAGGAAGCGAAGTCCTTGTTCAATGTCGTTCGTGCACCCGAGGGCGCCGCCGAAGTTGCGTTGGTCGATTGGGCGCGCAAATTGCCCAGCGACTTATCGGTGGGCGCGCCAAAAGTCCTAAATTTATCGAAGTCCTCAGGAGGCCCAACAAATGACGCACGAGCAAGCACGCAGAACACCTCCGGGGTTATCGGAGGCGGCGGCGGTGCAGGACCGCAGGTCGCGGGACCTGGCAACCAAGCTAATCCAGAGCCAGCGCAGCCCGCAGCCGCTGAAGCCGCCAACGCCACCGGAGCACAAGG
>JADLBW010000137.1 GCA_020847515.1 Pirellulales bacterium | reverse complement strand
GGCCTGGCCAACTTGGGCGGCGACGGCGGACTGACCGCCACGGGCGATCTGGTGGGGACTCTACGATAGATGAGTCCCGAACAGGCCCTCGGCAAGCGCGGACTGATCGATCACCGCGCCGACGTGTATTCCCTAGGAGCGACGCTCTATGAACTGGTCACGTTGCGGCCAGTGTACGACGCCACCGATCGAGAGGAATTGCTGCGTAAAATTGCCCTCGAAGAACCGGTGCGACTGCGGCTTGTCAACCGAGACGCACCGGTCGACCTGGAGACGATCGTCGCCAAGACGCTGGAAAAAGACCCCGCCGCCCGATATGCGACTGCCGGGGAACTGGCCGACGACCTGCGCCGATTCCTGGTCGCCCAGCCGATTCTTGCCAAACCCGCGACGCTCGTCGAGCGGGCCGTCAAGTACGTCCGTCGCCATCGCGGGCTGGTCGCCACGGCGGCCGTCGCTCTCGCGTGCCTGATCGCGGTCCTGCTGGTCAGCACGGTGCTGGTTGCGCGGGCCCATCGCAGGGCCCTCGTAGCGCTAGAGCGAACTTCGGATCTGCTGTACGCCTCCGATATGAAGCTGGCCTACGAGGCCTGGGAAAGAGGCTGGGACGATGAAGTCCGCACGCTGCTTGATCGGCACCTGCCGCGGCCCGGCGCCGTCGACCAGCGGGGACTGGAATGGCGCATCCTCGATAGCCAGGTGCGCCATCCCAACCCCGTGGAATTGAAAGGCCATCGCGGCGCCATCCAGGAACTGGCCGTCTTTCCCAATCGACAGGCCGTGGCGAGCGTCGGCGACGACGGCTGGCTGCGTATTTGGGACATCGCCGCGGCGAGGCAGGCGCATGCCGTCAAAATCAGCAGCCAACCGTTGTTCGCCGTGGCCGTTTCGCCCAGCGGGCGCTATGTCGCGGTGGGCGGCATGGACTCCGCCGTCTACTTGTGCGACGCCCAAGCCGAGTACGCGGCCCGATCGCTGTACGTCGGCGGCTTCGCCGTCGAGTCGTTGGCGTTCAGTCCCGATGGGCAGCGGCTGGCCGCTGGCTTTCGCTATGACGAACTGTGCCTCCTGTCGATCGCCGGCGATCTGATCCAACGCGTCCCCTGTGCGGCACGAGCCTTGTCGCTGCAATTCGTGCCCGGAACCTCGCTGCTGTTGGCCCCCGAACGGATGCTCGGCAAGCCTGGTTCTCCTACGGTAGTGCAGCTATGGCGGGATGATTTATCGCAGGTCGTGCAGACGTTCGATCGCTTGGACGAAGCACGCCCCATTCAAACCAACCTCGCTATTGCCTCGCCCTGCGGTCAACTGGTGCTGGCCGTCGAGCAGTCGAAGTCACAGGCGTTCATCTTCCATCGCACGACGGGCCGCCTGCTGTCGTCCATTCCCAAAACCCGGGATCGCATTCTGGATGTCGCCTACAGCCCCGTGGGCGATGCCGTGGCCTTTGCATATGGCAACGGCAATATCGAGTACGTCAGCCTCCAACGGCGCTCGGATGAAGAGGTCTCGATTGCCGGTCGGCGGCGAGCCATGGCCGCTCACCTGGGGGAGGTTTACTGCCTGCGGTTCATCGACGACAGCACGTTGGCCTCGGCCGGCAGGGACGGTTGCGTCCGCATCTGGCGACTAACAGTCGACCGGCCGCAGCGCCCCGCCAAAGGCGGCGAACCGCCGCGTCGTATTGCATTATCCCCGGACGGATCGGCATTGGCCTGCGTCTATCGGCGCGAGATCGTTGTCGTCGACGTCGCCAGCGAGCGTCCGCTATTCCGACTGGGCATCACGCCGGGCGATCATGACATTTCGTGGTCGTCATCGAGCCAGATTATCGCCGATCGGCCCAGCGATGCCGCGGGACCCCTTCAACTGCTCGGCCGGCGCGGCGAAGTTTTGTGGAACGCCCCCTCGGCGATGGACCTTGAAGAGCTGACCGTCTCGTCCGATGCAGCGCTGGCGGCTACGATCGGGCAGAGCCAGTTGCGACTTTACAGCGTGCGAGATCGGCGCCTGTTGCTCGAGCGAGCTTTGCCGGACACCGGGCGCCACGCGGCGTTCTCTCCCAGGGGCGACATGCTGGCGCTGGGCGGTTCGTGGCGCGGCGCCACAATTCTGAACCTGCGGGACAGTCGCGCCGCGACAACGCTGGCCTGCGCATCTGACACGCTCGTTCTGGCCTTCAGCGCCGACGGCTTGCGGGCCGCTAGCGGCCACAGCGACGGGGCGGTCCGAGTCTGGAATTCATCGACCGGCGCCCTAAGCGCCACTTTCGTCGGACATGCAGCGCCGGTGCACTCCGCCTTGTTCGCGCCCGACGGGCGCACGCTGCTCACCGTCGGCGTCGACGGGGCAGTACGCATCTGGTCGGTCGACCCGCCGCGCGGCTACGGCGTCGTCTATCAGTCGGCGAATGGGGAGTCGACCGAACTGCCCGATGTGGGTATTTCTACCGACGGCCGTTGGTTCACGATCGCAGACGTCGATGAACAGGGCATGCCGGTCGTCTGGCGACGTAATGTCGGCGCCGCGACGCCGTAGCGTCGGCAGGACGGCCCCGCCGGCAGCGCAGCCCTTAGCAGCCCCTTGAAAAACAGCGTGCTACGCCTTCGCAAGGACGCAACGCCAAATCGAGCAGTTCGAATAACGCGCGTGTTGCGCGTCCGCGGCGAGCATTGCTCGACGCTTGACGAGGTTGAAAAACGCCTCGACGGCGTTCTTCAACTGTCCCTTTAGAGCGGTTCCACCAGATCGGCTGGGATTTCGACCGTGGCGCCCACCCCCAGGCAACTGATCCCTAGCCACAGCTTCCGCCGGGCCCCGACATGCAGCACGACGCCTTCTACCCCCGCCATCGGACCGGAACGAATGCGGGCGGCGACCCCAGCCTGAAGCCGAGGTTGCAGCTCGAGCGAATCTGGGAACGACTGCAGGGCCGCGGCCAGGGCGGTTAATTCGCGGCGAAGCACCTCCTCGCCACCCTGCGGGGGACGGATCAGGTTCACGGCGCGATTGGTCTTGAGGACGCCCAGCCTTTCGGCCTCGCCGCCTGCAATGAAAAGGTAGGACGGAAACAGCGGATATAAATTGCGCCGCCGCCGCCCTCCCGAGGAGGTTTCCCGGAGGACCATCGGCAGGAAATACGGAATATTGCGCTGGTGCAGCTCCCAGGCCAGCGCCTTTTCCTGCCGCGGCTTGCAGTAGACGGCCGTCCATAACAGATCGCTGCCCGCCTCGAGCGCCGATGCAGGGGATACTACCGGCGGATTGTCTTCGAGACGAATCATCGCTCATCGGGCACATCGCCGGGCGCCTGTCCGTCGCCGGAAGCGGGCGATCGGGCGTTTAATCCGCGGGCCATTGCGGTGCGGCCAATCATTGGCGCTTCCCTGCAGGAAGGCAAGGCCGGTTTGGCGCCGACGCCGTTTGGGCGCCCCGCAGGTTCAAAGCCCGGCACGTCCCTGAAGCGAGGGGCGGCTACGGCGCCTGCGACGCCTATTCGATCAGTCCCGCCCGCATCGCGAGACGGGTCAATTGAGACGTGCGACGGACGCACAGCTTCTTCATGAGCCGCCATTTGTGGTTGTCGACAGTGCTCGCGGCCAAGCCCATCCTCTCGGCCGACTGCCTCACTGACAGCCCCTGTGCCAGCAGCAGAAACAGTTCTTCCTCGCGGCCCGACAGCAGTGCCAGGGGGCGATCGTCGTCGTTGCTTGCCGGCAGATGAGGCGTCTGTTCGGGGCGCTGCTCGGCCGGAGTCGCCCCCGCCCCCAAAACCATCGACGTCAGTTCCTGACAAATGTGTTCAAACGGATCAAATCGGGTGAAATACGCCGCCCGAGGAATCGCCAGCGTCCGTTTGGCATGGAAAAATGCAAATTCAACGTCCAGCACCCCTACCGCGCGGACGGTCCCCTCACCAGTCATGCGAGCTGCCAGATCGAAGACTTCCTCGGCCGGAAAACCCCAGTCCAACAGCAGGGCGTCGGGCGCCAGGCTACG
>JADLBW010000136.1 GCA_020847515.1 Pirellulales bacterium | reverse complement strand
GCTGCTGATGTGGCTGTTGATCTTGCGAAGCGCTGTCGCGGCGTCTTTGGGGTCGGTAAGGTCGGCTGCCAGAGTTGCGGCGGCGCCGAGGTTCTGCTGCCCAAGCTGCTTATCGACGCTCGCCAGATCGGCCCCGGAGGGAGGTCGTACGAAGTTGTACAGCGCCGAGCCGCCTGCCATGGCGAGGAGGATTGCCGCCAGGGAAAGGACTCTCGCTCGACGTCCCGGCCTGGGTTTCACCGGCGGGGCCGCGGCCTCGCGGAGCCGCATGACGAATTCCAGGCACGAGGTGTAGCGGCGCTCGGGGTCGGGCGACGTGGCCTTGCGGAGGACGGCCTGTTCGCGCGGGCTGACGGCGGTGAAGTCGAGCGTGCCGTTCTTGTGGGCCTCGTAGACGGCGGCGTAGGTTTGCTCGACGAACGGCAGGGCGCCGGTTCGCAGCTCGTAGTAGGTAACGGCCAGCGAGTACTGATCGGTGGAGTGGCTGGTCTTGCTGTGGAAGCACTCCGGGGCCATGTAGGCGGGCGTGCCGCCCAGGCTGGTGGCGGTGGCTCCGCCGGCGGCTTCGGCCATCATCTGAGCGACGCCGAAATCGGCGACGATGGCGGAGCCGCCGGTGAGCATGATATTGTCGGGCTTTACGTCGCAGTGTTGCACGGAGCCCTGACTATCGCCGATCTGGTGCAGGGCCGAATTCAAGAAATCGAGCCCCTTGGCGGCTTCCTCCATGTAGCGCAATAGCTCGTCCTGGGGAATGCCCTGTTTGCCGCCGGCCAGGCAATCCTTGAGGCGGTCGCCCAGGGTTTGGTCGGCCAGCAGGTTGCCGATGATCATCTGCGCCGGGCGGCGCGACTGGCGGATCGGTTCGATGACCAGCGTCTCGGTGCTGGAGGGGCTGGCCGTCTGGTCAATCTGCTGGGCGATCGTTTCGATCAGATCGTCGCTGATCACGGCGCCCTCTTCGTCGAGCAGCCAGATGGCGATGATCGGCATCAGGTTCGGGTGGCGGATTTGCTTCACCCGCTGGACGGCGCGGAACTCCTTCCAGCCGTGTGCGCCGCCGAGATTCAGGAACTTCAAGGCGACCAGCGTATCGCCGGGCGAGCGGGCGCGCCAAACCTCGCCGAACTGGCCGCGGCCGAGCAACTCCTCGACGCGGTACCCAGGGATGGGTTCGCTGCCCGGTTTGATGACGCGCCAGTGGGGGACCATGCGAAAGGCTTGACGGGGTGAGCTTTGAGGACCAGCGCGGTCGTGGCGTCCGCAGCCATGTCTGTCAACTGGATTGACGGGCGTGATGAGGCTCCTTCGTGAGTGGCATCGCGGGCTGCGGGCCGGGTCGACGCCTGAATGGCAAACCAAACGTCGGCGATTGATCGCGCAGCTTCCCTACGGACGCTCGGCGAAGGGCAACCCCCGATTATCCCTGATTGGCCCGAACACGCCAGTACCCCCTATTGGTAATGCGCCGCCGCCAGCGGCGCGTTACGAGGACTTGGAGGGCCAATCGTTTAGAAATACGCGCATTAGCGTAAATTCTACGCATTTGGAAAATTCAACACATATTGCCCAGTCTGTGTATACTCGTTTTGCACCGCCCCACTTTGACGCTTTACCGGCACGCCTCCTTACAAACGCCGGTCTTTTCGGCATGGGGCGACGGGCTTGGGGGGCGGGTATTCACGTTACGAGATTTACACCTTTTGATTCTTGTGGGCCTCTTCCTATGAGTTTTCGCCGTCCCGCACGTCGTCAGCGTCCCAAGCCCGGCCGTACTCAAAAGGGCAGTCCCGCGCGGCGGGCGCGATTCGAGTCGCTCGAGGAGCGACGACTACTTGCCGTCACGGCGTCGGTGACGCCCGAGGGCGTGGTCTTCTTCAGCGGCGACGGGCAAGCCGATTCTCTCAAATTATCCGTGGTCGCCGGCATATTGAATTATACCGGGGCGGCGCCCGCGGCGACGGCGCTGAATGTATCAGTCAACGACATCACGTCGCTGGTCATCGATCTGGGGGCGGGCGGCGGTGACTCGCTGGAGTTTGGCGGAAGCGCGCCAATTGCGCTGCCCAACAGCCAGCTCGTGATGGCGAACATCGAGTCGACGATCATTAGCCAGTCGCTCAGCACGGCGGGAGACCAAGAGTACCTCGGCAATGTAACGATCGGGGCCGACGCCGTCCTGCTATCTGGCGGGGATATCACATTTGCGGGCAACCTGGATTCGGCGGCCGTGGCGCCGCTGAGCTCGGGATCGGGCGGCACGGCGGCGGCGTTTAAGACGGGGGCGATCACGGGCGGTGATTTTTTAGCGTGGCAGCGCACCGGGTCGACGGCTTCAGCAAGCGCGGCGCTATTGGCAGCGCTGGCGGGTTCCGATGCCGGGAGCGGCTTTCTGACATGGCAACGATCGCGCGGGACCTCGCCGGCGACGCCCTTTGCCGGCGGCGATTTTACCGGCGACGGACGGGTCGACGACGGCGACCTGACGGCGTGGAGGCAAGGGGCGAGCCCATTGTCTCCGACGGCAGCCCTTAACGCTGCTGCCGCCCTGACGGTCATAGCCATCGGCGAGGTTCGCCTGGAGGGAGCCGTCGGCGGCGCGGCGCCGCTGGCCAGCTTGAACATCACCGCGGGTCAAGGCATTGCGCTAGGGGGCGGTTCGCTATCGGCGGCGGGCAATTCGATGACGTTCAACAGCCCGGTCACGCTCATAGCAGATACGACGATCGCCGATGCCGGCAACGTAACGTTCAATAGCACGGTAGACAGCGATCTGGTGAACAATTGGCAATTGACGGTGAACACGCCGGCCAATACGTCGTTCAACGGCGCCGTGGGCGGTATATCAGCGCTGCGGGCACTGATCACCGACGCTCTCGGCTTCACCATCCTCAACGGCCTGACGGTCACGACCACCGAGGACCAGTTCTACGGCGACGACGTGACGCTGGGCAATAACGCGACGCTTTCGGGCGACGACGTGACGTTCGACAAACAGGTGAGCGGTCCGTTCGATTTGACGGTTAATACGTCGACGGCGGCGGGCGTCACCCGGTTCAACGGGGCGGCGACGCTGCGGAACCTGAGGACGAACGCCCCTGGCACGACGGTGCTGGGCGGCCTGACGGTCACGACGACCCAGGACCAGTTCTACGGCGACGACGTGGTGCTATTGCAGGATACGACGCTTGCGGGCGACGACGTGACGTTCGACAAGAAGCTAAACGGAACGTTCGATCTGACGATCAACACGACGACGCCGACGGGCGTAACGCGGTTCAACGGGGCCGTCGGGGGCGACGCCCCGCTGCGGAACCTCGTGACCAACGCCCTGGGAACGACCGTGCTCGGCGGGCCGTCGATCGCTACCACTCTGGACCAAAACTTTGGAGACGCGGTCGTGCTGGCGAGCAGTGCGACGCTCAGCGGCAACGACGTTCGGTTCGCCAATACCGTCAACGGGACGTTTAACCTCACCGTCAATACAGCCGGCAACGGGGAGACCGAGTTCGCCGCGGCGGTCGGCGGCATGCCGGGCGCGGCGCTGGTGAGTCTGACAACCAATCCGGACGGCCGGACGCTCTTGGGCGGCAATGTTACTACCACGCAGGATCAGCTTTATAACGACGCGGTCGTACTGACCAGCAATGCGACGCTCAGCGGCAACGACGTGCGGTTTAAGAGCACGCTCGACGGGGCGTTTATTCTCGCGGTGGATACGACCGGCGGCGGGGAGACGGAGTTCGCTGGCGCGGTCGGCGGCATGCCGGGCTTAGCGCTGGTCAGCGTGACTACCAATCTGGACGGACGGACGCTGCTGGGCGCCAACGTCACGACCACTCAGGACCAAACATACAACGACGCCGTCGTGCTGATCGGCGACGCGGTCCTCGCGGGCAATGATATTCGGTTCAAGAGCACCGTTAACGGGGCGTTCCATCTGGCCGTGAACACCAGCGGCAACGGCGTGACGGAATTCGCCGCGGCGGTCGGCGTCATGCCCGGAGCCGCGCTGGCGAGCCTGACCACGAATTTGGACGGTCAGACGCAATTGGGCGGCGACGTCACGACGACGGGGGACCAGTCTTACGGCGATGACGTGACGCTGCTGGCTAATGCCGTGCTGACGGGCGACGACGTGACGTTCGACCGGACAGTCAGCGGTCCGTTCGATTTGACGGTCAATACGTCGACGGCGGCGGGAGTTACCCGGTTCAACGGTGCGGCGACGCTGCGGAACCTGAGGACCAACGCCCCCGGGACGACGGTGCTGGACGGCCTGACGGTGACGACGACCCAGGACCAGTTCTACGGCGACGACGTGGTGCTATTGCAGGATACGACGCTTGCGGGCGACGACGTGACGTTCGACAAGAAGCTAAACGG
>JADLBW010000135.1 GCA_020847515.1 Pirellulales bacterium | reverse complement strand
CGTCAGGCGGGCGCCTGCCGCGTCCTTCCTTCCCCGCGGGTCGATCCGTACATTAAGACGATGATCGACAACGCCCCCGTCAAAACGCTCCAGCACGGCAACCTGACCATCGAGGGGTATTCCCGCGCCGCCGTCCAATCCTACTGGCGATTTCCCGAGCTGGGCCTGGGCTTCGACCTGGGGGGCCAGCCCTGGGGCTTCATGGGCACCGGGAACTGGTTTGTCACTCACGGCCATCTCGACCACGTCGCGGCGCTGCCGGTGTACGTGGCCCGCCGCCGGATGATGAAGATGGAGCCGCCGATCATCTACGCGCCAGCGGAAACGATTGAACCGATCCACCATCTTCTGCGGAGTTTCATCCGCCTCGATCGGGGCCGCATGCCCTGCGAGCTCCGCGGCCTGGAGCCCGGCGACGAAGTCGAACTCTCCCGCGAGCTGGTCGTCACCGCCAGCGCGATGAAACATACCGTGCCGTCGCTGGGCTACGTCGTCTGGGACCGCCGGCATAAGCTGAAGGCTGAGTACCGCGACCTGGCCGGCGACCAGATTCGCGACCTGCGGTTGGCCGGCACGCAAGTGACCGCGGAAGTCCGCGTGCCGCTGGTGGCGTACGCCGGCGACACGGCCCCGGCCGGACTGGACGGGTGCCCGGCGATGTACGAGGCCAAGGTTCTCATCGCCGAGATGACGTTTGTGTCGCCCGAGCACCGGAAGGAAAAGATCCACAAGTTCGGCCACATGCATCTGGACGACTTCGTCCAGCGCCGCGAGCGATTTCAAAACGAGCTGGTGATCGCCGCCCACCTGAGCACCCGCTCCGGCGGTCCCGTGGTGGAACGGATAGTCCGCAAGGCGCTGCCCGACATGCTTGGGGGACGGCTGATGTTGTGGCTGTAGCGGGCGACCGCAGATAGAATGGAGTCGACGCGGCCGGGAAAGCCGCGGGCATACCCCCCGCGGTCCACCGAAGCAGCCCAAGCCTGGAGACCAAGCGATGACCTATCTCGGACGCGTAGAGAATGGAGCGATTGTTCTCGACGGTGCCGTTACCATTCCTAACGGGGCCAAGGTTCTCGTGGAGGTCCTCGCTGCGCCGGGGGAGGAGGAAGTTTCCTCAGGCAGCGGAATGAGCCACTACGAGCGATACAAATCGGTCATCGGAGCGGCAAAGGGGTTGCCGTCGGATTTTGCCGCCGAACTCGATCACTACATCCATGGCACGCCGAAGAAGCACCAATGATCTTCGCGGATGCGTTTTATTGGATCGCTCTCGTTAATGAGGGCGATGAAGCGCATGACCGAGCCGTCGCTGCAGCGGCGTCGCACTTCGGCCGCACGATTACGACCGAGTGGGCGCTGGCTGAGGTCTGCGATGCGTTCGCGTCGCAACGCAACCGCCGTCTGGTTGACCGTTTGCGAAGCATATGGCGACTCGACGAGACGCTCATCCTCGTCGCTGCCGATCATGACTGGTTTGCGCGCGGACTAGATCTGTTCTGCAGCCGCCCTGACAAGGACTGGTCCCTCACCGACTGCATCTCCTTCCTCGTGATGCAGGACCACGGCGTCACCGACGCCCTCACCGGCGACCGCCACTCCACTCAAGCCGGCTTCAACGCACTGCTCGCCTGAGGTGATCCGCCCGTACGCAGCCCGGCTAACCGTCTCAAAGAATCTCACTGCTGCGATCAGCGCGTCCGCGAGTTGCCATGCCGGAAGGCAGCAGCGATGTCGTCTTCGATGATTCAGGCAGGCGTCACATGTTTTAGTACTTCACGTACATGCCGCATACGATCGTCGATGCCGACGCCAGCGAAACGGCGTGGGCTGCGCCCGCTGACAAGTAAATGCCGCGGGGCGGCCTCGCACCGCACGTCGGCGTTTTGCGCCAACGTTCGGCCGCACTCCCTCGATTAGAGGTCGCACTTAGCCCCGCTTCATGGGATAATCCAGGGCGTCTACATTGCCTGGCGTCCGCAGGGCGGTCGTCGATCAGCCCGCCGAGGTTGCCAGGCGATGATTCCTTCGGCGCCGCCGCGTTAGGCGACTGTAACTCCATTGGTCACAACAGCTTGGATTTCTGTCGCGAAAACGGCGCTGTTGCCGCAACAACGAATCATTAGCGGTAATCTGTCGTCGCAATCCCGCCATTATTGGCGATGGCGTGCGCCTAAGTGCCGCTGGCCAAGGTCGTTAGAATTCTGTCGCGGCGACGACGCTGTTGATGTTCGCCGCTGCCGCAATGCCTCGCACTGCTACCCCAGTGATTGACAGCCATGCCCCGCTTTGCCCTTTCGACGCTCGTACTGCTCGCCCTGGCTTCACCGCTGCCGGCTGCCGTCCATACGGCTGACGTCGTCATCTACGGCGGCACCAGCGGTGGCATCGCCGCCGCAGTACAGGCCTCTCGACTCGGCAAGAAGGTCGTGCTCGTTTCCCCCGAACGCCGCCTCGGCGGGCTGACCGCCAACGGCCTGGGCGCCACCGACAGCGGCGACAAGCGGGTCATTGGCGGCATCGCCCGCGAGTTCTACCGCCGGCTGAAGAAGCACTACGACGATCCTGCCGCCTGGACCCTGGTGCGCCGCGAGGAATACCCCGACTACAAGGCGGCTGACGACGCCATCTGGCGCTTCGAACCCCATGTCGCGCAGGAGCTGCTGGAGACGATGCTCCGCGAGGCCAAGGTCGAGGTGCTCCGCCAGCAGCGGCTGGTCCGCGACGATCAGCGTGGCGTCTCGCAGGAGGGCGGGCGCCTCACGGCCGGCCGCCTCGAACCCTCGGGCGACGAGTGCCGCGGCCGCGTCTTCATCGACGCCACGGACGAAGGCGACCTGATGGCCGAGGCGGGCGTTTCCTACGCCGTCGGGCGTGAGAGCAACGACCTCTACGGCGAAACGCTCAACGGCGTGCAGCCGGCGCTCAACGTGAAGAATCACCGCTTCGAGGTCCCGGTCGACCCGTACGTAAAGCCGGGCGATCGGCAAAGCGGCCTCTGCTGGGGAGTCCATGACGAGCCGCTGGCCCAGACCGGTTCGGGCGATCATCGCCTCCAGGCCTACTGCTTCCGTATGTGCATGAGCAATGTGCCGGAGAACAGCGTCCCCTTCGCACGGCCGGCCGACTACGACGAGGCCCGCTACGAGCTATTGCTGCGCAACTTCGAAGCCGGGGATCTGCGCGTGCCGTTCCACCCGCTCATGATGCCCAACGGCAAGACCGATACGAACAACATGGGGGCGTTCTCGACCGACAACATCGGCATGAACTACGACTACCCGGAGGCCGCTTACGCCGAGCGCGAGCGAATCGAGCGCGAGCACCTGAGCTACCAGCAGGGTCTCATGTGGACGCTGGCCAACCACCCGCGCGTCCCGCAGGCGGTGCGGGATCACATGCAGCAGTGGGGTCTGGCGAGCGACGAGTTCGCCGACAACGGCAACTGGCCCACGGAGCTCTACATCCGCGAGGCCCGGCGCATGGTCGGCGAATATGTCGTCACGGAGATTGACGCCCGTTCGCAGCGCGTCGCTTCAGATCCGGTCGGCATGGGCTCGTACAACATGGACTCGCACAACTGCCAGCGCTACGTTGACCAGAGCGGCCATGTGCAGAACGAAGGGGACGTGCAGCAATCTCCCCGCGGGGCCTACGTCATCAGCTACCGGGCGCTCGTGCCGAAGCGCGGCGAGGCGGAGAACCTGCTCGTGCCGGTGTGCCTCAGCGCCTCGCACATCGCTTACGGATCGATCCGCATGGAGCCGGTCTTCATGATCCTCGGCCAATCCGCCGCGACGGCCGCCTGCCAGACGATCGACGACGGCGTCGCCGTCCAGGACGTCGACTACGGCAAACTCCGCCAGCGGCTGCTGGCCGACGGCCAAGTCCTGCAGCGGCCGTAGTCGCAGCGGGGTCGTGCCGCAACGGGGTCGTGATGCAAGGGGTCGGGATT
>JADLBW010000134.1 GCA_020847515.1 Pirellulales bacterium | reverse complement strand
GCACGCCTCAGCCTTGAAGGATCGAGCAGACCTCGACGAGAGGGCGATCTGGGTGACGGCGGCCGCGGCAGGGGCTAAAATGCGCCGGCGCCGTCGGTTTCCGTGGCCCTCGCTTGGAGTTGCTATGCGCTGCTGGCTGATCTCGCTTCTCGCCGTTTCCTGCTATCCGATGTTGCTGCCCGCCCCCGCCTCGGCGGCCGACAACTGGCCTCAGTGGCGCGGCCCCGGCGGCCGAGGCATTGCCGCCCAGGGCGATTACCCCGTGAAATTCTCGGCCGCCGAGAACGTCGCCTGGAAAGTCGAGCTGCCCGGCCGCGGCAGCTCGACGCCGATCGTGTGGGACGAGCTGGTTTTCGTGACCTCGATGATCGGCGACCAGGATGGCGTCACCTGCTACACGATCGACGGCGAGCAGAAATGGCAAAAGACCTTCGGCCCGGGACGCGAAGGGAAGCACCGTAACGGCACCGGCAGCAATCCCACCCCCGCGACCGACGGAAAGCATGTGGTGCTCTATTACAAGAGCGGCCGCGTCGTCTGCCTCGACCTTCAAGGGGAGGAACGCTGGCAGATCAACCTGCAGGAGAAGTACGGCAAGGATACGCTGTGGTGGGACCTGGGAACCTCGCCGATCATCGTCGGCCATAGCGCCGTCATCGCCGTGATGCATGCCGGCGAGGGATACCTGGTAGCGCTCGACTTGGAAAGCGGCAAAGTCGCCTGGAAACGGGATCGCACCTACCAGCGCCCCGAGGAGGCGGATCAGGCCTACACGACGCCGCATCTGGCCAACATCGACGGTCGCGACGTGATCGTCGTCTGGGGCGCCGATCATCTCACCGGTCACGATGCAGCCACCGGCGCGAAGCTCTGGGAAGCCGGCGGATTCAACCCGAACGACGAGGGATTCTTCCGCGTGATCGCCTCGCAGGCGATCGGCGATGGCATTGCCGTCGTGCCCTATGCCCGCGGCAAGAATCTCGCGGGAGTCAAGCTCGGGGGCCAAGGCGACGCTACCCAGAGCCGGCGCCTATGGACGAAGGAAGGCAGCGCCGGCGCCGACGTCCCCACGCCCATCGTGCGGCAAGGCAAGGTCTATGTGCTCAGCGACGGCGGCGACGTCGTTTGCCGCGATCTGAAGACCGGCGACGAGCTGTGGTCGGGCAAGTTGCCGCGGCATCGCGATAAGTATTACGCCTCGCCGATTCTGGCGGGCGATAGGCTGTACTGCGCGCGTGAAGACGGCATGGTGTTCGTCGTCGATGTGAGCCAAGAATTCAAGCTGCTCGGCGAGAACGACATGGGCGAGCGGATTATCGCCACGCCGGCGCCGGTCCGCGACAGCCTGCTCCTGCGCGGCGAGCAGCACCTGTTGAGGATCGTCGGCGATGGGGCCGCCCAAGTCACGGCCGCTGAGTGATTGGCGCCTCGTTCAAGGGATGATCAGAAACGCGCCGAGCCAGAAGCATGCCGCTCTAATGCTACCGTCCTGGCCGGATGGGCGGCGCCTTCCGGGGCGGCTCGCAACTAAACTGAAGTCTACTCGAACAGTCCTTTCCTCGGGGAGTAGGTCCATGAAATTGAGCTCTCGGCTTTCACGGCGCAGGTTTATGAAAAGTGCGGCGGCCGCCGGATCGGCCATCGCCCTGCCGCTCTACCTGCCCGCGCGCGTTCTGGGACGCGAGGGGGCCGCGCCCCCCAGCGAACAGGTGGTTATTGGATTCATCGGAACCGGCGGGCGGGCGCGGCAACTCATGGACCAGGTGCCTGAAGGCGGACGGATCGTCGCCATATCCGACTGCCACCGGCAGCGGATGGCCGAGACGCTCGATCAGAAGAAACAATCGTGGGCGAGCTATCAGGACTACCGCGAGATGTTCGACCGCGAGAAGCTCGACGCGGTAGTGGTAGCCACGCCCGACCATGGCCGCACGCTCCCCTGCATTCGCGCTATGCAAGCCGGGCTGGACGTATATGCCGAGAAGCCGCTGACCGCCTACATTCGCGAGGGGCGAGCGCTGGTAAGCGCCGCGCGGAAGCTGAGCCGCGTGTTTCAGGTCGGCTCGCAGCAGCGGACGATGGAAATCAACGAGTTCTGCTGCCGCTTCGTGCGCGAAGGGCGGCTGGGCAAAATCAAGCGGGTCCAAGGGGTCAACTACACCGGTCCGCGGGCGATGGAGACGCTCCCCGAGGAGGCGGTTCCTGAAGGAGACGACTGGAACACGTGGTGCGGGCCGGCGCCGCTGCGGCCGTTCAATAATAATCTGCAATTCGGCTGGATGCAGTGGCGGGACTACTCCGGCGGCGAAATGACCAACTGGGGCGCCCACGGCGTCGATCAAATCCAATGGGCCCTGGGCAAGAGCCACACCGGGCCCGTCGAGCTATGGCCCGAGACGCCCGGACCCAACGGCAAGGTCTCAATGCGGTACGACGACGGAACGCTGGTGAACTTCGAGCTGGACGGCGGTCCCGTGGGCGGCGCGATCTTCATCGGCAGCGAGTGCAAGATGGAGATCAACCGCAACAAATTCGCCACCAACCCGCCCGACTTCGTCAACGACGCGCCGCCGCCGGCCGTGCAGGGCAAGTGGGAAGGCGACGGCTGGATCGCCCGGCCCCATATTGCAAATTGGCTCGACTGCATCAAGACCCGCGGGCTGCCCAACGCTGACGTCGAGATCGGCCACCGGTCGATCAGCGTCTGCCACTTGGTGAACATCACGCGCGAGCTAGGCCGGCGGCTGAAGTGGGACCCGGACAGCGAGACGTTCCCTGGCGACGACCAGGCCAACCGGCTGCTCGATCGGCCGCGAAGGGCCGGATTCGAGCTACCCGAGGTGTGATTGTCGGCGGGTCTCTCCGAGACTCGCACGGATCGAGCGGGCCTTGTGCCATTTGCGAAACCCGACGTATGGAGGGCGCGCCGGGGGGAATCCGCGTTTCAAACAAACGCGGCCACAGGGTAGGTAGGACGCCGCTGTAACGGCATCAATTCAATCATGGGGCATCGATGGGTAGATCAGTACTACTGGGCGTCGCGGCGGCTCTCGGCGGTTTGGCTGTCGGGGGCCCGGTCTCGGCGGCGGAAAAGCCGAATATCATCTTCATCCTGGCCGACGATCTGGGCTATGGCGATCTCGGCTGCTACGGGCAGAAGAACTTCCAGACGCCGAACATCGATCGCCTGGCGGCCGAGGGGTTGCGGTTCACGCAGCACTACGCCGGCAGCACCGTGTGCGCGCCCTCGCGGGCGTGCCTGCTGGCCGGCCAGCACACCGGGCATGTGTATCAACGGGCCAACGGCGATCTGGCCTTTCGACCCGACCCCGAAGACGTATCGATCGCGCGGCTGCTCAAGAACGCCGGCTACCACACGGCGATGATCGGCAAGAGCGGCCTCTCCTGCCGCACCGACGACGGCAGCCATCCGAACAAGAAGGGCTTTGACCACTTTTTCGGCTACGTCGATCACGGCGCGGCGCACCGCTACTACCCGGAGTGGCTGTGGCGGGACGGCGAGAAGGTGAAGTATCCGAATAACGATGGCTTCGAAGGAGACCGCTATTCGCCGCAGTTGTTCGTCGACGACGCCCTTGCGTACCTCGAAGAGCACCGGGACGGGCCGTTCTTCCTCCACCTGTCGATGACGCAGCCGCACGCCGATCTGAACGTGCCGATGAAATGGAAGGAGCCGTTTTTGGGAAAGTTCACAGAGATCCCCTTCCCAGGCAACCACTATCGCGCCGAACCGAACCCGAAGGCGACCTTCGCCGGGATGGCCACCTTTCTGGACGACGCCGTGGGGCAGGTGCTGGCGAAGCTTCGCGAGCTGGGGATCGAGGAAAACACGCTGGTCTTCTTCAGCAGCGATAACGGCCCGATGAGCGAGGGGGGCTGGAGCCGCGATTATTTCGATTCCAACGGCCCCTTGCGCGGCGGCAAGCGCGATATGTACGAAGGAGGGATTCGCGTGCCCCTGGTGGCCAGGTGGCCGAAGAAGATCGCCGCGGGCGCCGTGAGCGATCACATTTCCGCCTTTTGGGACTTCGTGCCGACGGCGTGCGAGCTGGCCGGCGTCGAGGCGCCCGCGAATACCGACGGCATCTCGTACGCGCCGACCCTCCTGGGCCGAGAGGCGGACCAGCGGCAGCACGACTACCTGTACTGGGAGTTCTACGAACAGGGGGGCAAGCAGGCCGTGCGGCAGGGCGATTGGAAGGCGGTGCGGCTGGACGTGCAGTCGACCTACGGCGGGCCGCTGGAACTGTATCACCTGCCGAGCGACCTGGGCGAACGGCACAACGTCGCCGGCGATCATCCGGACGTCGTCGCGCAGATGGCGCGAATCATGCGCACGGCCCATGAGGATAGCGGAAAGTTCAAGATTGCCGAGAAGTGACGGAGCCGTTGCCAGACCGCGCAAGGGGTCGGGATGCTTTTGCGACTGGCG
>JADLBW010000133.1 GCA_020847515.1 Pirellulales bacterium | reverse complement strand
GACCTTCAATTCGGCGGCGTATTCGTCGCCGATCGCCAGCCAGAACGTACCCGTCGGCTTCAGCGCCTTCCAGACGCCGTCGATCCACTGGCGCGACCATTCGAGGTACTCGTGATCGCTGCGGGCATCGTGGTAGACGTCGTACTCGTAGCCGATATTGAAGGGCGGATCGGCGAACGCCAGGTCAATGGTGGAGGGCTCCACCTTGGCAAGGCCCTTGATGCAGTCCTGCTTGTAGATCTCGTTGACCGAAAGGGCCACAGCCGATTCTCCCTCGCGATGGCTTAGAGCGGTTGAGATTGTCGGCGCCTTTTGTGCCGCGAAAGGACGCTGCTTTCGCGGAGCGAAAGGCGACGGTGATTGACTCGCCGATGCTCACGGCCGATGGTAGCGGTTCGGGAGCGGTTCTGCAATCCGCCGAACTGGGGGCGCATTGGCGGTGCGGGGAGGAAGAAGCAGGCGAGACGCCTGCACCACAAGCTACGCCATGGTCCAAGGGGCGCGTTGGGGGCGGTCGAGGTGGCGGGTGGCCTCGGGATCGTCGAGGATCTGTTCCGTTTCGGGGTTCCAGCGGATGGGGCGGCCGAGGCGGACGCAGAGATCGGCGAGGTGGCTGATCGTGTCGGAGCGGATCGCCGATTCGAGCGGGTTCAAGGTCGGCCAGCCGGTCTTCATCGCGTCGATGAAGTTCCGGGCGTGCGACTGCACGGGGTGCTCGGCGTCGGACGGTTCGATCTGGAGTTCCTTCAATGCCGGATCGCTCGTGTAGAGGCCGGCCCGATCGACGCTCACCCAGCCGCGCTCGCCAAAGAAGGTGGTGCCGTGCGTGAGCGGCTTGGGGTGATACTGCTTGATGACCGCGTCGGCGGCGCGCTGTCCCATGAAGTGCATCTTGACGCCGCTGGCGTACTCGCACATGACGTCCCACGACTCGACGGTGTCCCAGAGGCTGCCGGGCGGCGGCACCTTGCCGGTTCCCTCGTAGCGGATCGGACCGGTACCGTCGGCGTCGAGGCCCCACTGGGCGACGTCGAGGGGATGCGCGCCCCAGCCGGCGATGAACCCCAGCGCGTAGTCGTAGATGTGATATCCGCCCCAGTTCGTCGTGCGGTCAACCGTGTAGGGTTTCATCGGCGCGGGCCCAATCCACATATCGTACTCGAGATCGTCGGGGACGGGCGCTTCGGCGGTCGAGCCGTAGGGGGGCACCGAGGCCTGGTTGAACTGCTCCGACATATCGGGGCACCAGACGTCGATGCGGTCGACCTTGCCGATGTGGCCGCCGCGGACGAGGTCGACCGCCTGGCGGAACTGGCGCTGGTCGCCGCGCTGCTGGGTGCCGTACTGGAACGCCACTTTCGCCTCGCCGACCACGTCGCGGAGTTTCCAGGCCCAGGCCAGCGCAACACCGAGGGGCTTCTCGACGTACATGTGCTTCTTCGCCCGGGCGGCATGCCAGGCGAGCGGCACGTGCCAGTGGTCCTGGGTGCTGATGATCACGCCGTCGATATCGGTTCGGTCGAGCACCTCGCGGAAGTCGGCGTACGACTTGCAGACCTCGCGGTCGTAGTGCTTGTTGATCATGGCGGCGAAATTCTCGCGCTTGCTGCGGTAGCAGTCGCAGGCGGCCACGATCCGCACGTCTTTGTGCGGCAGGAAGCTGCCGCGGATATTGCTCGTAGCGCGACCACCCGTGCCGATCGCCGCCAGGTTGACGCGATAGGCTGGGGCGTCGTGCCCCCGCACGCTCGACGGCACGATCGCCGGAAGCGAGCAGGCCGCGGCGGCCGCAGCCGCCTGTTTCAGGGCGTGACGTCGAGTGATAGCGCGCGTCATGGCGAGGCTCCAGGAGGATGGCTTGGGCTAAACGGCGGGGGCCACTGCTTTCGCAGAGCGAAAGGCGACGCATTCTGTTTACTGTTGCTTTCGCGGAGCGAAAGGCGACTGTTGTTGTCATGTTACTCGCGGAGGGGCAGGATCTCTACCCGGCGAAACTCGACGGGGTGGCTTTCGGCCTGCAGGGAGATGTAGCCGGCGTCGAGCATCTTGTTGCCGTCGACGATCAGGCGTTTCGCGTCGGCGTCGCGCTCGTCGAGTTGCGGCTCTTGGTACTGGAGCACGAGTTCGCCGTTGATGTAGTGGCGGACGTCGCCGCTGCCGTGGACTTCGACCTCGGCGGTCACCCACTGGTCGCCGTGGTAGGTCTTCGAGCGGGAACTGGTGCAATGGGGCGTGAACAGTTTCCCGTTCATCACCACGTTGGTGCCGGGCGTGCAGAGGTTGCCGGTCGAGCGTTCATCGCGGCCGTTGCCGCCGAGGAACTGCACCTCGATCGAGACGGGGAACTCCTGCTCCTTGCGCATGGTTTCGGGAGCCTGGCAGTGAAGCATCACGCCGCTATTGCGGATCGCCCAGCCGGGTCCGCCCGGAGCTTGCTTGCCGACGAAGCGGTATTCGATGCGGAGGCGGTAGTGCGAAAATTTGTCCTTGTAGAAGAGGTGCCCGAACTTGCCGTCGAAGGCCTTGTACTGGTCGTAGGAAACCTTGAGGATGCCGTCTTCGACGCGGAACGTGTTGGCGTGGTTGTCGCCCAGGTCGTAGCCGGTGATCTTGGGCGTCCAGCCGGTGAGATCCTTGCCGTTGAAGAGGCTGATCCAGCCATCGGCGGATGGGGCCGGTTCGGCCGCGGCAGCGACGCCGCACCAGCAGGCGGCCGCCAGCGCCAGAAGTCCACCCAGCATGGCCGCGCGGCGCGCCGGAACTTGATGATTGCTCATGTTGATGCTCCTCATTGTTGACACCTTCGCACTCTTTCAATAGCGTAGCTCGTTCTTCTCGTCGAACGGTTCGAGAAACCAGCCGCTCCGCGAGTCGACATAGGGCTCGATCACCGGCACCGGCTCGCCGGTGATCTGGCTCAGGGCCCAGCCGCAGGCATAATCCATCGTTCCGAACGCCGGCCCGCCCGGGTAATACCTCCGCAGCATGGGAATGGCCGATTCGGCTTTCATGCGCCCCAGGGCGATGACCGCCGCCACCCGGACCTCTTCGCTTTCGGGCGGGATGCCGTTGTCGT
>JADLBW010000132.1 GCA_020847515.1 Pirellulales bacterium | reverse complement strand
TCCGCGGCAGGCGCTTGACTATGCGGTCCAGGCCTGGCAACTCGGCGATCTGGCGATCGTGGCCCTGGAAGGCGAGGTGTGCGCCGATTGGGGAGCGCTGGCCCGCAGCCTGCCGGCGACGAAACACTCGATGAGCATCGGCTACGCCAACGAAGTCTCGTGCTACATTCCCACGGCCCGCATCGTCCAGGAGGGCGGCTACGAAGGGGATTTGGCGCACAAGGTCTATCTGCTCCCCGGACGATTCGATCCCAAAATGGAAGTCGAGTTGACCGATCTGATCCGCCGCGCCGCCGCGCAGCTCGCCGGGCGGAGCGCCCCGCTCGAGCCCGCGCCGTACGATCGCGAGCGGCTGCTCGTCAGCGTCGATTCGTCGGGGGCCGAGCACAAAATTACCACGGCCGCAGAGTGGGAGCCGCTGCGAAAACAGATCATTGCCCACGTCGAGCAGGCAACCGGCCCCGTGCCGGGCGAGGCGTTTCGCGTGCCGCTCGATCTGAAAGTGCTCGAAGAAGTGGACTGCGGCTCGTACGTCCGCCGCAAGATCGCCTACAACGTCGATCCGCAGGACCGCGTGGAGTCGTATCTATTGATTCCGAAAAAGCTGTCGGGCAAAACCCCCGCGATCCTGGCCCTGCATGGGACGAACCCCTTCGGCAAGGAACTGGTTGTGGGGCTGGTCGATGTCCTGCCGGCCAGCGACGCCGAGCGAACGCGCCGCCAATACTACGGCAAGGAACTGGCCGAGCGCGGCTACATCGTCCTCGCGCCAGACTACTGGTACTACGGCCTCTATCGCGGCAAATATCGAACGGCACGGGGCGAAAAGTACGACCCGCACCAGCGCGGTTACGCCACCGCCGCAATGAAAGGGGTGTGGAACCACATGCGCTCCATCGACGTGCTGGAAACCATGCCCGAAGTCGATGCCAGCCGGATCGGGTCGATCGGGCACTCGCTGGGCGGCTACAACACGCTGTTTCTGGGTCTGTTCGACCCGCGGGTGAAAGTCATGGTGTCGAGCGCCGGATACAACGCCTTCCCCGACTATGCCGCCTCCAAATATGGCGGGGGCGACTTGAGCAACTGGGGGATCGACAAACACCTGCGCCGCATCCGCACCGTCTATGGCAACGACGTGAAACAGGTGCCGTTCGATTTCCCCGAACTGCTGGCCGCTCTGGCCCCGCGCCCGGTGTTCACCAGCGCTCCGACGCGCGACGATTATTTCGACCTGCCCGGCGTCTTGAAATGCCTCGACATTGCGCGGCCCGTGTATGCCTTGTTCGGCGGCGAGGGCAATCTGGAGATCCAGTCCCCCGACGACCGGCACACCTTCCCCGACGCTCAGCGCCAAGCCGCTTACGAATTTCTGGATAAGCACCTGCGGAAGTAAAGATCGCGTACGGTTCCTACACCCTCAGCGCCTGAACTTGCGGCAAGTCATCAAGATCGGCGAACCGGTAGCCGCTGGCCTTCAGCCGCGGCACGAGGAGGCGCGTCAGCTCATACGTCCGCTCTTGGGCGCGGATGGCTGCTTCATCGGAACTGTCGTGCATCAGCACGATCCCCCGGCCGATGCGTTCGATTTCCTGGAAGTAGGCTGCCGCCGCTTCCTCGGCCGATGCCCCGACTCGCCAGAAGTCGTAATCGCAGGCCGAGATATCCCAGTTCACGGGACCGATATAATCGCTGAATTGGCCGCTGATGTTGAGGATGTTCGCGACGATCGACTCGGCTTTGTCGCCGCAATCGGGGGGCGGAAGCGTTTCGCGCCAGTTGCCGTAGGGAGCGCGCAAGAATACTGCGTCGGCCCGAATGTAAGGGCGGATGATCGCGTCGGTGCGGGCGATTTCGCCGACGACATCGCCGTCCGCCAGCGCGAGAGCGACAAGCCCCGGATGACTGTAGGTATGGTTGCCGATCGTGTGACCATAGCCCGCCAGCCGCGGCAGCGTTTGAGCAAACTGCTCGGCATGCCGACCGACGACGAAGAACGTCGCGGCAATTCCCTCCTGCCACAGATATTCGGCGAGGCGCGATGTCTTTGGCCCCGGTCCATCGCCCGCGGTTTCGCCCGGGCCGTCATCGAAGGTGAGACAGAGCGCCTTGTTCGGCAGATCAAAGCCTTTGATATCGCGATCGAATAGCATGGCGACTAACCCTCCAAGAGCCGCAACTGCCGCTCGATATGCGGCGGCACGACGCGCCGCTCGCGGAGCACCCAGGGCAGCCCCGCCAGTGCCGAGGCGAGGCTGCCTAGCGCGCCGGGGTCTTTGCCAATCCTCCACACCGCCTGCCACGTCTTGACCAGCGAGCGAGTCGCCGGCCGCCGCAGCCAATGGACCCACAGCCGATTGCGAAGGACAAGCGAAGTCCGTTTCTTGCCGTCCCGCTTGCTCGATGGATAATGATGAACCACCAGGCTCTCGACATACGCGATCGACCATCCGCGAACGGCCAGATCGATCGCCAGCAGTTCTTCTTCTCCGCCGATGAAGAACCGCTTCTCGAAGCCGCCGGCGGCGAGCAGCGCCTCGCGGCGAGCGACGCACGCGCCGGCCAGAAAGCCGAGCAGCGCGGGGCCGGGCGGTTCGCCCGTCCGCCCGATGGGGCTCGCCCGCAATACGCCGCAAATCGGGTCTTCGGTTTCTTCCGGGCCGACGAGGACGCGGGCCACCAAAACGGCGACGCGCGGGTGATGATCCAACAGATCGGCCGCGCGCTGCAGAGAGCCTGGCTGCCACCAGGTATCGTCGTCGCACAGGGCGACGTAAGGCGATCGGGCGCGTTCAATGCCCAGATTGCGAGCGGCCGCGCCGAGGTTCTCGCCGGTCGAAATCAAAGCCGCCTGCGGAAAGCTGCGGGCGACCAGTTCCGCCGTGCCGTCGGTCGAGCCGTTATCGACGACAATGAGGGGCGGCGCTTCCCGCAGCGCGGCGAGCTTCGCCAGCGTCCGCGCCAGTTCATCCCGCCGATCATGCGTAATCACGACAACCGACACCCGGCTTTCTAGCTCTGACATCGGCCGCGAACTCCCGGAAGCCAACAACCGCTGAGCAGTCGCCAAAGCAAGCGCCGTACCGGAACTTGTCTTCCTAGCGCCATGTGCGGGATGACAAAAGTCTCGGCGTTTGTGTCCTACACTGCGACAGGGCGTCAGAAAGGAGATAAGCGGTTAGCGATTGGCTGCGGGGCGAAAAAAAGTGGATAGTTGAGCGCTCACCGCCCGCACAACCCACCCACGCGATGGGTATAGCGGATGCCAGGGGGTGCGGACTTTGCTGGCATCCGCCGCCGTCGTCTTAAAAGGTGACCTAGGGTTTCCTCGGACGGCGCTTTTTGCGTGCGCGTCCCATTTTCGACCCTCTCTTTTTTTCCGCCCCTGTCCTTGGCTTTGGAAAAATTCATGTCGAGCCAATCGCAACCCAACGCTGGCCAGCCGTTGCTCTCGCTCCGGCGGGCGATCGATATCTTTACGATCAGCGTTTGCGGTCTGTTTTTGGAGCTGATGCTGATCCGCTGGATCGGCACCGAAGTGCGGATTTTCGCCTATCTCCAGAACACCGTTCTGATCGTTTGTTTCCTGGGATTGGGGATGGGCTGTTTCACCAGCCATCGCCCGGCTTCGCTGCGGAATCTGCTCCTGGCACTGGCCGGGCTGACGGTTCTGCTCGCCCTGCCGCCGACGCGGGCCATCCTGGCCAACATTACCAATCTCTTGAGTGTGCTCGACGATCTGTTGATCTGGGAACGCAGCAATTACGAGGGACTGCCCGCGACGATCGCGCGGGTCGTAGCCGGCCTGACGCTGACCCTCGGCCTGATGGTTCTGGTCTTTGAAATGTTCGTCCCCATTGGCCGCCTGCTGGGCCGGCTGATGGATACGCGGGCCCAGGTGATTCGAGCGTATTCGATCAACGTCGCCGGCAGCCTGTTGGGAATCTGGCTGTTCGTGGCCCTGAGCGCCTGGTCGCTCCCGCCGATCGTCTGGCTGCTCGTCGCGTGCGTCTTGCTGCTGCCGTTCGTTTGGGTTTCGAGCGAGTCGCGACTCGTCAATCTGGCGCTGGTCGCGGTCCTTTTGGTGGCCGGCGTGTTCGTCGGCCGCGAGCCCTTGGCTCTCGAAACGCACTGGTCCCCCTATCAAAAACTGGTTCTCAAGCCGGCCGACCCCGAGCACTATGGCTGGGACGGCCGGCTGATCACGGTGAACAACGCCGGCTATCAGGCGATGATCGATCTGGACCGCGAGCGCGTCGCGGCCAATCCGCGAATCGCTGCCGCACTCAACGGGCTGAGCCAATACGATTTGCCGCTGCGGTTCAAACGGAATCCGCAGCAGGTGTTGATCGTCGGCGCGGGATCGGGGAACGACGCCGCCGGGGCGCTTCGCGGCGGCGCGGAGCAAGTGACCGCGGTCGAGATCGACCCGGCCATCATCGACATGGGTCGCCGTCACCATCCCGAGCGCCCGTACGATTCGCCCCACGTGAAGATCGTCAACGACGACGCCCGCTCGTTTTTCGCCACCACCGCCGAGCGCTACGATCTGATCATCTTCGGCCTGCTCGATTCGCACACCACCACGGCGATGACCAACGCCCGGCTCGATCACTACGTCTATACCCGCGAGAGCCTCCTGCGGGCCAGGCAACTGCTCGCCCCGGAGGGCGTGATGGTGCTCAGCTTCGAAGCGCTGAAGCCGTACATCGCCGACCGCATGGCGAATTGCCTTCGCGAAGTCTTCGGCCAAGAGCCGCTGGCGTTTCGTATTCGGGCCAATACCACGGGCTGGGGCGGTGTGATGTTCGTCGCCGGCGACTCGAACGGCATCGAGCGGGCGATCGCCGCCGATCCGGCGCTGGCAAGCTACATCGCCCGCTGCCAGGCCGAAAGCCCGCTGAACCTCACCTACCAGACTGCAGCGGCCACCGACGATTGGCCGTATATCTATCTTGAGCAGCCGCGGATTCCCACGCTGTACTATCTGCTTGCAGGGCTGATGAGCATGCTCTTGTGGTACGGCAAGCGGCGGTTGGAAATTCCGCTCGTCGGCGGCGATTGGCAACGATCGGACGCTCATTTTTTCCTGCTCGGCGCCGCTTTCCTCCTGTTGGAAGTGCAGAACATCAGCAAGGCCTCGGTGGTGCTTGGCAACACCTGGGTCGTCAACGCGGTGATCATCTCGGCGATTCTGCTGATGATCCTGCTGGCCAACTGCCTGGTCGCGCGGTTTGGTAATTTCCCGCGGCCGGCGGTCTTCACGCTGCTGGTGACCACGTGCCTCGGAATTTATTGGATCGATCTCTCGACGTTCGCCTTCCTGGCCTATCCGCTGAAGGCCTTGCTCGTCGGCGGCCTGACCACGCTGCCGATGCTCTTTGCGGGGATGATTTTCATCGACTCGTTCGACCGCACGGACGACAAGGCACGGGCCCTGGGAGCGAACCTCATCGGCTCGCTCGTGGGGGGCATGTTGCAATCGCTGACGTTCGTAATCGGCATCAAGGCCCTGCTCCTCTTGGTTGCCGTCTCCTACCTCGGTGCCTGGCTGACGCGTCCAACGCCCGAAACTCGCACCGCGCCGCTTGGCGGCGACGACCTCGACGGGCAGCCGCTCCTCGGCCGCGCGAAGCTCGCCGACGTGCCGAGCAAAATGGGACCGATCGCCTCGCCGGCGTGAAACGGCTTGCTCAAGCGCCGACCAGCTCGCGCTTTTCGCCGCCGGAGGGTTGCGCTGGTGCGGTTGAATCTCTGGGGGCCGTTTTTACCAGGCAGCGGAGCACTTCGGCGACGCTCCAGGCCTGGGCGATGCAGCCGCGGGGGGTGAAGGGGCTCTCGGCGTCGAAGATTTCGCTGATCGAGCCGACGCAGCCATCGGAAAGTTGCTCGTCGAAACGGTAGAGCAGGTCGTGGGCCGCCTGGCGGTCGCCGGGCTGCAGTTTGAGCCAGGCATCGACATAGGGGCCGATGAGCCAGGCCCACACCGTTCCCTGATGATAGGCGGCGTCGCGAGCCCGCAGGTCGCCGTAGTATTTGTCCTTGTAATCGGGGCTGCCCGGCGCGAGCGACCGCAGGCCAAAGGGGGTCAGCAGCTTCTCGCGGCACACTCGCAAGACCGCATCCCACCGCTGACGGTCGAGGATGGGGTAGTCGAGCGAAATGGCCAAGAGCTGGTTGGGCCGCAGCGAGGCGTCGTACTGCACGTGCTCACCGTCGATTACGTCGTACAGATAGCCCCCCTGCTCGTACCAGAAGCGGCGATTGAACGAGTCGCGGGCCCGCTCGGCTTGCTCGGCCCAGCGCTCGGCTTCGTCCTGACGGTCAACGGAGCGGAGCCATTTTTCGAGCAGCTTGAGGGCGTTGAACCAGAGGGCGTTGATCTCCACCGCCTTGCCGCGGCGGGGCGTCACGACCCAGTCGCCCACCTTGGCATCCATCCATGTGAGCTGATAGCCGTCGGCCCCTTGCCGCAACAGGCCGTCTGCGGGATCGACGCCGATGTTGAACCGCGTCCCTCGGACGTGCCAGTGCGCGATCTCGATCAGCTCGGGCAGCAGCACTTCGAGCGTGGTGCGGTCGCCCGTCGCGGTGAAATAGCGATCCAAAGCATGAAAGAACCACAGCGTCGCGTCGGCCGTGTGATAGAGCCCCTCTTTTTCGCCTTCGGGGAAAAGATTGGGAATCAGCCCGTCGCGGATGTGGGTGGCAAAGGTGCGGAGGATGTAGCCCGCTTCGGCATAGCGGCCGGTGGCCAGCGTCAGCCCTTCGAGGCTGATCATCGTGTCGCGCCCCCAGTCGGTGAACCAGTGATAGCCGGCGATCACCGTGCGGGCTTCGTCGCCGGCGGCCGCCGCGCGGGCGGCGTCCTCGATGCGGCCGGCCGGCTTGATGAGGAATTGATCGGCGGCCAGGACGAGCTCGGCCGGCAGTCCCACGCGGGCCTGCGGCTCGGCCTGCGCCAGCAAACGCTCGCTGCGGAGCCGCTCGGACTTTAGCGCGTCGTCCGAACTGAGCGCGTCGATCGTCTCCCAGCGCTCGGTCGAGACGACCAGCGCCGCGTCTTTGCCCGGCGACAGATCGACACGGAAATACCCTGGGCTCCACAGCGAGCCGCGGGCGTCGTAGCCGCGGGTGTACTCCAGACGGTACATCCGCTCGGCGATGATTTTGGCTTCGGCGGTGAAGGCGGGCCGCTCGCCATGCATGAACATCCTCACCCGCGGCAAGTTGCCGTGAGCGCACAGCTCGTGGCGGCGGTCGGTGATCGTCAGCGTAAACGGCAGCGGCAGCGGCGTACTCACGGCCGCGTCGTGCGAGCGGAAATGAACGCTGGGCAGCAGCTTCAGCCGCACCGGCCCAGCGCCGGAAATTTGCCGATAAATAACGAAGACGGTGTTCTGGCCGTGAGGCAGGACGATGTATTTCTCGATCCCCACGCCGTCGATGTCGTACTGCCACACGGGCAGGCCAAACTCCAGGCGAAAATCGACGAGGTACGGCGCGCCGTGAACGTCGAGCGCCCCGCTCCCCAGTTCGTCGCCGCCGAAGAGCACGTCTTCGCCGCCGGGCATGCGGACTTTTTCGGACAGGTGCGAGAGCGTCATGATGCGGCCCAGCGGCGCGGGCAGCGCTGCGATCAAGAGGCCGTGATACCGCCGTGTGGCGACACCGGCGACTGTGCCCGAGGCATAGCCCCCCAGCCCGTTGGTCACCAGCCATTCGCGCTTCAGGAGCGATTCGAGATCGTCCTTTTTCTTCGCCCAGGGGATGTGCCGCACGAGTTCATGCATGGCTCGGCTCCTTTGTGCGCTTGTGAATTTTTCGGTCAACGAGGGCCAATCGCCCGTGGGACGGCCTTCCCAGGCCGCCCGGACGGCCTGGGAAGGCCGTCCTGCGATTGGATCACAAGCTCTCGGTACTCTCCTCCATCGCTAGCCACCAGGCCGATTCGCCCAGCAAATGCCAATCGCCCGCCGGGCAAAACGCCGGCGTGCCCGAGCCGCCATATTCAATCGCTTCGCTCGACCAGCGGACGACCCATTGTTTGCCAAGCGCTGCGGCGAGCAGCGGATTTGGCAACGGACTATAT
>JADLBW010000131.1 GCA_020847515.1 Pirellulales bacterium | reverse complement strand
TGCTCAGGGGTCGCATCGAGTCAAACCCCCGCTTCACGTAGAGTCTTGCTCACAGCCTAAGGCCTTTCTCGCCGGCTGCCGCGGACGCTTCTCGATCGCGGTCGACTTGGGCACTCCGAATTGTGGATCGGCGCTGCGCTATTGAGTGGGTTTGTCGCTAGCGCTGGCGCCGGCCGTGTGTGTTTCGTCGTTTTGTTTGTTAGGGAGTTTCTGCGACATGGCAGAAGGCACGATCAAGAAGCTGGTGGCTGACAAGGGCTTCGGGTTCATCCAGGGCGAAAAGGGGGACATCTTCTTCCACCACTCGGTGGTGGCGGACGGCCAGTTCGATTCGCTCCAGGAAGGTCAGCACGTTACCTACACCGAGGGCCGCGGCCCCAAGGGCCCCCGGGCCGACGAGGTGACCCCGGTCTAGTTTGAGGTCAGCGAGGCATAGCGGCGCCCAGGGCGCCGCCAATTGTTCTTAGTGACGACAACGCGCCCCGGACGGCTCGCCAGGCCGCCCGGGGCGTTTGCGTTGGAGCGAGGCTGAGGGCAGGCGGCCAGCGGCTGGCGGCGAGAAGAGGATTGGTTCGATTCGCCAGCCGCCAGCCGCCAGCCGCGAGCCGCGAGCCCCCCAGCGCCGCGGGATGGACGGTCCAGGGCGCGGTGTTAAAATGGGGCCCCATACCAAACTTCTAATCGGGATCTCGCCATGCCAGAAGTCGACGTCAGCAAGAAGGAAAAGCAGTATTACACGGACGTGCCCCAGCAGACCCCCGGGTTCTTCCTCAAGGGGAGCGGCAACCTCGACTGGGGCATGAAGCACCGGCTGGCGCAGACGTTCAACCCCAAGTCCGGCCGCACGGTGATGCTGGCCTTCGACCATGGCTATTTTCAGGGGCCGACGACCGGGCTGGAGCGAATCGACCAGACGATCGTGCCGCTGGCGCCCTACTGCGACGCCCTGTTCTGCACCCGCGGGGTGGTTCGTTCGCTGATTCCGGCCGACGTGCAGCAGCCGGTGTTCCTGCGGGCCAGCGGCGGGCCGAGCATCCTCAAAGAGCTCTCCGACGAGCAGATCGCGATGGACATCGAGGACGCGATTCGGCTGAACGCCGCCGGCATCGGCATCCAGGTGTTCATCGGCGGCGAGCATGAAACCCGCTCGGTGCACAACATGACGCGCCTGGTCGACCTGGGGATGCGGTACGGCATTCCGGTGATGGCCGTGACCGCGGTCGGCAAGGAGATGGTCCGCAACGCGCAGTATTTCCGCCTGGCGTGCCGGATTTGCGCTGAGCTGGGGGCCCACGTCATCAAGACCTACTTCGTCGCCGAGGAGTTCGAGACGGTCACGTCCTCTTGCCCGGTGCCGATCGTGATGGCGGGCGGCAAGAAGCTGCCGGAGCTCGACGCTTTGACTATGGCGTACAACGCCGTGCAGCAGGGCGCCGCCGGCGTCGATATGGGCCGCAACATCTTCCAGTCCGACGCGCCCAAGGCGATGATGACCGCGGTCAATAAGGTGGTTCACGAGAACATGAAGCCGGCCGAGGCGCTGCAACTGTTCCAGTCGCTCAAGGCGGACCAGAAGTGAGCCGCTCAGCGCTCGCCGATGTACTGCGCTCGGGACGGCCGAAACTGAGCGTCGGCATCCTCGCGGCCGACGTCATGCACTTCGGCGCCGCCGTCGAGCTGCTGGAGCAGTTCGACGTACTGCTGCATCTGGACGTGATGGACGGGCGCGTCTGGCCGAAGATCACGGCCGGGGCTCCGATCCTCGCCGGGCTCCGCACGCGGCTGGTCAAAGATGTGCATCTGCTCATCGAAGAGCCGCAGCGGCACATCGAGGATTTTGCCAAGGCCGGGGCCGATATCATTTCGCTATCGGTCGAGCGCTGCGGCGACGTGGCGGCGGCGCTCGATCTGATCGGGCGGATGACCAACGCCAACGATCCGGCGCGCGGCATCCTCCGCGGCGTCTCGCTCGACCCGGCGACGCCGGTCGACGTGTTGCGACCCGTCGCGGAACGAATCGACGCGGCGGTGCTGCTGGCCGTCGGTCCGACCACCGGCAAGCAGGAGTTCATCGCCGCTCTGCCGGAGAAGATCGCCGCGGTGCGGGCGCTGCGCCAGGATATCGTCGTCTTCGTCGACGGGGCGGTGACGAAAGAAAACATCGGCCGGCTGGCGGCGATGGGCCCCGACGGCATCGTCACCGGCAGCGCGGCCTTCGCCGGCGAACCGGCCGAAAACATCCGGTACATGCTGGAGCAGATTCGTGGATAAGCTCTTAGCGGGCAAAGTGGCGGTCGTCACGGGGGCGGCCGGGGCGATCGGCTACGGCATTTGCGAAGTGCTGTTGGAAAACGGAGCGACGGTCGTCGCCACCGATTTGGCCGGGGAAAAGCTCGAGGCCTTCGCCCAGGATCTCGACGCGCTGGCCCCGGGGCAGTCAGCCGGCCTGCCGATGGACGTCACCAGCCCCGAGGCCGTGGGCGCTGCGCTGGACGAGGTTTATTCCCGGTATCAGCGGCTCGACGTCGTGGTGCACAACGCGGGCATCGCCTACGTGGCGAAGATCGTCGAGATGGACCTGGCGCGGTTCCAACTGCTGGAGAAGGTGAACGTCGACGGCACGTTGGTCGTGCTCCAACAAGCCGGCCGCCGGATGATCGAGCGGGGCGCGGGCGGCGACATCGTCATCATGTCGACCAAGAACGTCCCCTCGCCCAGCGCGGGCTTCGGCGCCTACAGCGCTACGAAGGCGGCATGCCATCAACTGGGCCGGATCGCGAGCCTGGAACTGGCGCCGCACGACATTCGCGTCAACATGATTGCGCCCGACGCGGTGTTCTCCGAGGGGAAGTACAAGTCGGGATTGTGGGACCTGGTGGGCCAAGACCGGATGAAGGCCCGCGGCATGACCGAGGCCGAGCTGCACGAGTATTACCGCAATCGCAACCTGCTGAAGGCGGCGGTCACGGGCCGCCATGTCGGCAACGCGGTGCTCTACTTCGTGTCGCGGCAGAGCCCGACCACCGGGGCCACGATACCGGTCGACGGCGGCCTGCCGGACGCGACGCCGCGTTAGGGGGGGGCGCCAAGGGGGTCGGGATGCTTTAGCGACTGGCTGCTCTTCCAGACATGGAACGCCTTCCAGTCGCTAAAGAATCCCGACCCCGTTGCACTTCGGCAGCATATTTGCCCGCTCGGTCCGTCAGGCTCTTCATCCCGCCCTCACCTCGCCGCTCGCTTGCTTGCCATGGCCAATCACCTCGCCAGTGAGACCTCGCCCTACCTGCTGCAGCACCAGAACAACCCCGTCGACTGGTATCCCTGGGGACCGGAGGCGCTTGCGCGGGCGAAGCGCGAAGGGCGGCCCATTTTCCTCTCGATCGGCTACTCCGCCTGCCACTGGTGCCACGTGATGGAGCAGGAGAGCTTCGAGGACCCGCGGATCGCCGCGCTCATCAACGAGCGGTTCGTCCCGATCAAGGTCGATCGCGAGGAGCGGCCTGATCTCGACCAGATTTACATGAACGCTACGCAAATGCTCACCGGCCGCGGCGGCTGGCCGATGTCGGTATTTCTCACGCCGGAGCTGAAGCCCTTCTATGCCGGCACTTATTTTCCGCCGAGCGGCCGCGGCGGCATGCCGGGGTTCGACCAGGTGCTGCTGGCCGTACACGAGGCGTGGACGCAGCGCCGCGAGGAGGTCGAGCGGATGTCTGCCGAGCTGACGGCCCAGCTCGACCGCGCCGGTCGGGTCGCCGGCGGCGGCGCTGCCCTTTCGACCGAGCTATTCGAACATGCGGTGAACCAGTTGGCCCGGGCGTTCGATCACGCGTGGGGCGGATTTGGCGGGGCGCCGAAGTTTCCCCACCCGATGGACCTCCAACTCCTGCTGCGATTCTGGAATCGCACGGGGCATGGGCATTCGCTCGAGATGGTCCGCACGACGCTCGATCGCATGGCTGCTGGCGGCATTTACGATCACCTCGGCGGCGGCTTTGCCCGCTATTCGGTCGACGCCCGTTGGCTGGTCCCGCACTTCGAGAAGATGCTGTACGACAACGCCCTGCTCGCGGCGACCTACGCCGAGGCCTATCAGGCGACCGGCGACGAGAACTATGCCCGCGTGGCCCGCGAGACGATCGACTACATCCTGCGCGATATGACCGACCCCGCGGGCGGATTCTACAGCGCCGAGGACGCCGACAGCGAAGGCGAAGAAGGGAAGTTCTACGTCTGGACGCCGGATGAGATCGAAGCGGTCCTCGGCGAAGAGGCCGGCACGACGTTCGGCCGCGTCTACGACGTGACCGACGCCGGCAATTTCGAGGGCCGCAACATCCTCAACATGCCCAAGTCGATCGCTCAGGCGGCCCGCATCATGGGCCGCGACGCCGAGGAGCTGGCCGCCGAGCTCGCCGCATCGCGGCAAAAGCTGCTGGAGGCCCGCCAGCGGCGCATTCGTCCCGCCAAGGACGACAAGATCATCGTCGCCTGGACCGGCCTATTGATCGATGCCCTGGCCCGCGCGGCCGCGGCGCTCAGCGAGCCGCGCTACGCCGCGGCGGCCGGCGCGGCCGCCGACTTCAGTCACGACAAGATGCAGCGAGCGGACGGTCGGCTGCTGCACACGTATCGCCGCGGGCAGGCGAAGCTCGACGCCTACCTTGACGACTACTCGGCCCTGGCCAATGGACTCGTCTCGCTGTACGAGGCGACGTTCGCAGGCGACCGTCTTGAAGAAGCCGCCCGGCTGATGGACGTGGTGCTAGAGCATTTCGCCGATCGCGACGGCGGCGGATTCTTCTTCACGGCCGACGACCATGAACGCCTGATCGCCCGCAACAAGGACGCGACCGACAACAGCACCCCCAGCGCCAGCGCCCTGGCGGCCACGGCGCTGGTGCGATTGGGCAAGCTCACCGGCGAAGCGAAGTACGCAATGGCCGCCGAGGGGGCCCTGGTCGCGGCCGCCGGCTTGTTGGAGCAGGCCCCCACGGCCATGGGGCAGATGTTTCTCGCCCTCGATTATTACCTCGGACCGACGTACGAGCTGGCCTTGGTCGGCGACGCGGGCCATGTCGACGCGCAAGCCGCCCTCCGCGAACTCGGCCGCCGCTATCTCCCCAACAAGGTGGCTGCCGGGCGAATCGATGCCGGCGCGGGCGACACGCCGGCGTTGCTCGGTGCGTTGCTCGGCGGTAAAGCCATTGCCGCTGGCGGCGAACCGACGTTGTACGTCTGCCAAGGTTATACGTGCCAGGAACCGGTCCGCGGCCTGGCAGCGATCACGACCACGCTCGATGCGCTGACGCGGCGCTGAGATCGTTATTGACGATCGCGCCGATCGTAAGTTTCTGCAGCCCCGAGCTTCGGCCGGTGGTCGCTCTCTCCCGGTACGAAGTCTATCCTGACAGCACGCGACCCCCGGGCAGAGCCCCGGGGGCTGCATTCAAGGAGTAGCGCGCGGCGGAGGCCCGAAGCCGCAGTCCTTCGCTTGCCCGAAACTGCCGCCGTCGTCGATGCCGTCCTGGCCGATCGAATAGACCGTCCACCCGGCGTCGGTGCGCTTTACCATGAGCGGCTTGCCGGTGAACGGATCAATCGTCGCTGCGGCCGGTAGACGCAAGTCGACGAGCCCGTTGGCCTCGCGACCGTTTTGGAGGGCGTATTGCTGGAGGGCGTTGTAGACGCGCATCGCTCGGATGATTGCCGTATCTCGGTTGGCCGACGCGAAGCCCGCTTCTAACGCCGGGGTCAACAGGTCGGCCAGTACGCCGAGCCCGGTCGGCGTTGCGAGCTGGCCCCCCGGGGCGAACATTGGCTTGACTTCTACCCACGGTCGATTGGCGACGGGAAGCAGCCGATCGTAGAACTCCAGCGGCCCGATGAACTGGCGTCTGACTGGCCAGACGAGCCAGCCCAAGCCAGAGGCCATCTCCCACGCTTGTTCGATACTGGCACTGATGTTCACCGCTCGTTCACTGCGCAGCGTCTGCCCGAGCTTCCCTGGATTCTCCAAAGACTGTAGCGTCCGTTCAATCTCGTCATGGGTCTCCGGAGGGACTGGCCCGGCCGTGAGCGTATAGTGCAGGTCATGCAAGGCGACGCCCCGTACCGCCACCGTGATCAGGAAACTCACGATTGTCGGTTCCGACTCGTTCAGCCGGGCCAGCCGCAGGACGTCGAAGATGCGTCGAACTGCTTCATCGCGCTGGTCGTCGGCGACCAGAACCTGCACCCGCCAGTCGACCAACCGGGCGATCGTGCGAAGCCGGCTCATTCGCGGAAGTTCGGCTTCAAGGAACTTGTTGAATCCCAGGGAGAAATCGGCCGTCGACGCGTACCGCGGGCAGGCCGCGGCGGCGGCGATCATCTGCTCCAGGTCGGTGTACTTGTCGAGGATCGCCCGCATGCCGGCGATCTGTTCGGCGTTGGGCCGGTCGCCCTCGTTCAGATCGTCCAGGGCCTTACCCAGGTCGGTCTTGTAGAATCGTCCATGTTCGCGGGCGAACTCCTCCAGCCGGGGCGTTAGCCGATCGATCTGTGTGGCCGCGTTCACTTCGTCGGGGATCGGCTGCGGTTTCAGCTCGGCGATCGACGCCGGATCGCCTTCGGCGCGAATCGCCGCGATCACGCGCTGGAACCGTGTTTCGGTGCGCCATGCCAGGATGCCGTTGATCACCAGCAGTACGCCCAACACGATGCCCAGGCCGAGTCCCCACCGCTTCACCGTACGCCTGGTCGGCAAGAGTTTCACCGCCTCAACCATCCTTTCCGTTGCGCAGCTCGGCGACGATCTCCGCATCGAGCGCTGCGACTTGTTCGTGCGTCAACAAGCTCCCGCTCCAGGCCGCAAGCTGTCGGGCAATGGTCCGGCCGGTTTCGGCGTCGGTCGCCCGGCCCACCGCGACAGCCGCCTCGACGAGGGAGGCCTGAGAGGCGTCGCCGCCGAGCCCGCCGGGGCGTCCATCGATGAGGGCCGTCGCGCCGTTGATCGCCACGCCGGCTGCCAACGCTGCGGCGGCCGTCCGCGCCAGCCGCCGGTCCCAGCGAGACGATTTCAACTCTCGGCTGACGTCGGCCAGCACGGCAGCGCGCAACTCCCGCGGCGCCGCGCCTGGCGTCGCCCGGGTTAGCTGCGCTTCGATTTGTGTGAGCGGTTCGTCCATCGCGTTCACCGATACTGCTTTTCCAACCACCCGCGGAGCGACTCCAAACATCGGCGGTAGCGGGTTGCCACCGTCCCCGGCGGCTGGCGCGTCGCCGCGGCGATCTCGCGGAAGGTCAGGCCGGCGTAGAGCTTCAACTCGACTAACTCGCGGTCCCTGGCGTCCAGCCGACCGAGCGCCGCCGCGACTGCCTCGGCATCGTCGTCATTCGCTGCAGCGATGTGGCTGCTGATCGACCGCGCATCGTCCAGCGGCTGTTCCCGCCGACGTTGCCGCTTCGCCACGGCTCGGGCCACTTCGTTCCGTGCAATTTGAAATAAATAGGCCACTGGGCTCTCCACCTTGCGGAACCGCCGTCGGCTCCGCACGGCCCGCATAAAGACGGCCTGCACGATGTCCGAGGCCGCCTCGCGCGAGCCGAGTCGCGCGGCCGCGAAACCGTGGAGGCGATCGGCGCAAGCGTCATAGAGCTCGGTAAACGCCGAGTCTTCGCCGCGGGCCAACCGGTCCGCCAGGGTTCGCACAATCTACCTCCGCAGGGGATGGTCGCCTCAATAGACCCGCGGGGCGGGAGGATTTATTCAACTATTTACATTATTTGGCGAAATGCCTGCAGCCTGTTCGGGCGACCAGCCGCCCCTGACTTTGGACGACCCGTGGTAGTAGAATCTTGGGCCCGGCCGCGCCGGCGGTTCGTTGAACCGCGGCTTCTTGCCTCACGCCTCAAGCCTCAGGCCTCGTTCCCCATGTCCGATCTCTACTTTCAGCAATTATTCGCCGACCGCATCGGCGGCGCCCAGTACGGCAAGAACGCCGCGATCTACAAGTTCGAGAAGATCAAGCGGGCCAAGCGGCAGGCCCTGGCCGAGCACCCCGAGCGGCGGCTCTTGGACTTCGGCATCGGCGAAAACGACGGTATCGCCGACCAGCGGATTCGCCGCGCGATGGCGGAGGAAATCAATAAGCCCGAGAACCGCGGCTACGCCGACAACGGCCCCCCGGCGTTCAAAGAGGCGGTGGCCCGCTTCATGCAGCGCCAGTACGGCGTCGCGCTCGAAGCCGCCACGCAAGTCAACCACGCGATAGGCTCCAAGCCGGCGCTGGCCATGCTGCCGGCGGTATTCATCAACCCCGGCGACATCACTCTGATGACCGTGCCGGGCTACCCCGTGGCCGGCACGCACACGGCGTACTACGGCGGCGTCGTGTATAAGCTGCCGCTATTGCCGGAGAACGACTTCCTGCCGGACCTCGACAGCATCCCCCCCGACGTTCGTGCGAAGGCCAAGCTACTGGTGCTCTGCTTCCCCAACAGCCCGACCGGCAAGACGGCGCCGCCGGAGTTCTACGAGCGGGCGATCGCGTTTGCGAAGAAGCACCAGATCGTCATCGTCCAGGATGCGGCCCATGCGCTGCTCTCCTACGATCGACCGCCGAACAGCTTTCTGGCGATTCCCGGGGCGATGGACGTCGGCGTCGAGATCCATTCGATGTCCAAAGGCTTCGACATGATCGGTTGGCGCTTGGGCTGGGTCTGCGGCAACCCGCTCATTGTGCGGGCCTTCGCCGACGTAAAGGACAACACCGACAGCGGCCAGTTCATGGCCATCCAGAAGGCGGCGATTCTCGGGCTGGACGATCCCGAGATTCCCCGCCGCATCCGGGCGAAGTACCAGCGGCGGCTGGAGAAGCTGGTGGCCGCGCTGCAGCGGTGCGGCTTCCTCTGCGAAATGCCTGGGGGCACGTACTTCCTCTATACGCCGGCGCCCAACGGGCTGGCCGGCGGCGTGAAGTTCGACACGGCCGAGTCGTGCAGCCAGTACCTCATCACCGAGCATTCGATCTGCACCGTGCCGTGGGACGACGCCGGGGCGTACCTGCGGTTCAGCGTAACGTATGAGGCCGCCGACGAAGCGGCGGAGGATGCGCTGATGGCCGAGACCGAAGCGCGGCTGAAGGGGATCGGGCCGGTGTTTTAGGGCGGATGTTCTCGTCAGATTGCATTTACCAGTTCTTCAACTGGTAGCGATATATCTCTGGCGATCTTCCGTAGCAATACCGGGGAGATATCTGGTCCGGGATGAAAGGGTACGGTTGTGCCCCGTCCGTCAGGATGTCGGAATTGCTTGTGTGAGCCACGTTGCCTTACCTCGACGAAGCCCAAAGCTTCCAAACGAGCGACGACTTCTCGCGGCTTAAGCACGGGCAACAGTGACACAGCTATGCAACCTCCAATTGCTGCGTGCCGATGAATTCCGATTCCAGCTTGGGCTCTCCATCTTCCAATAGCATGGAAATGACTTCCTTCAGATTGGCGTGAAGTTCGTCCAATGTCCTTCCCTGGGAATGAGCGCCCGGAAAGCCAGGGACGTAGCCCACCAAATATCCCGTATCCGGGCAGCGTTCGATGATCGCTGTGTACTTCTTCACTTCCCATCTCCATCACCACGAGCGTTCAACCAATCTTTCAGCGACGCTTACCTTTCTCCGGAGGGACGCCCCGCGAGAAGGTTCTCAACACTGATGTCTTCGTCCAGCTCCGGCCAATGGATTCCCCGTCCGCCGCCAATAAGCCGCCAGTTCCGTCGCTCTTCGACTGAGCCATGGGAGAGACGAGGATACCATCCGACGGGAACCGACAATATGCGGCCGTCGGCAAGCTCCACCGTCAATCTATCAGCATCTACGCGCACAGCGGCGGTAAGCGTCCTATTGATTCCTACGCCGCTAATGAACCCGTTGTAAACTTGGCTGTCGGTTCTGGGCCATCGGCCATCGGCCATCGGCCAGAATGAGGTTTTTCGGTCTGGCCGTCGGCCGATAGCCGTCGGCCGCCCGCCAGGCACGGTTCATTAGCCGCGCAGTTCTCAATAGATGCCACCAACCTAGAAGAACTCATTCCAGCGTTCCAGCGATATGGTCCCGCAACGAAACGGCAGCCATTTCAATTATAACCGGCAGGCACATTCCTCCGACGGCTCATTAAGTCGCGGCTACTGCCGCCGTCGCTCAACAAGTCGCCGGAGCGGCGCACTAATGAAGAGCAACGCCTTCACTCCTTCGCAAACGACTCTCGATTCTCCTTGAGCGCCTTGTAGAGCAGCGCATCGCGATGCGCCTGTACCAGCGCAATAAGCTCGTTCGCCACCGAGTGCTTTCCAAAAGGCCACAACCTCGCCGGCGGAATGAACGTTACTTCCGAGCCGAACTGCTAGGGCGTTCGCAGCGTCAGCGTAATCCGCTCCGGGTTGGTCATGACCGTGGCGTTCACGTTCACCACGTCCTGAATCGCAATCCGCTCTTCGACGCCCTTATTGCGAATGATGATGTAGTGGTCGTCCAGATACGCCGCGTCCACGAGGTCGAATAACAAGAGCCGCATGATAACGTACCCAATGAGCGACATCATCGCTAGCGGCAAAAGCATGAACAGCGGCGCGCGGCCGGCAAGGATCACCGGCACGATGACGACCGCCACAAGACCGACGATTCCAAACCAAGCGATGGGAAAGACCCGCTTGTACAGGAACGTCGCCTTGGAGGAAAATTGGCGCATGCACTACGACTCGGACGCTCCGGCGGCTCGTTGAGCCGCCGGCTACTGCTTTTAATCGCTCCGCAAGTCGTCGAACGGCGCGACTTCGCCTTTTTCGCGATTTACTACATCGATCCCGGCCTCCCGATAGCGTTGCCATCCCTCGCAATCGGAACTGACGCCCGAAAGGCGTTCGTGCTCCGCTGAGGTAACGCAGCAGGCGACCGCTTTTCGTCTCAGAATCGCTTCTATGCCGTCCAGCTTTGCCTGAAGCAACTCGGCAATCACTTGTTTGATCGGGTAAACGTGCTCGTGACGCAGCCCGCTGTTGTCCCCGGCCTCAAGGGCGATTGCCGCCGCGCGGCTGGCGTACTGCAGGTTGTATTTGCCAAAACAATGCGACTGCGTCAGTTGCCATAGGCAACTTTTTAACAGTTTCTTCTTGACCCGCTGGTCTACCTTTTCTGGCAGCGAGACAATCGCTCTCACCGCAATCAGCAGCCCCTGAAAACGCTGCTCAGCGTCGTTGCGAGCCCTATACTCTTTCCGCTTTGCCATGGTTGCGCGTCGCCAGCCACTTCTTCAAGGACGCTTGGCTCTCGCCCGAGGGCCGACCTGCCAGTAGGTTCTCAACGCTAATGTCTTCGTCAAGATCGGGCCAATGAATTCCCCGCCCGCCGCCAATGAGTCGCCAGTTGCCCCGTTCCTCAGCCGAGCCGTGCGAGAGCCGCGGATACCATCCGATGGGGACCGACAGCACGCGACCGTCGGCTAGATTCACCGTCAAGGTATCCGCATCTATGCGAACGGCGGCGGCAATGGCCCTGGACGCCTCAATCGTGGAAGAACTCATTCCATCGCTCCAAGAATAATGCTTCGTTCTGCCTGACAAGCTTTTCGATGGTACGCAGTTCCTTGGCCCCAAAGCCGTTGCTGCGAGCTAAACGAACAGGATCGAGCCAGTACTTGGCTTCGTTATCGTCTCGCTCTACATGAACGTGCGGCGGCTCGGCCTGATCGCCGGCATAGAAGTAGAAGCGATACGGTCCGCTCAACAACACGGTCGGCATTTGAATGATACGGCTACAGGTAAAGCCGATCCAGCAATCTGGGATTCGATTAATTCCTTCCGCTCATTCCATCCGCCGCAGTACTGACAGCAGCGGGCGATGATCGGATTCGCCCGGCGCATCCAGGATCCGCGTCTCGACGACCTCCCACTTCTCCGCCGGGCGAACCAGGATGTAATCGATCTGCTTGGTCGGCTTGCCGGCCGGGAACGACGGCAGCGGCTGTTGAGCCGTGTTCTTCCAGTGCTTGAGCAGGTTGACGAGCACCTGGCTGTCGGGCGCGGCGTTCAGGTCGCCGGCGAGGATCGCAAGGCGGTCTTCGCGACCCTGGAGGACCTGCTCCACCTTCTCGACCGATGCCAGCCGTTCGTCGTCGGCCGGGCGATAGTCGAAATGCGTCGCCAGGAACAGCAGCGACTCGTCAGCCCCGCCCACCTCGACCTCCAGCACGCCGCGCTGCTCCCCCTGGTAGTGGGAGGGCAGCTTGTGGTTCTCGTGCCGAAGAATCGGCAAGCGGCTAAGCACCGCGTTGCCGTACTCGCCGCCGTCAAAGTCGATGTTCTTCTCGAACACCGCCTCCAAGCCGGTCAATCGCGCCAGCTCGGCTGGCATGTCGATGCGATGCGTGCGGCCCGCGCCCTGGTCCACTTCGTTCACCGCCACCAGGTGGGGCGACTCAGCCATAAGAAGCTTAGCGATCCGCTCCAAGTCGATCTTGCCGTCGGTCCCTTCGCCGTGATGGATATTGTACGTGACGACGCGGACCTCCCGCGGCAGCTCGCCCATGGCGAGCGCGGCTGGGCCGAGGGCGCCCAGCGAGATTCCAACGCAAAGCAACAAGCGCGCGATCTTGTTAGTCATCGATGTCTGCTCAGGTTCGTGGAGACAAAAGGTACAAGGCTTGAGGTAGGGGGCAACTCAGCCTGCAAGTCATTGGCTGCGAGTTCACGTTTCGTCAAGAAACCTATCGAGAACTGCGCGACTAATAAACGCTGCTTGGCTAGCGGCTATCGGCTGACGGCCAGAGGGGAAACGCCTAATTCTTGCCGCTAGCCGACAGCCAATAGCCGCTTGCCGATAGCCAAATCTGCAATGCGTTCGTTAGCGGCGCAGGAATCACATGAATCCGCCTTCTCGAAGACCCGCGAGCCACGCGAAAAGACGCGAAACAACGAAGGGAGAGCCCCTCGCCGACTCGCTTTTCCGCAGCAACATTCGCTCGTGCAAGAAGCGTTGCCCCGTTAGCTTGCTCTTATTCGCGACCATTCGCGTGATTCGCGGCCGAAAAACCTGGAGGAGGATACTGCTTCCCGACTTTCGCGTCTTTTTGCGCGTTTCGTGAGAAAAAAACTAAACCCGAATCGTCCATCCCCGGCGCGACATCGCCCAGGCCACGACCCACCACAGCGCAACGTTCGCCAGCCCGAACGCCAGGGAGGCCAACCGCGGGTCGCCGATCGGCTCGGCGAAGCCGCGGGCAAAAATCCATTCTTCGGCGGTCATCGTGCCGACGTGCAGGCCGATGAGCGCCCGGCCCAGCAGCCCGGCCCCGACGTACACCGTGATTGCATTGACGCCGACCGCCGCCAGCGGCTGCGCGAGCCGCCGCCAGCCGGCCACGTCGAACAGCGCCAGGCACGCCCCCAGCGAGATCATGCCCAGTCCGCCCGTAAACAGGACGAACGAGCTGGTCCAGATCTTCTTATTGATGGGAAAGACCTCGCCCCACGCCAGACCGGCGGCCGCCGCCGCTACGCCGCAAGCCAGCAGCAGCGCGACCGTCCGCCCGCTGGCCCCGCGCCGCTGGATCATGAGGCCCGCCCAATAGCCCATCAGCGAGGTGACGATCGCCGGCAGCGTGCTCAAGAGACCTTCAGGCTCGGTCTTCTCCGTTTGGGCCTGGGTATACATGTGGTTCTCGCCCAGCACCGCAACGTCGACGACGCGCACGACGTTCCCCTCGGGCGAAAGATTCGCCTGGTAGTCGTGCGGATTAGGCAACCACGCCAACAGGGCCCAGTAACCCAACAGCAGCGCAGCGGCCAGCACGAACTGCCCCCGGAGCCGCACGTGGATCACCACCAGCGACGCCACGAGGTAAACCAGCGCGATCCGCTGCAGCACCCCGAGGATGCGCAGCGTGTCGAGACCGACGCTCGGCTTGGTCCCGGCTGCCCAGTCCCAAATCTTGGGAATTAGCGCCAGCCCCAGCCCGAGCAGGAACAGCACGACCGCCCGCCGCACGATCCGCACGTAGACGGCCGGCGCTACGGCGTCCCCTTCTCGGTACTTCCGCAGCGAATAGGCCAGCGACGAGCCGACAATG
>JADLBW010000130.1 GCA_020847515.1 Pirellulales bacterium | reverse complement strand
GCCGCGGCTGGCAAGTTGGTACCGAACTGGCCCAATCGCTGCAGTGCTTTGCGGGGATATGCCGCGGCGGGTTAGAATGGCCGAGGGGACGCGCTTCAGGAGGTATAGCCATGATTCATTGGCGCCTGCGACCGCTGCTGGCGGTCGTCCTTGGCTGGGGCATGGCGGCGTCATTGTTTGCTCAGACGTCGTCGACCGATTCGCCGTTAATCGGCCACTTTCGGTTTCTGCCGCGATATAGCGTGCTCCATGAACAGGGAGGCTTTGCTGGGCGGAGTACCGACTTCCGGGTCTTTGGCGAGTTTGACCTCGTAGACGGCAATCGCCTGCCGCAAGCAGACGGGTTCGTCGCGTTTCGGAACGTCAATGCTTGGGCGAGCCACCCTATTTTGGCGTACGTGTTGAATCTGGATAACACGCTGGGCCTGTCGAGGCTGTACGGCGAGCAACTGCCGGTGATAGGGCCGCTGGATCTGTACCGGTTTCGGGGGAAATCGGGGGATGGTTCCAGGGTAGATTTGTACGCTGCGGCGTGGGGGCCTTGGCTGCGCCTGCACGGCGCGACGACGCCGCCGCCGGAAGGCGCCGACTACTTTGTTTATCGCCTCGATGCGCTGGCGCATCGAACTCCGCTGGCGGATTTCAACGGCGACTACGTCGTCGACCAGAGCGACCTGGCGGCGATTGAAGCTGAGTGGGGAGAACAGCTTGGCGCTAACGGCTTCAAGCTCGGCGATGCGACCGGAGATGGCAGCGTTGACGGCTACGATTTCTTGACCTGGCAGCAGCAAGTCGGCACGCTGGCGCCCCCGACGGCGGTGCTCGATGAGGCGATAAGACTCGCGACCGCGGCGGCCGATGCATCGCTCGCCGCGGTACCGGAACCGGCCGGGGCTTCGCTATGGGCAGCAGCGGTTCTACTTGGCGGATGGGCGCGGCGCGCGAGGCTGCAGCGGTCGGGGGCGCCAGCGATCGAGCATAATGGCGTGCGGTGAGATGGGCGTGGTGGCTCCGCCGGGGGCCAGGTGTTACAACGGGCGGCATGGCCACCGCTAGCCCGCATGATCTACTGCTCTGCACGCTTGTCCGCCAGCGGCAGCTTTTGACCGACGCTCAGCTTGAGGCTGCGCTCTGCCAATGGCTGGCCGATCCCCCGCGGCCGCTGATCGACGTCCTGGGGGTTCATGCGAAATTGGCCCCTGAGGAAATGCGCCGATTGACTGAATCGCTGCAGCGGCAAATCACCGAGACTTGCGCCGAGCCGATTGCTGCCCGCGTGAAGTCGCTGCCGACGTCGATCCAACGGCTGCTGATGCCGCACGTCTCGGACGTAGCGCTAGCCGCGCCGACGGAGCTTCAAACGCTGGTGGAGCGGCGGCGAGCCGGCGGGGTTCCGGGCTTCGCGCCGCCCGGACGGGCCGCGAGCGAACGGTTCCACATCCAGCAGGTGCACGCCCAAGGGGGATTGGGCGTAGTGTTCGTGGCGCGGGATGAGGAGATCGACCGCACGGTGGCGCTCAAGCAGATCAAGTCGGCGTGGGCGGACGACGACAACTGCCGGGCGCGGTTTCTGCTGGAGGCGCGGGTCACCGGGCGGCTGGAGCACCCGGGGATTGTGCCGATTTATGCGCTGGGGGCCGATGCCACCGGTCGGCCGTTCTACGCCATGCGGCTGATTCGGGGCGAGAGCTTGTTGGAGGTGATCGAGCGTTTTCACGCTGGGCGGGCAACCGGAGATCTGGCGCGGCAGAGGATTTCGGAGTTGCGCAAGCTGCTCAAACGATTCGTGGACGCCTGCAACGCCGTCGATTACGCGCACAGTAAGGGGGTGATCCATCGCGACCTGAAGCCCGCCAACATCATGGTCGGCAAGTATGGCGAGACGCTGGTGGTGGATTGGGGCCTGGCCAAGGTGATCGGCTCGGAGGAAGACGTCGCCCTGACGACCCGGATGGTGCGGCGACCTGGCGACGATGGCGGGGCCGGCGAAACGGTAATCGGTACGACTATTGGCACGCCCGCCTATATGAGTCCCGAACAAGCGGCCGGGCGCAACGACGAACTGACGCCGGCCACCGACGTCTACAGCCTGGGCGCGACGCTCTACCACATGCTCACCGGGGCGTTGCCGCTTGATAGCGACGAGGACATGGGCGTGGTGATGGCGCGGATCCAGCGGGGATCCGTGGCGCGACCGGAGGTCCGGGCCCCTTGGTTGCCTCGGCCGCTGGCTTCGATCTGCATGAAGGCCCTGGCGGCGGGGCCTGAGGCGCGCTACGCGTCGGCGCGGGCGCTGGCAGACGATATCGAACGTTGGCTGGGCGATGAACCGGTGCGGGCCCACGCCGAGGGCTGGAACGAACGGACGTACCGCTGGATACGGAACCATCGGACCCTGGCGGCGCTATTGGCCGCCGGATATCTGGCGGCCACGGCGGCAATCGTCATCGGGCTGGTAGCGTGGACCTATTCAGAGCACGTGGACCTGAAAAACGCCCAGGCGCCGCCAGGAGCGGGATCGCCTGCGTCGCCCTAGCGGAAGGTTGCGGCGCGCTAGTGGCCCGGATGCGAGGTGGGGAGCTACCGCAAACGCCGGCGAAGCCGCAGCGCGAGGAGCGGTCCCGCGACGATGAGCGCGCTAGCGTCCGGTTCGGGTACGGGGGCGACCGGCGGCGGCGCTAAAGCGGCGACGGCGGTTCGCTGCCATTGCATGAAGTCGGCTCCGTCGACGTCGCCGTCGAGGTCGGCGTCGCCGCTGGCCGACCCGCCGGTCGCCGGTCCGCCGACATTCGCGCGCCAAATCGCCAGATCGGCGCCGTTGATCTGGTTGTCGAAGTTGAAGTCGGCGGCGCCAGCGATTTCGCTGCCGACAACCACCAGCCGCACGCTGTTCACCGAGCCGGCCGTCCATTGATATCGACCGGGAAGGATCTGCCGCCAGGTGATGTACGACGCCTGCAGCGTGGGCGCCACGTTGGTCTGCTGGCCATTGGGCAACAGGCCGGCGCCCGCGGCATTGTACTTGCCTGAACCAAAGACCAGTGCGTAGGCGCCGGCATTGAGTACTACCGGCAGCGCGACGCGAAAGTCGTTGGTAGGCAGCGACGGATTGAATACGGTCGTAGCGACGACCTCGGCGTCGGTGAAAGGGGCGCCTTGCGGCAGCGCGCTAGCGCCGCTGAGCGACACGATGGCGGCGAACAGGTTGCCGCTCACGCCGCCCAGGTGACCGCCCACCTGGCTGATCGCCGTTCTCTTAGTCAGCAAGAACCGCCAGCCGACGAACTGCGAGGCGGACAGCGGACTGCCAGAGCCTTGGCCGGCGGGCCCCATGGTGGCAGATTCCAGGGTGAGCGCGGCGGCCCTCAGCGCACCGCGGCTCGTCGGGGAGCCCGTCAGGCCGCACGCCAGCGTCGCCAGTAGGGCGACCATCGTCAAGCGAGTCGAGTACGCCATGGTCTGGTGTTCAGTCGTGCCCAGTCGCAATACCGAACTATTGATTTGAGTTTTCTTGGTCCGCGAATGTACGCGCAACGGGGGGCGTCCATTGAACGTGCGATCCCACTTTCGCGACTCGTGTGATTTGCGGGCCTTCGAAAGGTAAGGGCGACACTACGGTCGACGGGAGGCGACTTCCGTGCGGCCATACTCCGAACGAATGCCCAGTTCGAGCTCTCCGCCCGCGGAATACTGGTAGATGCCGCCGGCGGTCCGCTCGATGCTCGAAAGCTGCACCGGACCGGTCAGCGTGACAAAGGCGAGGCGGCAGGAGTCGGTTTCGACGCCGATCTCGCCCGCCAGTTCGATCGAGAGCGGCGAATCGTTGTTGGGGACGACGGCGATCGCCGCGCCAAAAACGGCCAGCGGGGCGGGAACGGCCCCGGGCGGTTCGACGCGGAGCAGCGTAAGCTCGAACCGGCGGACGGCGCCGATGGGGTCGTCGAATCCGAGCAGTTGCTGCACCAGTTCGCGGGGTACGAGAATGCGCTCGCCGATCGCCACCTGCCTGGCGGCCAGCAACGACGCCAGCGGGTTGGGCTTACCGACGTTTTCCAGCGACTCGGCAGCCAGCCGCAGTTCCTCTTCGGGCGGGGTAGCGCCGGTCAGGTCAGTGATCTGCAGCTTGTCCTCTTGGCGGGTCATCAGATAGGTTTTGCCTTCAATCGGCTGGGAAGCGAACTGGTCCGGACGGGCGGAATCCGGCGATTGGCGGCGACTGATTTGGAACGTCGCTTGCGCGCGGGTCGCGCTGCCGTCGCTCGCTTCCAGTACTTCAATGACGCGATCCTGCTGACGACGGAGGGTGCTTTGACTTTCGTGGGCGATCTGTCCCGACTGCGTGATTCTGGTCGTGAGCCCCAGGTTAACGCTCATGCGCTGCGTGACCTGGTCGCCGGGACGAGTGGCCTGCTGGTGGAAACGGACAGCCTGGCGCGGAGCGGCGGCGGTCGGGGCGGACTGCCCGGCCGGAGCGGTCGACGGGTCTGCGGGTTGGGCAGACGCCCGGCGCGGCTGCAGACTAGCAAGGAGCGTCGACACGATAGTCATTGCAATAATGCGAGGCCTCATAGATCGTTCTTGCCCTGCACAGGGAAATGAGGGAGGGCCGCGCGCGGCCCTCAACAGATCGCGGCGAGATCATCGGCAGGGGCCGCTCGCCGGTCAAGATCAGCGCCCCGTGGCGCGACGGCGGTCGAATCCGGATGGCGGGCCCATTCGTATGGCGGTAAGGCGTAGTGGCCGACGAGTCGGCGCTGGATGACTGTCATGCCAGCAGGCGGTCGAGAGCAGCGCAAGCGACGGGCCAACTCTTGGAATGGTCCAGCCAGGCGTTCCACCACGTCCAAAGCCGCGTAGCGACGCCGGCGGCAGCCGACTCGGCGCAGATGTGCCAGGCCGCCAGCGCGCGGGCGGCCGCCGTTTCGCTGCACGGGCCAAATTCAACGGCCTCCGCGGCGGCGAGCGCCGGCAGCAGCATCGCCAGCGGGAAGATGCCCGCGATGCGGCCTGCCGGCGCCGCTTCGCAGAATCGGGGTAGATCGGCGTTGAGTTGCGCCAGGAGCCATGCGATTCGCACCGGCTCGGGCAATTCGGGGCGGGGACTGTAGAGCACGCCTTCGAGCGTTACCCGATTGGACCGAACATGTGCTACGCCATGACCGCCGACGTACGGGGCTACCACGACAATTTCTGCGGACGTCGGGATCACCGCTTCGTCGGTCAAGCGTCCGATTTCGTAGAGCATCCCCGGGCCGCGGGCCTCCCACTGCTCGCGGAGGGGGCCGATTCGCAGACCTAGCTCTTCGGCCCGGTCAGGGTACAACCGGGTCGAAGCGGCCTCCAGGTCGCTGATGGCGCCGGCGATACGCACGTGCGCAGCGGGGGGTCCGGGCGGCAAACCGAGCGCGGCCGCCGCTCGGGCGACCAGGTCGCGGTTGTTGTCAATGTCGGCGGCCAGGGCGGAAAGCTGCTCGAGGACGGCGGCCACCGGCCACTGGGCCGCGGCGATTTCACCCACCAGCCGATCAGCGGGCTCGGCCAGCCCCTCCGCTAGCTGCGGGTCGGCGGCGCTGAGCCCGGCAGAGCGGCACCTCGCGGCATGGAGGCAGGTTGCCGAGACGCTTACTCGCCAGCGAAGTTCTTGAAGCATGACTGGAGCTTTAGCCAAATGTTGAAAGCAGAGTGCATTGGGTCGGGGGCCTTTGGCGACTGGCGACTCGGTAGTGGGTCAGTTTGCCTAAGAAAGGGTAGACCGCTCGCTCCGCGAGCGAAAAGTCATCTCGCGGAGCGCGATGACTACACTAAACTGCGACTCTAATAGGCAAGCCAATCTTCGAGTCGCCAAAGGCGGCCGGTTCTTGTCAGCCGCGCAGGGCGGAAGGTGACCTCGCCTTGGCGGCTCGGCGTTGTTATCCTCCGCCGACGGGTGTTGCGCCGCAAGCGGCGCAACAGCGCCTAATCTTCACGCTTCAGCGCGGGACGAGCCGGGATGATTAACCGACTGCTATTGATCGGGGCCCTCTGTGGCGCGATGACTGCGGCGCCCCTGAGCCGCGTGGGCGGGCAACAGCCATCTTCGCCGGGCGCGGGCGTCGCGCCGCAGGTCGCCCCGGGCGGGGCGCCCTTGCCGGCTGCCGGTCAGGCGGCTCCAGGCGGCAATCTACCGCCGACCCCGCCGTTCCAGTTGAGCGACGTCGAGCAGCAGCAGGTCTTGACCACGCTGCAAATGTGGGAGCAGACGAGCAAGGAAATCAAGAACTTCAGCGCCGAGTTTACGCGGCTGGAATACGACGCGGTTTTCGGCCCAGGCCGCGATCAGCACATGATTGAAAGCACGGGCACCTTGTCGTATTCCAAGCCGGACAAGGGCAGCTTCAAGATCGACGAGATCAAACGGTGGACGAAGAAGAACCCGCAAGATGCGAGCCCGACGGCGCCTGGCGAGTACCTCCTGCAAAAGGACGAGGTGGGCGAGCACTGGGTCTGCGACGGCAAGGCGATCTATGAGTACAACCACCGCGACAAGCAACTGGTGGTCACGCGCATCCCGGATGAGCTGCGAGGGCAAAACATCAGCGACGGGCCCCTGCCCTTCTTATTCGGCGCCGAGGCCGCGAAGCTGGATCAGCGTTATTGGATCCGCATCGGGCCGTCTAACCCCGCGGAGATCGTCCTGGTAGCCAAGCCCAAATGGCAGGCGGACGCAGCCAACTACGATCAGGTGGACGTCATGCTCGATCGCAAGACGATGCAGCCCAAGGCGCTGCAGGTCTATTTGCCGGGCGGGCAGCAAAAGCACGTCTATGTGTTCAATCTCGAGAAGACGCGGATCAACGAGACGAACCTCGGCGAGTGGTTTACCGGCCTGTTCAGCGCGCCCCGCACGCCGTTCGGCTGGACCAAGGTGAACGCCGAGACGATTGCCCCGCAGGCAGCGAATCCCCAGAACGCCATTAAGCGCTAAAGGGCAAAGCATGCGATCTGGGCGACCGCCCATGTAAACGCGCCGCGTCGACGGCCCCGACCTGCAGGTCGGGGCCGCTTTTCTGTATCCGGGGCAGATCCGGGCCGCCGATAGCTCATTGGTTCGGCAGAATTGGCATAATCCGCCGCAAGCGCCACACCGAGGGGGGCGGCCTGCGGGAGGCGCCCGGCGAATTACAGGCCCCGCCGGCGGCCTGTGATCTAGACTTTCGATGGCCCTCGCGGCCGTTTGGCCATCCGCCCGCTTATCCCTCCCGAGTCCCGCCTTTATGACGGACGCCGTCTTGCCTCGCCCACCGGTCCTGGAGCCTGACGCCAGCGCGGCGGCGCGGCGCACGGGCAAAGCCGTGCGCGTGCTGCATGTCATCAACGGCGAACACTACAGCGGGGCCGAGCGAGTGCAAGACCTGCTGGCCGGTTCGTTGCCGGAGCGGGGGTATGAGGTGACGTTCGCCTGCGTCAAACCTGGCCGGTTCGCCGAGGCGCGACAGCATCGCCAGGCGCGACTGTACGAAGTGCCGATGCGAGGGCGGATGGACTTCCGGTGCGGGCGAAAATTAGCGCAGTTGGTGCACGATGAGAGCATTGCCCTGGTTCATGCCCATACGCCGCGGTCGCTGATGGTCGGCGGCCAGGCGGCAGCGATCGCGCGCGTGCCGCTGATTTACCATGTGCACAGTCCAGCGGGACGGGACTCGACGCGGACGCTGCAAAACATGATCAACGTGTGGCTGGAACGGCGTACCGGCCACCGGGCGGCGCGGCTGATCGCCGTCTCGCCGAGCGTGCGACGGTACATGATCGAGCAGGGCTTCTTGGCAAGTCACGTCGTGTGCGTTCCTAACGGCGTGCCGATGATCGACGTCCCGCCGCGCGTAAAGACGCCGGCTACGTGGACGCTGGGGATGGTCGCACTGTTCCGGCCGCGAAAGGGGCTGGAGGTGCTGCTGGAAGCGCTGGCCCAAGTGCGCCGCGAAACGCCTGATGTGCGGCTACGGCTCGTTGGCCCGTTTGAAAATCCGCGGTATGAGGCGGAGATTCGCTTGCTCGCCAGCAAGCGGCGGCTGACCGAACATATCGAGTGGTCGGGGTTTGTGACGGACGTCGCTCGCGAGCTGCGGCAGATCGACGTGCTGGCCCTGCCGAGCTTGTTCGGCGAGGGACTGCCGATGGTCGTGCTCGAGGCGATGGCGGCTGGCGTGCCGGTAATCGCCTCGGAGGTCGAGGGAGTTCCGGAGGCCGTGTGCCACGGCGAAAGCGGCCTGCTGGTGAAGCCGGGAACGCCCGTCGCCCTGGCGGCGGCGATTAACCAGGTTCTGACAGGCCACTTCGACTACGCAGCTCTGAGCCGCGCGGCGCAACTCCGTCATGCCGAGTTCTTCTCGGCTGACGTCCTGGCTGGCCGAGTAGCCGAGGTTTACGACCACGTGCTGGGGCGCTAGCGTTTCGGGCGAGGTCCGGACGCCGGCGACAGCGGATTTGCGGACGGCGCCTGGTTGGTAATCGAAATAGCGCTGACTGTTGAGCGTTGCGCCGTCAATGAGCCATGGACACATCAATTGCAGCCCCCCGGTCTTTGGCCTGGGGTCGCGTGCCCTTGGGATCGACGTTGTCCCGCTAAAAAGGCGATCCCCGGGGCGGAGGCCGGGGCTGCACAGGCACTGTAGCGGCGCAATGGTCGATAGGAGTAGCGCCGCCGCGGGCGACTCGTAAGTCGGCCACGCCTCAACAACGGTTTTGGCACTTGCACGTTCGCCGTGGGCGCGCACATTGAGTGATCCCGACCACCAGCCCACGAGGAGTCGTGCATGAGCCCGAGCGAGCCGATCGAGATTTCAGTCGCCGAGACGCGGAGGTTGCGCGACAGCGGCGAGCGGCTGTTGTTCATCGATTGCCGCGAGGCCGACGAGCGCGCCCACTGCGCCATTGCCGGGACGCGTCACATTCCCATGGGCGAACTGCCGGACCGGCTTGCGGAATTGGCGGCCGCCGGCGATCTCCGCGTGGTGATCCACTGCCACCATGGCGGCCGGAGTTTGCGGGCGGCGAACTGGCTGCGGCAGCAGGGAGTTGCGGGAGCACAGTCAATGGCGGGCGGCATCGACCAGTGGGCGGCGGAGATTGAGCCTGGGATGGCGAGGTATTGAGGCGTCAGTTGTCCGTGGTCCGTTGTCAGTGGTAGGGCAGGGGGGGCGCGATGCTTCTCAAGGTGCGCCGCCGCGCCCCTGCGGCAGACCTCAGGGCCTGCCGCCCAGAATCTGACGCGGCACACGGACGGGGCGCCCCTTGAATCCGCGCCGCCATTCTGCGATTGTTAGTGATTCACTACCACTTGCCGGAGTGGCGGAATTGGCAGACGCGCATGGTTCAGGTCCATGTGCCCGCAAGGGCGTGGAGGTTCGAGTCCTCTCTCCGGTACTCGGGGATGCTGGATTCTAGATGCTGGATGAGATGATCCAGCAACCAGCATCTAGAACCCGGCATCCGCGCCGCACAGCAGCGGGAAGAACTGCCCGCCCATCTTTTCGCCGCGGGGGATGACGTTCACTCCGTCCAACAGCGGCTGGTCGCTGTCTGAGAGCGTACCGTCGCGGAAGAAGTTGATGACGACGGCCCGACGGGGGCGGGGACTGCGGTTCTCAAAACTGCCGTGCAGCATCAAGGGGTGATGGAAGACCGCTTCGCCGGCCTTGAGCTCGCAAGCTACCGGCTTGAACGCGGCACGCTGCTGGTCGTCGAGGACGCTACGAATGGCGTCCAGGCCTTTGGCCAGGTGAGTCGTGGGGAGCAGGTCCCAACGGTGAGAGCCGGGGACGTATTGGACGCAGCCGTTCTCGGTGGTCGCGTCGTCCAGGCCACTCCAGCACGTGAGATGGGCCAGTGGCCTGGTGCGGGTCCAGTAGGAGTAGTCCTGGTGCCAGGCGACGACGCCGCCGTCGTGGGCCGGCTTGCAGAAGAGCTGGTCGTGCCAGAACCGCACCGCCCCGTCCAAGAGCTGCGACGCGGGGGCAAGCATGGCCGGATGCCATAGCAGGTCGTGCAGTCCCGGTTTGATCCGCCAGGCCCCCAGGGCGTGGAACAGCACCGCGCTGGGGTCGCCCGACTCGTTGCTGTGATATTCGTACCAGAGGTCGGCGCCGTCTTGGCCGGCTTGCACCAGGTCCGCCAGTTCGGCGCGGAGCGTTTCGATCTGCCGCTCGTCGAGCAGGCGGATCTTCGGGAGAAAGCCGTCGCGATGGAATTGGGCCACTTGCTCGTCTGTCAGGCGGTAGCGCTGCCAATCGTCGTCCGCTACGACTCGGGGGAAAAGGTCGGTGATCGGGCCATGGCGTTGTGAAAGATCTTCAGCCACGTGACGCTCGCGGTTGGTCAAAAGAGCGGAGTAGAAGTAGCGGGGCAAACGCCGCGACTCAACGAGCCGTCGGGGCCGCGGCGGACGAGGTTTTTGGGGGAGGACTTTTCAAACGGCTCCGGCCGGACGTTAAGGGGCGGCTGGGAGATCGCTTAACGGGCGGCTATGGAGCTGCCATGTGGTCGGCGATCCAGGCTTCGAGTTCTTCCCAGTCGACCGCCGGAAGTTTCATCAGGTCGGGCCGCAGGCGATTGGCCTCCTTTACGTAGATGTGCTCGATTTCGCCCTGCGGCTTGTCGGTGTTCCAGTGGATGAGCACGCGGATGCACATTCGCAGTGAGCCAGGGACCGCGATTTCGTGGCCGCACATCAGCGGTACATCGAGCCAGCCGAGCTGCCGGGCGGCGAGCGCGGGGAATTCGGCGTCGACATCCGTTGTCGTCGTGAAGATAGCACTGGCGACGTCTTTGGACTCGATGCCGTTTCGACGGATCATCAGCGCCAGCAGTTGCCGCGTAGCGGCCAGGATCTCCTCGCGCTCGTTGCGATCGACGGTAGTGGCGCCTCGCACGCCGCGGCACACCATGATTAGACGCTGCTCCGCGTTTACCTATTCTGCCTGGTTGGATATCGATGCTGGCTAAGCACGGCTACGGCGGTTTTTGCCATTTGTTATTGTGCCCTGCCCTGCCCCGGCTGCAAGGCAGGCTGCGGAATGGGGCGGATAGGCGGCAGGGATTGAGCGTTTGGGGTTCGGGGTTCAGGGTTCAGGGTTCAGGGTTCGCGGTCGATGAATTTCAACACCACTGCGAGACCCCGTGTCGGCAGGCGGTAACGCAGCACTTCCTACCGGTAGGCCGTATCGGGTAATCCGTCCGACGTTCGTTTTGTACGCGCCCGCGGAGGCGTTGCCGCCTGCGACCCCAATGCGGCGTCAGCATCGGCTGAGGAAGTCCTTCGGAGAGCGTCCGAGCTGATTTTCTGTCTCCCGTATGCTTGCTCGAGGACCGCAAAGCCGGCTGCTCCCTAGATAAGTTTTCGCCGGCCGCTTATGCGGACGAGCGGAGCCCAACCGGTCCGTAAAAGGCGGTCGATTGGAGGGATCAGAATTCGGTGAAAAAATTCACCTCATGCATTGACCGGCTCTGGCCGATTGCTAGAATCACGAGTCTCCCAGGGGAAGACGGCTAGCAGCCGGCGGAACTGGGAGGGTCGAATTCTTGCGGGAGTCCTCACAAGGCCTTGCCTTTCTACGGGACGCTGCGAGAATTGATTCTTGCCCCGAGCGGGTTCGGCTTCAACGAGCCGGCCGTTTGGCTGGGGGCGAAAATTCTTGCGTTGGGCCTTGCCTCAGAGCTGGACTTCGCAAGAATGGTTTCTTGCTCTTTGACAATTTGGTGAGTGACCTCTTTTGAGACTTGAGGCTCGCTTAGCGAGCCGCGGGGCATGTCCCTGCGGCGTTTCTTGGCGACCTCAAGAGCCAGCGCAAGATCGTACAGATCGAAGTCGCGTTTGGCCCGCGAGGGTCGGCGTGCAACTGGATCTCAAGCTACTTCAAACGGCTAATTAGCCCTGCGGTCGAAAGCCGCGGGGTTGAAGCATAAAACCAATTGAAGGGTTTGATCCTGGCTCAGAATGAACGTTGGCGGCGTGGATTAGGCATGCAAGTCGAGCGAGAAGGGCTTTCTAGCTTGCTAGGGAGCCCGGAAAGCGGCGAAAGGGAGAGTAACGCGTAGTTATGTACCCAGGGGTTCGGAATAGCCACGGGAAACTGTGGGTAATGCCGAATAACATCTCCGG
>JADLBW010000129.1 GCA_020847515.1 Pirellulales bacterium | reverse complement strand
TCGCACAAGTGCCGCACGGTGCATTGGGCTCCGTCGAGATCGTACCTGCGCTTCAGTTCCCGATAATTGAGAGACACAGTTGGTGTTCCTTGGGTCAGTGATGTGTTGTATGGTTGAACCGCCAAGAGGGCGCCGGAGCGGAGAGCGGAGAGCGGAGAGCGGACGGCAACTGTCCGCCGCCAGCCGCTTGCATTTCTCATCCCGTTCCCGCCTTGCCCCCCGCTTTCAGCTTTCCGCTTTCGGCCCCTACGCCATCGCCTGCGGCCCGCCGCGCATGACGGTGCTGACGACCTCGACCAGCACCTTGGTTCCGGCCGGGTTGAGCCGCTTGGCGCAGCGGCCGATGGCGAGGTTGGCCGTGGCGACCTTGGCCACGACCTGGTTGAGCAGTTCGGCCCCGCCGGAGTCTTCGTCGACGCCGATGAGGTCGCCGACGTCCGCAGTCATCGACAGGCAGTCGAACTCGAAGACGCCGCTGGTGGCGATGCGAATCGGGTGGCCGACGCCTTCGGGCGAGCATTGCATCGCGACGCCGACGAAGGCGTCGTGAAACGCCTCCTGGTTGGCCGCCTCCGTCCCGGCGTCGGCGAGCATCTCCGCCGGACGTGCGGCCCCTGAGGCCTGGTACATGAGATCGCCGATCTCGACCGCCGTGGAGTCGGCGACCGGCAGCATCACGGGATTGGCGTCGCCATAGCGCCAGCGCATGGTATTGGACATCAGTGCATTGCTCCGTTGAGGGGTTGAGGAAATTGACGTGGTGCGGACGGGTCGGCGTTAGCCGCGACGCAGCCGCAGGGCGCGAGCGAACTCCGCCGCCGAGGTCGCCGGCCCGCTCAGCCGAGCAAGCGCAACAATCGGCTGCTGCGATCGGGGCCGCTGCGTGCGGGCGGCGGCCGGAAGCGGCGTCGAGGCGTGTCGCAGCGCCTCGGCCCGCTCGGCGATGAGCGCATCGACTTGCGCCTCGTCGGGGGCGCCCAAAAGGGCCTCGTAGAAAGCGGCCCCTAACGACTGGCGCAGGCCGCCGGCGCCGACCGCGGGGAGGCCGTGGACCTCGATCGACTCGCGGATCGCCAGATGGCGCCGCAGCGTCGCTTCGCGAGCCATCGCCTCGGCGAGCTGCCCGCGCAGTTCGGCGAGCTCGTCGTGCGGGGCCGCCGTCGCCTGCTGCTCGAAGAGTCCCTGCGTCGCCGCCGGATCGGCCACCAGGTCGACGCTCTGCACATGGGCGATCGATTCGACGACCGAGCGCCCCGCCTCGCGGCTGAGTCGGGCCAGCACGTTGTGCGAGAAGCCGACGTTTCGCGGGTTGTTCTCCGCATCCCAGGCGAGCTGCTCGGCGAGCGGGTGCTTGGGATTGTAGTGCAGATTGCCGAACAGCCCCTCGTCGGGGCGGAACTCGACCTGCCGGATCACCCCCAGCCGATCGCGATAGTCCCGCGGCGCCAGCGGGCCCTCCGTGGGATGATTGACGTTCACCTTGGCGCCCTCGTACAGGCTGACCGCGGCGGCCAGCGCGGCGGGTCGATAGCGGCGGCCGTTGAGCGACTGCAGCCCGATGAGCTTCACGCCGCGCAGCAGGCCGCTGGCGCGGTCGACCCGCAGGGTCACGCCCCGCGAGTCAACGAATTCTTGTAGCGGTTCGTTCATGGGTTCTCCTTGGGGGGCGGGGGGTATTGAGGTGACTGGCGACTGGGTGAGTGACGCGGTTGGAAATAGGAGTTCAATCCGCCCCGAGCCCCTCCTGTCGGGAGATGGATTGAGGGCGAGCGAGTACTCGCATACTCAGGTACTTGGGTACTCAGGTACGTGCGTACTCCCGTACTCACCACTCCCCCAACAACAAGAAAAGCCTCGACGTCGACGTGCGAACAATGTCGCACCGTCCACGTCGAGGCTCGTTGCAATACCGCGGCCCGTGAGGCCGCAGCTTGCGCTGATACCTGGTTATCGTTTACTGGGTCGGGAGCCTTTTGCGACGGGCGAGGTTCCTCGCTAGTTTCGCCGTCCAATCGCAAAAGGCTCCCGACCCTATCCGCCTCTATCTCACCATTCGTTCCACTGCCACTCTCATGTGTTGAATATGTCCGTCCTGAACGACGACCGTGACGCTGGCCGTGCCGTGAAAGCCGCGCGTTTCCGCCGCGGCCAGCAGCTTGGCGAACTCGGCTTGCGCCTGTTCTCGCTTCCTCGTTTTCGCACTGGTAACAGTCGCGGTCATGATGGTCCTAGCCTGGTCGCCATACGGGGTCGGGATGCTTTGGCGACTAGTGGCATTCGTCTGGTGGTCAGCCTTCCAGTCGCCAAAGCATCCCGACCCGTTGATGATGGTCCAAGCGTAGCAAGTTGCGCGGCCAAATTCGACAATAAAGTTGCGAGTTGCGAGTTGTGAGTTGTGGGTTGCGAGTTTTGAGTTGCGAGTTTTGAGTTGTGAATGGACTTGATGTCCGCCTACTCTTCATTCGCTACTCGCCACTCGTCACTCGCAATTGTCCATGCATCGCGAGGTTCTTCTGCTCGGTGTCGTAATCGAGCCCCAGGCGCTGGCTCCAGGTCTGCGGCGACAGGATCCCCTTTTCGTAGGCCATCCGCTCGATCTGGCATTCCCGCAGTTGGTCGCGAACCCGCAACGACGGCAAGGTGACCTGCAGGTCGACGCGGCGGCGCACGTCGGCCGGCAGCCGGCCTGCCGTCGCGGCGTTGTCGATCACCCGCCACATCACCCGCAGGTCGTCGTTCTTCAGGCTCGCTTGCAGACGTTCGAACATCTTCACGGCCGGTCCCTCGGCCACGAGCGTCGAGGAGTAGTTGGCGTTCGACGCGTCGGAGGTGAACATGAACTCCGGCATCACCAGCCGCGCGGCGATCGCCCGCAGTTCCGCCTGCAACACGGTAACGAAATTGCTGGCGTTGACCCCCGCCGCCGGGAAGTCGTACTCCAACCCGGCCGGCGCGTCGAGGATCGTCCCTGGCCCGTATTGCGCAAGCAGCCGCGCCCGACCGGTGCGCGGATCGATGCCGCTGGTCGCCGCCCCGTCGGCGACGAACTGCTCGACGCCGCTGCGCAGCCCGCTGCGATGCTTGCGGATCAGGGCGATCGCCGACTGTATCTCGGCCACTGCGCTCATGTTCCGCAGCAGCTTCTCGACCCGCCGCAGGTTCTTCCGCACCGGGTAGTACAGCGGCAGGCCGCGCTTCACGTTCGCGTCGACGTTGGCCTTGCGGTGCTGGATCTCGCCGGCGTCCACGGGCTCGCCGTCGATGTAGTAGCCTAGCGGCGTCTCCACGTCGTCCTCTTCGGTTTGGACGCCGAAACTGGCCGACGGGCGGTGCGACAGTTCCGGGGGCGTATACACCTGCTCCGGCTCGACGAACCGCACCCGCGTCCGCCCGTCGGCCGAGGCGAAGAACCGCAACAGCGCTTCGCCGTCGCGATCCATCCGCCGCACGATCTCCTGCTGCCGGGCGTGCCAGGCGTTCTCCTCGAGGAACTGCTCCAACACCGTCTGCACCTCGGCCAACAGCGGCATGTCGGCCGCGGCGCCCTTGCGAATCGCCGCGTGATAGGCGTGCCCGGGGCCCACCAGGTAGCTGATGCGGTTCTCGATGCCGTTGATGGCAAACTCGTTGGTCGCCGCCAGCCGTCGGCACTCAAGGCGGACCGCGGCAAGCTGCTCCTCCGTGAGACAGGCGAGTCCGGCGCGCCCGCCGCCCACGGCGGCGGCTGCGGCGACGCCGTTCCACCACTGCCCGTCGTCGTCGAGGTAGGCCTCGCGCGGGTCGACCAGCGCATCCCAGAGGGAATCGCACGCCTCGGAAATGCGACGTTCCAGCGGGTCGAGGTGGTGCGACGATGAAACTGAAGATGACATGCATACCTCCATAATGAAGGGCCTATGCGAAAGGCCGCTTAAATCGAGTCGTATGGCTGAATCCTGCGCGGAGAGGCCGCCGCCCCTGTGCCCGCCTCGGGGCTCTATGGGTTTTTTCGCCGCCCTAACTGCGGCCTGCCTGCCGCGGCCACATGGCCAGGTCCCTTCGGGGCCGTTGCGCGACGGCGAGCGTTTGCACGTCCCACTGCACGGAACAACGGGCATCGGCAGGACGGACAACAAACGTAGCAGCGGCTCTCAATCACAGGCTCCCTATCAATCGATTCCCCAATCCGTCATTGGCGTTCCCGGCGCTCATTACCGCCTCGGCCAGCCGCAGCGCCATTTCGAGTGCGTCCGGTCCGTCGTCGTGGGCCCCCAGCGGAAAGTCGCGCAATTGCTCGACCAATAGCCGCGTCGAGGGGCTTGTCGCCTGAAACCGCAAGCGCTGCTGCGACAGATAGGGCCCCAGCCGACGAATTCGCACCAGCTTGTTGGCATAATTGTGGATGGCGTACGGCGCGAGCGGTGGCAGCCCCTGCCGGCGGCACTCGCTGGCGAACTCGCCAGAGAGGAGTTCTTGGTACTGGTTCGCTTCGACGCCTAGCGCATCGGGGCGAAATCGCCGACAGAGCTCGACGCCGTCGGCCACCATCTGCGGGGTCGGCCGGCGGGCCAAGTCGGCCTCGACGTAGTAGACGCCCGCCTGGTCGAGCCCCAGCAGCACGTAGGCCGAGTAGTCGCCATGCCGCGCATCGGCGCCCTTGCTGGGATCCAGCGCGATGACCCTCGCGGCCAGTCTCGGCGGCCACTGGCGAAACCAGACATGTTGGTCGAAATAAGCCTCGGGCCATTCGCAGCGCTCCGGATCGACGGGCGAGTTTTGCTTTTCCCGCTCGAACGCCGTGCGTCCTTCCTCGACCCGCATTCGCATGAGCGTGTACAGGTCTTCCTCCTCAGGCCATAGCAGCTCGGCGCCGGCGGTCATCGTCCGCTGGCGAGCGAGGAAGAACTGCCGCGCCGTCTGGGCGGCCTGCGGGTCGTCGGCGTCGCAGTACAGCCGCTCCCACTCGGCCCAGAGCTGCATATTCAGCGGCCACTGCTCGATCGCTCGAAACAGGGCCGACGTCCAGCCCGGCGAGCGATGAAGCTGCATCGCCAGGGCGTCGCGATGCAGGGCCGTCGCCAGGTTGACGACGTTGGTCCGCTTATCGCCGGCCTTGAGCAGCGCGCCGTGAAACCAATCGCGGCTGGCCTGGCGCTGGGCGGCCGAGGCGATGTGTCCGTCGTTTTGCAGGTCGTCGCACACAATGAGCGACGGCCGGTGCTGCCGCTGCCTCCGGCCGCGCAGCCGCTGCCCGGCGCCGTAGGCCTCGATGACGCAGCCATTGGCCAGTTCGATGGCGGCGGCCCGCCAGCGGGGTCCGCGGCCGGCGGCCTCAGGATAGGCGTCGGCCAAGGCGGGATTCTCCTCCAGTTCGCGCTTGACGTGAGCCAGGTGGGTTTGCGCCTGGTTCTTGGTGTCCGAAACGATCCAGAGATATCGCTCGCGCGCCGTGAGGGCCGATTGCAGTACAAAGGCCAGCGTGCCGAGGGTGCTTTTGGCGCCGCCGCGCGGACCCAGGACGTTCAACCTGGCGCCGCGCGACGCCGCCAGGGCCGCCCGCCGCCCGCCGAGCCAGCGGTGCATGCGCGAGGGGGGGCGACGGAAGTAGGCGGGCAAGTATCGGCGGCCCCATGCCAGCACGTCGAGATCGCTCGCCGCCTCGGCTGCGCGGCGGCGCTCAGCCTGCAAGCGGCGGCAGCGACGAGCAATCTGCACCAGCGCGTCGGCGACTTTGTCGGGTGGGTCAGCAGGATCGAACATCGATTTCGCCGCTGAGGCGTCATTGGGAATCGGTTATGGGCCGGTCGTCGGACTGAGGCGGGTCGTCGTCGGCAAAACCGTCGACGGCGGACAGGGGGCCGCCGCCGGCGTCGGAGGCCGCCTCGCGCGGCCGCTCGAGCCGATCGAGAATCGTGGCGGCAAGCTCTGGCTGGGGCGTCTCGTCGAGGATGATCTTCGCCAGTTGATCGAACAGGGCTTCGAGGTCTTCGGCCGAGATGGCGGCCGGGCTGCGCGGCGCGTACCGCTGCGGCGCCCGGCGTTCGAGCCACCACTGCGACGCTCGCCAGTTCTTAAAATCCTCGCTGGCCTTGCGGAGGTTGCGCATGTGTTCCAGTTCGATTTCGGCCGCGCTGCGGGCCAGGTTCTTGGCGAAGTCCTCGTCCATGGCCAGTTCGATGCGCAACTGCCCCGGCGTGATCCCCAGCCGCATGCACGCCGTGGCGCGATCGCAGCCCATGCGAAGAATCGCGCAAAAATGCGATTTGTCGATCTCGGTCAAACGGGAGGGCACGTTCAGGCTCCGATGTATTCAAACGACGCCACGGCCCGACCAGCCGCGCTGCGATACCGAAACCCGAAACCCTCCCGCGGGCCCGGCTTCCGCACGCCGAGGGACTTCCAGTCCGGAGAGCGACGGCAATGGCCCACCAGCGCCGGGTGGCTGCTGGTGACGTTGATTCGCAACCCTTCGGCCCGATGGAGCGACGCCACCGCCGCAACGACCTTCGTGCCGATGCCCATGCCTTGGTAGTCGGGCAAGGTGACGATGCGCGTGAACCGCCGGTGGCGTCGCCGTCCGACCACCGGCAGCGTGGCGCAGAAGGTCACCGGCTCGCCCTCCCAAGTGGCCAGGTAGCATCGCGCGCCCTGCGCGAGTCGCCCGCTCAGATAGTGATGACGCGCAAACAGCCGCCACGGCGCGACGCCGCAGCGATGGATTTGCACGTCGATCGGCGGTCGCCGAAGGTGCCTCCGCGATAGCTGGCCCGCGGTCATGTCGAGCACCCAATCGGCTTGGAGCCACTGGGCGACGTCGTAGTGGCAGGTCACGGCGATGAACCGGCACTTAATCGCCCCGCGGCGAATCGCCTTGGCGATCGCCGCCGACGAGGCCCGCGCCACTTGGCGGTCGACGACGCTGGTGTATTCGTCGAAGACTACAAGCGGTTTGTCCGTTGTCAGTTGTCCGTCGTCCGTCGCGACTGACAACGGACGACGGACAACGGACAATGCTCGGGCCAGATCGCAACGGAAGCGCTCGCCGTAGCTCAGCACCTGGTACGGCTTAATCCACGACGGCGGCGAACTGAAGCCGACGGCCGTAAGCAGCTCGACGACTTGCCGTAGCGGCAACGAGTCGAAGCAGTCGACGACCGCCTTGTCGTGCGGCCAGTCGCCGCCGCGATACAGCTCCTCGCCGTAGCAATGGGCGGCGACGGTGCTCTTGCCGCTGCCCGAGGGGCCGACGACGAGTCCCACGTCCCAGACTTCGTCGCGATCGGGCAATTCGCACTCGAAGTGCGCGGTGGCCCTGGTCGCCGCCGGCACGTCGAACATGCCGGCAACTTGGGCGACCCGGAATGAATCGTACACCGGGCAGTCGACTGCAATGTGAACGCGAGGCATGGTATGATACGTGGGCGTGATGGGTTCGTGGCTGGTGCAGCGCTATGCCAGGCCTGTCTCCGCAGGCAGGGTGATGAAAACCATTGCGGCAAACGTACTGATGCTCGTGGCCGCCTTGTGCGTCTACGGCTTCAGCGCCAGCGGCGAGCCTGGTCCGAGTCACGTCTATTTTCGAGTCGGCTACGCGGTCGTCGGCATCGCGTGTCTGGCGATTGCCCTCGTGTTGCTGGCGCGTCGCGGTACCCATGCGCCTCGCTAAGTTGGAATGTGCGCCTTTTTTGCAAGCCCGCGAATCACGCGAATAGACTTCTTGGCTGATCCTGCATTGTTGATCCCTGCGCAGAGAATGAACCCTCTCTGGCTGAAAGCTGGCGGCTGATAGCTGACAGCCGCCCTAGTCGAGGATCATTCGCTTTACAGGACTCAATTATTTGCGCTCATTTGCATGACTGTCGGGCAAACGACTGTATGGCGCCAAGGCGGTGCATCCCAGCCAGCCCGCCGCTCACAGCGTCAGCACGCGGCAGCGGTAGCCCGCGGCGCGCATCCGCTCGAAGACGTCCTGCTGGTCCTGTTCGCTGGCGCACTCGACGACGACCTGATACGACTCAGGTATGGCAACGTCGCCCGGGTCGCCGCCGGTCGGGTCAAGCTGGCGCTCGGCTTCTGCCGCCGTACGGGCCAGACCGGCGAGCAACTCGTCAAGCTGCGGGCTGCTGAACTCGACGCTGGAGAGCAACTCCTCGAGCCGCGCCGTGTCGATGCCGGCGAGCCCCGCCAGCGGATCGAGCGTGAGCAGGATTTTGTCGGCCTCTGCCTCCGACAAGTCCAGCACCAGCACGGGCACAGAGGCCTCGGGCGTCGTCTCAGCCCGCAAGTGCCCGTCGATAAGCTCGAGCGAACCGTCGGGAAGCTCGTGCGCGAGCAGGGCGTCGGCGTACCCGATCTCGGCCAGCAGGCCGCGCAAGGCATTCCGCTGCGAATCGGGGTGCGTCCGCCAGTTGCGAGGATTCGGCCGTAGCTCGCTGGCCCTCACGCGGCGAAGTTCTTGAATGCGGTCGCGGAAGTGCATGGGCGGTCTGTTGTCAGTCGTCAGTAGTCCGTTGTCAGTCATCGGTGAGCAACTCGCGTTGTCGTCTGGGTAGTGCCGCGGTCGGTACACTGCACTGCGTACTCAGTACTGAGCATGCACGCGTCCGGTGCGGTCGGACCTCGCATCTAACTGAGGCGTCTACTCGGCATTCACGACGACCCGTGAGGCGGCGCTGGCGGCGCCAAACGCCTCGACTACGTCGTTCAGCGCATAGCCCAGGGCCGTCCCCAGCAGGGCGACCATCGCGATCCAGGTTCGCCGCAGAACCATCATCCAGCCGACCAGGCCCAGCTCGGCGCCGCGGCCGCGGAGCGTTTCATCCATCGCGCGAATCATTTGCGAATTCTCCTCGACCTGCCGCCGCAAGCTGCCGGGGGTCTCGGCCTGATAGCCCAGTTCGCCCCGCAGATACGCCGTCAAGTGAACTACCTGCGTCTCTAGTTCGTGGTTGCATTCCATAGGCTACGCCTCCTCTGGTCCCCTCCCCGCGGGTTCCCTCCCCCTGGTGGGGAGGGTCAGGGAGGGGGCCGCACCAGGTACACGGCTCGCCCGCCGTGTACGGGGCGCAATCACCCCTTCCCTTGCCCCTCCCCATCGAGGGAGGGAAATGCTACTGCCGCGTCGTCGCGGCGACGCGCCCCGACTCGCTCTTGAGGTTCGGCGAGTCGGCGGGGCCTTGCGGCTCTTCGGTCGGTCGCACGCCCGAGGCCATGTCGACGCGGTTGGCGTCGCCCGCGAACGCCTTGAGGTACTCCAGCACCTGCACGTAGCTGCCGTACATCCGCATCGAATCCTTTACGTAGATGAACGACGTGCGGAAGCGGCTCTCCAGGCGGGTCCAATTGACGACGGCTCGATCGATGGCGCCCAGCAGCACCAGCGCGTTCTGGCTGCGGAAGTTGAGCTGGCTTCCCAGCGGGATGTTCGGGTCGCTGCCGTCGACCGCCCACGGCAGCGCGACCAGCCCGCCCGGGGCCTCCTGAATCTCATCGCCGCCAAAGGGGGCCGTCGAGCCGAGCAGGGTTTCGTTGGAGTTGATCGCCCGCTCGATGAGATCGCCCAGCGGCGCCTTCTCGGGGTTGTACGTCACGCGGCGCCGCATGCGGTCGCAGGCCAACAGGTGCTCGACGTAGTGATCCTTGGTCGTCTCGTCGAGCCCGCCGCGAACGCCGAACTCGTCGTTGGCCACGACCTCGCTGCGGAAATCGAACAGCGGCCCCAAGGCGGCCAGGATGTGCAGGTTGCGGAACTCGGTGATGATCCGGCGGAATTGTTCTTTTCCAGCGTCGCCAGCAGGCATGGGAGGGGTCTCCTTTGAGTTCGGGTTTTCTAGCTAAGTAACCGGGGTGAGGTTCGATTGTGGATTGGGGATTGCGGATTGGGGATTCCGGATTGAGTGCGGTTAAGCCCGTCGTCATTCCGCAATTCGCAATTCGCAATCCGCATTTACATCGAATTTTGTGGGGGCCACCTCGTTGAACCGATCGCGCAGCTCGCGTCGCAGCTCGTCGGCCCATTGCTTTCGCGGCGGCTGAGCGTCGCTCTCGGCAATCGCGTCGAGCCGGTCGAGCGCAAGCCGTCCTGCAAGCGCATCTTGTAGCGGGTCGCGTCCTTCCAACTGCGAAAGTCGTAGAAGTTGTCGAGCCTCAGCGTCGTCGCGCTCGATCGGCTGATGAATTTCGACGCACGTTTCTTCGTGGCCGCCGGCGGGAAAGTCGCGGTCCGCGGCTGCGGGAGCCTCCGACTGAGGCGCGAGGCGCGTGGCGCACGGCGCGAGTGAAGGTTGATCAGCATCTACTCGCGCCCCGCGCCCCGCGGCTTCCTTCTTCCGCCTCACCCGGCGGCCGACGAGCCATCCGCCTAGCGATATGCCGGCGATGATCGCCCAGCCGATCGGCCCGCTCAGCCCCAGCGCGGCGGTGGCCAGCATGGCGGCCGCCCGGGCCGCATCGCCGTAAGCGCCGGGCCGAGGGGCGCCTGGCAGGATGGCTTCGCTGGCCGCGCGGTCTGCCGCCGGCGCTTGCCCGGCAGGCTGCTCAAGGCCCTGCAATCGTCGATCAAGCGCCGCCAGCGCGGCGCGGCAATCGCAGCCGTGGGCGGGGGCCGGCGGCCTCAGCGGCAAGATTCCGCCTTCCCCCGCGACGCCGATGAAGCCGCCGGCCGCGGGGCGACGCGCTGCGGGCGGCGCCGCCGACGCGCCGGGCGCCACAATTGGAGGCGGCGTAAGGGGACACCGCCCGCTAGGGCACCCGGCGACAGCGACCCTGGCCGAGGCGTTGCCGGCCGCTGCATTAGGCCCCAGCAGGCCGCTCAAGAACCGCCGCAGCGGACCGCCGGTCGAGGCGTAGCTCTCGCCGCCGGCCTCGCCCCACACTACCCCGCAGAGGCGTCCCGCATCGTCGAACACCCCGCCCCCCGAGTCGCCCGAGCGCACCGCGCCCGACAGCCGCACGCTCTCTTGCCCCAGCGACTGGCTGTAGCCGACGACCGGCCCGTTCACCGAGCGATACTCGCCGCGCGGGCCGAAGCCGCCCGCCCGCAGCGTCCCCGACGGTTCGGCCGCGGTGCTCAGGCTCGCTGGCGTTCGTCCGGGAGAGGCGATCTCTAGCGCCGCCAGGTCGGCCTGCCGATCGATCGCCGCCAGGAGCGCTCCGTGTCTGGCGCCGTCGGGAAATTCGACGACGATCTGGCCCGCCCCCTCGGTGAACAGATGCCCGCAGGTCAGCACGAGCCCGCGGCGACCGTCGGGCGCCACGTCGACGAGCGTTCCGCTGCCGATGTTCGTCGCGCCACCCGCGAGGACATTATGGATCCGGCACGCCGAGGCGGGCGGTGCGCTGGTTAGCTCGGCGGCGGCGCTTTGAGAGGGTTCCGCCCCCCTCCCTAGCCCTCCCCACCAGGGCTCGTCCTTATACACATGCTAGCAGGAGGCTGTTGCGTATGATTGTTTTTTTGGAGTGATGGTCGTGCGTTGGGCAGATTGTGAAGTGAAGTCGGGGTCGTTTGAAGATCCGCGATTGGATGTGCGTCTGATACGGATGATCGAGGCCTTGAGCAGTCGTCCGAATAGTCCGCCTACCGAAGCTCTTGATCCAGCGGGCTTGGTGGGCGCGTATCGTTTTTGGAACAATTCCCGAGTATCGCCCAGCGC
>JADLBW010000128.1 GCA_020847515.1 Pirellulales bacterium | reverse complement strand
GCGGGATCGCCGGCGGGTTGCTGCGCGGGTCGCTCAGCAGCCGGCGATGGGGGTGGATCATAGTAAGGAAGAGCAAAGCGGCAGCCGGAATTGGCTTTGGGCTGCGGTGGGCTGTTTTGCCGTGACGAGCGCTACCGCGCTTTTGGTTTGGAGCCCCTATTGGTTTTCGCTGCACAGCGTCGGCGGCTATGGGCCGATTGCCGGCAATCATGCCAAGTATGTCGTGGGCTTTGCGGGCTGGTTGTCGTCGGCCGCTCGGCAGGTTGCCGGCTTCTCGGTGCTCGATCATGGTTTCACCGCTGCGGGAATATTTGCTGCCTTCGTGCTGGCCGCATTCGCCGGGTCAGCCGGGAACAAGTCTGATCCCGGAGCGCCGCGAGCAAAGTTTTCCGCCGGGCCGATTTTCGCCGCCGCGCTGATCGCTTGCGCGTCGCTCATAACGGCGCCGCTACTGGGCCTGGCGGCGCTCTCGGCGTTCGGCTTGAGCGTCATCGGCTGCCGGCTCTATGCCTCGCAGCAGTCGCAGGCGCCAGCGCTGCCAATGGTGGTCGGCGGTGCCCTTTTAATCGTCTGGTGGGTTGGCCTGTTTGTAGCGACGCCCTGCTACTGGCCATATCCGCGGCTGCTGCTACCGTGGCTCTACTCGGCGTGGCTGGTGATTGGCGTGCTCGTGGATCAGCTATGCGGCGTCTGGCAGAACGGCGCGCGTAGCGGCGACCTTCGCGGCGAATCGGGCGGTCAGGAGAGTTTGCGTTCGGCCGAACCCGCTCCGCACCGTTTCTGGCCGTCGCAATGGAGCGCCGCGGCCGTTGGCGTCGTCTTGGCAACGCTGCCGCTGGCCTCGTTTTGTCGGCCGACTGCCGCCGCGAGCAAATCGGCGGCCGGCGATCGGCTGGGCGTCTGGCGGGCCGCTCGCCAGATGCACACGAAGCTCGAAAAACAAGCGCCCCGCGGCGCGTCATCGGCGGTTGCCGGCGATGATGTTTCCCGCGTTGTTTATGTCCTGGGCGAGCCGCCGCTGTTGTTTCAGCTTGCCGCGGCGGGCGAGGCCCTGGTGCGGCCGGTCGAGCAGATCCCGACCACCAGCGCGCTGTATGCCGGCCAAAGCATCCCCACCTTCCTGGCCGTCGGCCCGCATGCGACGCGCGACCGCGCGTACCAGGCGGCCTGGCCAGGGCAGGCGAACCATTGGCGGCTCGTTGGCGAATATGCCTATGAGCCCAGCGCTCTGGTTTGGCTCGACCTTCATAATCCGCTGGCGAGCGGCGACCATCACCCGCTGGCGAGCGGCGATGATTCGGCGGGTGCCGGCCATACATTCCGCCTGTACGAGTTCCTGCCTGCCCAGTCATCCGCGGCGGCAGATGAGCCAGATGGGCCAGAAAAGATGAAAAACTAGTTGACGATTTTGGCCTCCATGCCTACAACTAACGCGCTTCTCGTAAAGTTCGCCGTTGCGGCACGGAATTGTTGTGGCACCAAGCCGCGGCCGCACGGGAACCGAGAGAACCTGCGCTGAATCGTCTGTCGCGGCAATGCAAGGCGCTTGCCGCACCAGCGCTTTCGAGGCGACCATGCAGGGCGGCCGGCAATTTCGGCGCGGAGGCGGACCAGGTGTAGCGCGCGCCAAGCCGGCGGTGTCTTGTCCGCGGCGGCTGTGTCTGGAAGTGCTGGAGAGCCGGCAGCTTCTATCCGTAGCCAGTAGTAGTGATTCGGCGGGCAGCGGCTTGACGATCGATCGGTCGCAAGCGCGCGAGACTTCGCTCATCGTGCAGCTTCGCCAGGGAACGAGCTCGACCGGCTCGCTGGCCGCTTACTCGGTCGGCGGCACGCTCGGCGAAGCGTGGCAGGTAGCCCCCGGCTTTCGGGAGGTGGAGTTGAAGCCGGGGACCAATCTTGACGCCGCCCGGCGGGCTTATGCGGCCGATCCGAATGTGCTGTCGGTCGAGCCCGACTACCGCATCTCGGTGAATTGGACGCCCAACGATCCGGATTATGCCACCGAGCAATGGTCGTTGCATAACACGGGGCAGACGGGCGGAATCGCTGGGTCCGATATTCACGCTCCCGAAGCGTGGAACGTCACGCGAGGCAGCCCGTCGGTGGTCGTCGCGGTGATCGACAGCGGCGTCGATTATACGCACCCCGACCTGGCCCCCAATATGTGGGTCAATAGCGGGGAAACGCCAAGCAACGGCATCGACGACGATCACGACGGTTTTGTGGACGATGTCTATGGCTACGACTTCGTCAACAACGACGGCGACCCGATGGACGACTATTTCCACGGCACGCACGTCGCCGGCACGATCGCCGCGGTGGCCGACAACGGCCTGGGCATCGCCGGCGTCGCGCCCCATGCGCGCCTCATGGCCCTCAAGTTTCTCGACGATCAGGGGAACGGCTTCACCAGCGATGCGATCAAGGCGCTCAACTTCGCCGTGACGCACGGCGCGACGATCTCGAACAACAGCTGGGGGGTCAGCGATTTTTCGGCGGCGTTTCAAACGGCTATTCAAAATGCCGCCGCCCAAGGGCATATTTTCGTCGCCTCGGCGGGGAACAACGGCCTGAACACCGACGACGCCCCGCAGTATCCGGCCGATTACAACGCCAGCAACATCGTTTCGGTCGCGGCCACCGACCGGGGCGATTATCTGGCCTGGTTCTCCAACTACGGCAAGCGAACGGTCGATATTGCCGCTCCGGGCGTCGATATCTACAGCACGCTGCCGACGCACGAAACAAGCGGCATGGCGAGCGAGGGCGTGTTCCCGAACTACGGCACGCTCAGCGGCACTTCGATGGCCGCTCCCCACGTGGCCGGCGTCCTTGCGCTGTTGCGCTCGCAGAATCCCGGCTGGACCTGGCAGCAGTTGGTGGCCAAGATCTATACGACGGTCGATCGCGAGCCGTCGCTGGCCAATACGACGCTCTCGGGCGGGCGGATCAACGCGGCCACGGCACTGGGCGTCGCCCCGGTCGATGCTTCGCTGCCGCGAATCGTCCAGGCTGATCCGACGGGCAACGCCGCGGCGGGTCTGGACCACGTTCGCCTCACCTTCAATAAGCCGATCGCCCCCGCTTCTTTCGACATCGGGCAAGTCAGCTTCACCGCGCCCGATAGCTCGCTCATCCCGATTACCGGCGTCGCTTCGGCGTCGGACGACAATACGCAGTTCGACGTGGCGTTCGATCCGCTCGTTTTGCTGGGCCGCTACACGCTGACGATTCACCCGCACATGCAGGATCTGTCGGGGCACGAGCTCGATCAAGATCGCGACGGCCAAGGCGGCCTCGACGGCCTGGACGACTACACCCTCAACCTGACCTTGACCGACGGCGCCGGAGCGGCCGGGGCGATCTTTTCGGCCGCTGACGTGCCCGTGGGCCTGGAGGGCGATCTGGCGATCGCCTCGTACATCATCGTCGATCAGGATTTACCGATCACCGATCTCACCGTGAGGCTGAACATCAGCTTCCCGCAGGACGGCTCGCTGTCGATCTGGCTCGTCTCGCCGGCGGGAACGATCGTCCGCCTGTCCGATCAGCACGGCGACGACAACGCCGATTTTCAAGACACGCTCTTCGACGACAGCGCGGCCACGCCGATCGGGGACGGCGCGGCCCCCTTCGCCGGCAGCTTTCAGCCCGACGATCCGCTCTCCGCTCTGGCCGGCCAGAGCGCACTGGGCGTCTGGACGCTTTACGTTCAGAACATTGCCGCCACCGACCGCAGCGGAACGCTCAATCGCTGGTCGCTGGAAATCAACGGAGGCGCCTCCACGGGCGACGGCGATGGCGGCGACGGTGACGGCGGTGAAGACCACGTCAACCAGCCCCCCGTAGCCGGCGACGACACGATCTCGGTCGTGCAAAACACCCCCTATTACTTCGACGGCTTCACGCTGCTGGCGAACGATTCCGATCCCGACGGCGACCCGCTCACGCTCGTCGATGTGCGCAGCGCCGTTGGCGGGACGGTCTCGCTCATCGGCAACCGCGCGATTCGGTTCACGCCCACGATGGGCGGCCTGGCGCCGGGCAGCTTTCAGTACGTCATTTCAGACGGCTCGACCACGGCGATCGGCACGGTTCGCGTCGTTTTCAAGCCGCAGTATCCCTGGCACAACCTCTCGAATGGCGTGGATGTGAACGCCGACGGCTACGTCTCGCCGATCGATGCCTTGCTGGTCATCAACTGGATCAACGTGCATGGGGCCGGCGGCGTTGCCGGCGCGCACGCGGCGGCGGCCGCGATCTGGTATTACGACGTCATCCCCGATAATCAAATCAACCCGACCGACGCGCTGACCGTCATCAACTACATCAACGCCAATCCCAGCGCCGGCGCTTTGGCGCTGAGCCTTGCCCCGGTCCAGGCGCCGCCGGCAGAGGGCGAAGCGCAAGACGACTTGCGCCTGCTGGCGATTGTCAGCCTCGCCGATGACATCCTCCACGATGCAGCGTCCGGCGATGTAGCGCCCGACATCGCAGCGCCCGACATCGCAGCACTTGATCCGGCGGCGATCGATCACTGCCTCACGGCAGGTGTTGGCATAGACAATTCACTGCTTTTCGATCTGCCGGCGCGCTTCAGGCGGCAGCCAATCTTGCCGCGAGCCAAGCAACCCGATAGCATCGGTGGCAACGCCTTGCGGGCCTTGGTGTCGCCCGCCCCAGCCGTCGCTCGCTAGCTCAGCGCTGCGCTTGGTGTGGCCAGACGTCTTTCAAAAAATTGTAAAGCCCTGCTTTCACCGCATGTCGCCACCACGCCAAGTCGTCATTACGGGCCTCGGCGTGGTTTCTCCGGTGGGGATTGGCGCTTTGCCGTTTTGGGATTCGCTGCTGGCGGGCCAAAGCGGCGTCGATTGGCTGAGCGAAACCCGCGGCGCGGAGCTTCCTTTCCGCTACGTCGCGCGGATCAAAGACTTCGATCCCAAGCTGTACGTGCAGCCGCGGAAGACGATCAAGGTCATGTGCCAGGAGATTCAAACCGCCTATGCCGCGGCGGCGCTGGCGATGGAAGACGCGGGCCTGGCCAGCGGGCAAATTGAACCGGAGCGGCTCGGCGTCGTCCTGGGCAGCGAGATGCTCTACGGCGAAGTCGCCGAGATGCTAGGCGTTTATCGGCGGTGCCTGGAGGACGACCAGTTCCGCGTGGAGCGCTGGGGCGAGGTCGCGTTCAAGGATCTCTTCCCGCTCTGGATGCTGAAGTATTTGCCGAACATGGCGGCCTGTCACATCAGCATCGCTCACGACGCCCGCGGGCCGAACAACTCGATCGTGGCCGGCGGAGCGTCGAGCCTGTTGGCGATCGGCGAGGCGGCGAAGGTCATTGAGCGCGGACATGCCGATGCGATGCTGGCCGGCGGCAGCGGCTCGTATGCCGCGTTCAGCGGCCTCCCCTTTCGCGGCTGGGATCAACTGACGAAATGGCAAGGCGAGCCGGCCGCAGCCTCGCGGCCGTTCGAGGCGCGCCGCAGCGGACTCGTTCCCGGCGAAGGGGCCGCACTCTTGCTGCTCGAAGCGCGCGAGCATGCCGAGCGCCGCGGGGCGACGATCCTCGCTCGCATCACCGGCTTTGCCAGCCGCTACGAAGCGCCCGGCGGCGCATGGCAACGGCGAACGGGCCGGGCCACCGGTCAATCGATCGAGGCGGCGCTTCAAGCGGCCGGCCTGCGAGGTGCCGACATCGGCCACGTGAACGCCCACGGAGAAAGCTCGATCGAAGCCGACCGGGCCGAGGCGCAGGCCATCCGCCAAACGCTCGGCAATGTGCCAGTGACAGCGCTGAAGAGCTACTTCGGCGATCTGGCGGCGGCCAGCGGCGCGGTGGAGCTGATTGGCAGCGTCCTTAGCCTTGTCCACGGCCGCGTGCCCGCGACACTTAACTACGAGCAGCCCGACCCGCACTGCCCGGTGAATGTCATTCACGCCGCGCCGCTGCCGGTCGAAAGGCCCACGGCAATCGCACTCAATCAGTCGAGCACCGGCCAGGCCGCCGCGCTGGTCATCGTGCGCGACTGACTCGCGTGGCACGGCCTTCCGAGGCCGTGAAGAAAACGTGGCACGGCCTTCCGAGGCCGTGAAAACATCAGCAAACTACCTGGGCAATCCTGCCCAGGCCGCCAAAGAGCCGGCCAGGAGCACTCGGTGTCTTCACGCAGTCCTCGAAACCCCAAAGCCATCAGGCGGCAGCCGCTGCTTCCCCAGCTGGAAGAGCCCGCGGAAGTTGGCCCCGGCGGCGCTTCGCCGCCAAAG
>JADLBW010000127.1 GCA_020847515.1 Pirellulales bacterium | reverse complement strand
TCGGGCCTATTGGCTGGGGGACCCGGACTTTGCTGACGTGCCGCGAGGGCTCATCGATGAGGCCTACGGGGCGGAGCTGGCCAAACGTATTGATACGCAGCAGGCTCAAGAGGCGCCCACGCATGGCCAGCCGCCGCGAGCCGGCGACGATTTATTCAAGAAGCACACCACCCATATCGCGGCGGCGGATTCCGAAGGGAACTGGGTGGCCGTCACGGCGACGGTCAACACGACTTTCGGTTCGAAAGTGATCGTCCCAGGGACGGGCATTGTGCTGAACAACGAGATGGACGATTTCTCGGCCCAGCCCGGCAAGCCGAACGCGTTTGGCCTGGTGGGGGCCGAGAACAACGCCGTCGAACCGGGCAAGCGGCCGCGGTCGAGCATGTCGCCGACGATCGTCTTGCAGAACGGCCGGCCAGTGATGACCGTCGGCGCCGCCGGAGGCCCAAAGATCATCACCCAGGTGCTGCTGGCGATCGTACGGCGGCTCGATTTTGGTCAGTCGCTGGCCGAGGCCGTCGGAGCGCCAAGGATCCATCATCAGTGGCTGCCGAAGGAGTTGATGGTCGAAGATTCGCTGCCGGACGAGATCGTGAAGAAGCTGGAGGCGATGGGACACAAGATCGACAGGATTTCTTCAGCGGGGGTGACGCAAGCGATCGAACAGGACGAAGGCGGCAAGCTCGTCGGCGTGCACGACCCCCGCGTGCCCGGCAAGGCGGCCAGCGGCAAGCGGGCGCGATGAGTGAAGGTTTCTTAACCCGGCTATGCGTATTCGTTCAAGGTCCGCCAAACACGCGAAACGACGCGAAGAAGAAGAGCCCTTGAACGCCAATCTCTGAGTTTGCGGCAGTGGCTTGTTCTAACTGTAAAAAGTTCAGATCTCTGTCGCCATCATATTACGTTCGCGTGTACTCGCGTGTTTCGCGGGCAAAAAAGTTCTGCGAAGCGTCAGGCTTTACCGGCCCGTCTCCCCCTTCAGCTTCGCGGCCGTTTGCTCGGTCTGGCGCATCGCGCGCAGTAGGTTCAGGCCGAGGATCTTGCGGACGTCCTCGTGGCTGTAGCCGCGGTCCAACAGCGCCTGCGTGATGTACGGATAGCTGCTGGCGTCGTCCAGTTGCGTCGGCAGGATTGAAATGCCGTCGTAGTCCGAGCCCAGCCCCACGTGATCGACGCCGGCAACCTGGACGATGTGGTCGATGTGATCGATCAGCGTGTGGATCGTCCCCCGCGGGCCGCGCCCGCCTCGCTCGGCGTCCCAGCGGCGCACGGCGGCGTCGACCTGGGCTTCGCTGGCCAGTTGCTTCTCTTTCTCCCGGCGGAAGGCCATGCGCTCGACGTCGATCCGCGCAGTCTCGGGCACGATGAACGCTGAGAAGAAGTTGACCATGACGACGCCGCCGTTCGCGGCCGTGAGCTTCAGCACGTCGTCCGGCACGTTGCGGGGGTGATCCGACACGGCCCGGGCCGAGGAGTGCGAGAAGATGACCGGGGCCTTGGCGACGCGGAGCGTCGCCATCATGCACTCAGGCGAGACGTGGGAGATGTCGACCATCATGCCGAGGCGATTCATCTCGCGGACGACCTCTTCGCCGAACGGCGAGTGCCCCCCGGCCCGCGGTTGGTCAGTCGCCGAGTCGGCCCAATCGAGCGAGTCAGAATGGGTGAGCGTCATGTAGCGGGCGCCAAGCTCATACAACTGCCGCAGCACGTTGAGCGACCCCTCGATCGAGTGGCCTCCCTCGACGCCGATGAGCGAGGCGATCTTGCCGGACTTATGGATCCGCTCGATGTCGTCGACAGTGAGCGCCAGCTCGAATGTTTCGGGGTAGCGGGCGATCATCGCCTTGACCAGGTCGATCTGCTCCAGCGTGGTTGTGAGCGCGACGCCGCGCTGGGCCGTGCTGACCGGAACCCACACCGACCAGAACTGCGCGCCGACGCCCCCTTGGCGGAGCTTGGGGATGTCGGTCTGCAACGTTGGCTGGCGTTTGGAGATGTCGAGCCGATCGAAGCGGCCGCGGGATTGCGTACGGATCTCCCAGGGGAGGTCGTTGTGCCCGTCGGCCACCAGCGACGAGGCGTGAAGCCGGCGGGCCTGGTCGCTCAGGACGACCGGCGGGCGCTTGTCGCCGCCGGTTGGGTCCGGCTCAATCGCAGTAGCTGAGCCGCACGCGACAGGCAGCGCTACCAGAGCGACTGCTAACGGGAAGATCGGCCGGAGCATCTTGTACAGTCGCACTACTGGGCGCCTCCGCTGCTGGCGAGTTTCTGCCAGCCGTAGCGAAACAAGTTCCGCGTATCGACGTAGCGCGAATCGCTCGAGCCGGCGCCGAGCACCACGACGATCAGCGACTGCTGGTCGCGCCGACCGTGCGAAACCAGGCACGCCCCGGCGGCGGTGGTAGTCCCCGTCTTCACGCCGTCGTACCCCTCGATGCCCAAGAGATGGTTGGTGTTCTTCCAGAGAACGTTGCGCTCGTAGCCGCCGGGGCCCTTCACCTTCGAGCCGTGCTGGGCCGTGCCGACCACTTCGCGGAACAGCGGCAGCTTCATCGCCGCGCAGGCGAGCTTCGCCAAGTCGGCGGCACTGGCTTTGTGCTTTTCGTCCGTCAGGCCGTGGGTGTTGCTGAAGTGCGAGTCGGCCATCCCCAGTTTCTCGGCCGTGGCGTTCATCGCTCCAACGAAGGCGTCGTACGCCTTGCGCGGCGAGTCGACGTCGGACTCGGCCCCGCCGGGGGCCAGCCGCTTGCCAAAGTGCTCTGCGAATGCCACGGTTGCGTCGTTGCCCGAGGGAAGCATCATGCCGTAAAGCAACTCGCTGACCGCGATCTCCTCGCCTGCCCGCAGATCAGAGGTCGAACCGATCGTGTCATCGGCGCGCTTGGAAAACACCACGGTCTCATCCAGGGCTTCAGCGTGCTGCTGAGCGTAGTTTATCACCAGATATGCGGTCATAATCTTCGTGGTGCTCGCGATGTCGACGGGCTCGTGCTCGTCGTGGCCACAGAGAATCCTTCCGGTTTCGCCGTCGGCGATCACCCAAGTCTTACAGCCCACGAACGGCGGCCCGTCGAGCGAGTCGGGCGGTTGCATCGTGAGCGCCTGGGCGTTCACCTCGTCCGGCTCCGGCGCTTCGGGTCCTTCCTCTACGAGCGCGCCGAGGGCGGCCCACGTCTCCGGGCCGACGATGCCGTTGGCCTGGAGGCCCTTAGACTTCTGAAACCCAATCACGGCTCCTTCGGTCATTGAGCCGAAGTCGCCGTCGACCCCCAGGTCGGGCGAGGGCTTCATCCGGGCGTTGAGCGTTCGCTGCAGGGCCTCGACCAGCATTCCACTGGAGCCGATCTTCAGCACGCCGTCGGGTACGCTTTGGGCAATCTCGTCCGCGTCGCCGCTGAAGTGACGGTAGGCGATCTGAGCGATCCGGCCGCAGAGGACTTCAGCCGCGTTGCGGTCGCCCCAGCTTTTGTCATCGTTCTCGTTGGTGAGGACGCAAAGGGCGATCGGCCCCTTAGGGGCGTCGATCAGGCCCGCGTCGGTTCGGACCTCGTTAATCGAGCCGGTCTTGTGAGCGATCTTCGCCTGCGGCAGAAACCGCGGGAACTTCTGCTTGTCGTCGCAGCCGTACAGGTGGGCGAGCATCTTTTCACTGGCAGGCTCGCTTACCAGCTTCTTCTGGCTGAGCTGCTCTAGCAGCTTCACCATGTCAGCCGCGGTCGTGCTGCCAAGCCCGTACTTCTTACTCCGCTCCGGGAAGATCGACGTATCGCGGCGGAAGACCATTGAATTCATGCGGGTCTCGGGGCAGCCGAGCTTGTCCATCAGTTCGGCGGCCTGTTCTAGCCCGACCTTCTCGGCGACGAGGTTCGTGGCGGTGTTGTCCGAATAGACGATCATCAGCTCGATGGCGTCGTGGAGGGAGATCGTCGCGCCGGGCGAAAAGTGCTCGGTAAGAATGCCCGATCCGGGAACCTTATCGCTCTCCTGGAGCGTGATCGGCTCGTCGGCCTTCAATCGGCCCTCGTCCATCGCCTGGTAGGCGGCGATCATCAGCGGGAGCTTGATGAGGCTCGCCGTCGGCATCGGCTTCTGGGCGTTATGCTCGTACGATTGGCCGGTCTTGAGGTCCTTGATCGCCACGGCGACCTGGCCGTCGTGGGCGTCGATGAGCGGCTCGATTTTGTCTGCAAGCTCATCGGCGCGAGCGGCCGCAACGTTCATGCAGAGCACGAGGCAAACAAGGATCCAAGCGCGATGCATGGTGGGTTCCTCTTGATGGATGAGTTAAGTTGTTAAATGAGTTATTACACGACGCGTGAAATACAAAGCGGTTTCTCTCCGGTCCCCTCCCCTCGATGGGGAGGGCTAGGGAGGGGTGTTGCAGCGTGTACCAGCTTCCGACCCCTTACGATGGGGCGGGAGCCGGAGGGGATTGGTTGGCGCGACCGCCGAGCGACGTTTTAGCTTACCGCGGTCAGCTCCACGCCGCACCCGTTCGTCGGCGGGTAGACCGCCCTGCCCTGTTCCACCTTTACGCCTGTCGCGATGTCGCTAGCCAGCAGGGCGGCGCCATCCATGTCTACATAGTCTAACAGCGGCAAGAGCTGCGCGACCGCCGAGATTCCGACGGTCGATTCGGTCATGCAGCCGACCATCGACTTCAGGCCCAGCCGGCGGGCCTGCATCACCCTCCGCCGCGCCGGTGCGAGGCCCCCGCACTTGACGAGCTTCACATTCACGCCGTGAAAGTGGCCGACGCAGCGCTCGACGTCGCTCTCGGCGATGCAGCTTTCATCGGCAATGATCGGCAGGGCTGACTCTTGATAGACTCGTTTCGCCCCCTCCCAATCGGCAGCCGGCAGCGGCTGCTCGATGAACTCGACGCCTAGCCCCGCCAGTTCGTGCGAATTGGCGATCGCCTCGTCGATCGACCAGCCGCAATTGGCGTCGACGCGAAAGACCGCATCGGTGTGCCTTCGCAGCTCGCGAATGATGTCCAGATCGTACTTCGTGCCGAGCTTGATCTTGTAGATCGGCCAGCCGGGCATTTCCAGCAGCTTCTTAACCATCACCTCGACCGTGTCGATGCCGATGGTAAAGTTCGATCGCGGCGCCCGTTCGATCGACAAGCCCCACAGCTTATAGACTGGGGCTCCTTGCTGTTTACCCCATAAGTCGTGGGCGGCCTGGTCCAGGGCGCACTGGGCGAAGGGATTGTCCTTGAGCAGCTGCCAGGTTCGCTCCCAGAGTTGCTCGGGCAGGAGCTGCTGGGTTTCCTCGACGATCGGGCGGACCCGCTCCAGGGCCTCGCGCATCAGCTCGAGCGTGGCGCCGTAGTATTTGTTGGTCGTCGCCTCCCCGTAGCCGCGATGGACGCCGTCGGATAGCTCGACAATCAGCGTCGGCTGCACGCTGGTCGATTCCCGTGAAATGGAGAACACATGCCGCAGCGGCAACTGAAAGTCGTGCGTGACGAGTTTGATCACCTGCTGAAACTCCTTGTCGCTTAGACTTTAGCCGCGAAGTGGCACAAGAATCGCCAAGAGAACGCCCGCGAATCACGCGAATGGACGCGAAAAAAGAACGAGCTTCATAAGAGTTCACACAGAAGCTGTAGAACCCCATTTTAAGAGGCGTCAAGGGACGTCGATTAGGATTTCCCTAGTCGACTGAACTCGGCTCCAGAGACGCTTCAACCTTCATACCGACCATCTTCATTTCGCGCGATTTGCGCCCATTCGCGTGATTCGCGGGCAAGAATAAGGCAAGACTTGGAAAATCGCCTCTTTGCTCCTTTTGGGCCTCGTTGCGGCCAAACACTTGCTATCGCCCCGCCAGCTCCGGCCGCATGCTGAGGATCGCTTGCACCAGTTCATCCGTGCCGTCGCGCAGCACATCGCACGCCGGCAGGCCTAGTTCGCTGCGAACTCGCTCGCGTTCTTCGGCGGCCTGCTGGTCGTTCAAGCAGCGGCTGTTGATCGCAATGCCGATCACCTTCGACGGGCTGATGAGATTGGCCATCATTTCGTACGCCTCGATCAGCACCGGCAGCGGCTTGAGCCCCACATACTCCATGCTGTGTATGGCGGTGCGCCCTGCCTCGTAGCACATGATCATGCCGTGGGGCGCGCAGCCGTGGAGCAGCCCGAGCGTGACGGCGGAATATTTCGGGTGGGCAAGGCTCCCCTGCCCTTCGATAAACAGCATGTCGTGATGCTGATGCGCCAGCACCTGCTTTTCGATGGCGCCGTTGACGAAGTCAGAGACGACGCAGTCGATCGGCACGCCGTCCCCTTCCACCAGGATGCCGGTCTGGCCGGTGGCTACAAACTTGGCGGCGTAGCCGCGGGCCTTCATGGCGTTGGCCAGCTCCACCGCCACCAGCATCTTGCCAACGCAGCAATCCTGCCCGACGGTATGAATCCGCAGGCACTCTTCGCGAATGTTGAGTCGGCGGGCGACGTCGCGCTCATTGTTCTTGCGCACGTCGACGATCTTGGCGCCGCTTTTTTCGGCCGCCGCCGCGAACTCGGGAGTGCTCGAAATGAACTCGTGCAGACCGGAGACGACGTCCATCCCGCGATTGAGCGACTCCAGGATGATCGCCTTCCAGGAGGGCGGAATGCGGCCGCCCGAGGGTGCGATGCCGATCATGAGCGTGTTGGCGCCCTGGGCCTCGTCAAGGGTCGCCACGACCGGCGTCGCGCCGCCGACGCCGAGCAACTCCTGCGTGGTGCGACCGGCTTGCGTGCTGTCGAGCAGCGCGACCACTTCCTCCGGTCGATAACGAATGACGCAGGAGGCGGTCTTGCCGGTTATCGGCTCGGTATGGCCCTCAGTGAGAATGACGAGCCGACGGGTTGCTGAATCGCTCACAAACGCCTCGTTCGTTGCCCTGTGCCTCTAAAAAGCGAAACGTCCTGCTCCGGCGAGCCGCGCAAATGCGTGCGTCGCGTCGCTCATTTGCGCGACCACAAATGAGTGTAGTAAGGGGCCGGCCGGCGGAAAAGTCGCGGCGTGCGCAGGACGATTCCTGTTTCGCGCAGGTTTTTCGCAGGCGAGTCTCGCCGAGGCTCGCATTCGTGCCGTAGAACGAGGCGCGCGTTGTTCGGCGGCCCCGGGGCAAACTCGGCTTCAGTCAGGCGAGTCTCCGAGCGTCTCGCCCACATTTGCCCAGCAAACATTCCACGAGCGCTTGCTGCGATGCCGGCACGTCGCTGAACGTGCAAATCTGCACCGCGGCGGCGCCCAACGGCTCCAGTCCTTGCGGGGCGCCGAGGCAGGCGGCGATCAGCGGGCGACGGGCGGCAAGGGTCTGGAGCCATGCTCGCAGTGCGGGAGGAAGGCCGAACTTGTACCACGCTGCCGGCTTCACCACGAAGGCCGCCAGCAGTTGGTCGGCCGCCAGGGCGGCGACTTGAATCGCCTGCAAAAGCTCGCCGGGCGGATTGCCGCCGAGTTCGTAATAGTCGACCTGCGAGAATCGCTCGCCCAGCAGATTCCCCAGCGGCGGCAACGGCATATTGCTGGGCCGCTGGAACGGGTCGACGAGCACGGCGCACAAGCTGCGATTGGTCTTAAGCGGCAAGAGCCGCGCGTCATCTTTGAGGACGATCGTCGCGCGGCGGGCGATGTACAGGGCGAGCGCCGCTGTGCGGTCCCCAGCGTCGCGATCATCCGGCGGCGCTGCGGCCGTCGCGGCGGAGAAGGCAATGGCCTTCAGCTTTTGAACTCGCCGGAACGCCTCGCCGACGCGTGCCAGCGGCAATCCCCCGCTGCTTACGGAGCTTTCCAGCGCATCGAGCGCGGCCTGCGGCTCGGCGAGGTCAAGCAGCATGTCTACGCCAGCATTGAGGGCCGCAATCGCAAGCCCGCCTTCATCGGCGAAGCCGCTCTTGGCGCCTTCCATGAGCAGGCTGTCGGTGATGACGGCGCCCTGAAAGCCAAGCTCGCCGCGCAGCAACTCGGTGATGATGGCTCGCGAGAAGGTCGCCGGAGCCCCGGTCGGATCGAGCGCCGGGTAGCGAACGTGCGCGGTCATCACCAGCGGCACGTCGGCGGCGATCGCCGCGCGGAAGGGCGCCAGCTCGCGCTGGTCGAGTTCTTCTCGAGAGACGCTTACGGTCGGCACGGCGTCGTGGGAGTCTTCGTGCGTATCGCCATGACCGGGGAAGTGCTTGGCTGCGGCCAGGATGCCTCCGGCGCGGCAGCCGCTGACGAAGGCCGCCGCCAGTTCCGCCGCTCGGCGCGGCTCGGCCGAAAACGCCCGCGTGGCGATGATGGGGTTGTGCGGATCGGAGTTCACGTCGGCCACGGGGCCGAACGTGATATGAATGCCGGCCGCCCGCGAAGTTCGCCCGGCCAGGCGGGCGAACTCCATCACGGCGCCGGCGGCCTCGTCGCCCAGGGCGTCAAAGGCCATGGCATGGGGAACGAGCGGAAACGGGCGGAGCTGCTGCCCAGCACCGCGCTCCAAGTCAGCGGCGATCAACAGTGGCGCGCGACTTAGCCGCTGAAGCCGCTCGAGGGTGGCCGGCGTCTGGTCGGAGGTTCCGTTGAAGAGGACCAGGCCGCCGACTGGGCACTGCTCGAGGAGTGCGGCAATGCGCTGCTCGTCCTCCTCCGCTGTGCGCTTGGGCGGCATGTCGGAGCCCAGGCGGACAATCATGAGCTGGGCAAGCTTGTCGCGCAAGCTTAGCGCAGGGAGCCGGGATTCTTCTGTCACTGGTAGATCTTCCACGCGTGCATGCACTGCCGTTGCCAGAGCATTTGACCCCATGGCGACCGCCTGCTCACGCCCCTTCCTCCGGCTGCTTCTTACCGAACTCAGCGTCCAGCGGAATGAACGCCACGGTCGCGAAGCTCGGTATTGTGCAGATCATCACCCACGCGAAGAAGTGCTCATACCCAATAAGCTGCTGCAGCCAGCCGCTCCACATGCCGGGGATCATCATGCCGAGGGCCATGCAACCGGTGCACAGCGCATAGTGGACCGTCTGATGCTCGCCGCGAGCAATGTAGATGCAGTACAGCATGTAGGCGGTGAAGCCAAACCCGTAGCCGAACTGCTCGACGCCGACGGCGGCGGTAGTGATCCAAATGCTTTCCGGTTGGGCGTAGGCCAGGAACAAGAACGCCAGATTCGGCAGATGGATGATGATCGCCATGGGCCACAACCAGCGTTTGAGCCCATGCCTGGCCGCGACGAAGCCCCCCAGGATGCCGCCGACGGTAAGCATGATGACGCCCACGGTTCCATAGACAAACCCCACTTCGCCGGTCGTCAGGGCCAGCCCCCCTTGTTCGCGGGGATCGAGCAGAAACGGCGTGGCAAGCTTGACGAGTTGCGATTCGGGTAAGCGGTACAGCAGTAAGAACGCCAACAGGGCAATGATTCTCGGCTTCCGGAAAAACTCGACCAAGGGATCAATGAAAGCCGCTAGCCGATAACCCTCGCCGCCCGCAGCCGGCAGGTCGCCTGCCGGGCGCGGCAGAACGAGAAGGTGGTAGAGACCGATCAGCAAGAAAAGGCCGGCGACCACGAAGAAGGTTGCCGACCAGGCGAGCGTGAGATTGCCTGAGCGGACGTCGAACCAGGCCGCCGACGATTCGTCCAGCTTGGCGTCCACTTCGACGACTGCCGCAAACGGCGCGGACCAGTTGGACTCGTTGAGGGAGAACCGTTCTCCCTCGACTACTTGAAAACTTGCGTCGCCGGCAGCGCGGCCAAACTGCACGATTTGCTCGACGCCCTCGGGAACCGGCTGAGCGAGTCGCATCCAGACGACCGCGGCGTCGCCGGAACGATCGCTGGCCGTCGTCGCAGGAGGGGCGTCCGGGCCGAACCGGCGGCGGATCCAGTCTTCCAGTTGAATGCGCCAGCCGGGCGACGTTTTTTCTTGGGCCTTGCTTTCAGCGTCAGTCGGGGCGGCATAGAAACCGTGTTCGACGTTCCAGGCGCGGGCCTGGTCAATGAGGGACTGAACATCAGCCCTCGAGCGGCCGCGGAGGCTTAGCGTTACTTCGTCGTCGGCCAGCACCACCCGTTGCACTGCGGAGTCCGCGATCGACCGTTCGGGAGGACTAAACTCCAGCGTCGCCCGCGCAGAATCGCTCGCCGCGACTTCCAGCTTAATGACCGGCAGTCCGGTTGTCGCTTCGAGCTGGCCGGCCAGCATGACCAGCAGTCCCTGCCCGGCGATCATGGCAAAGCGGTACGCAGTGCTGCGAATGCCGACGAACCACGCCTGCTCGTGGCTGGTGAGGGCCAGCAGATAGAAGCCGTCGGCGGCGATGTCGTGCGTGGCCGAGGCGATCGCAATAAAGGCCAGCGCGATAAGCGAGTAGCGGAGGAAGCTATCGGCCGGGATCGACAGCGCCACGCACGCCAAGCCCGCACTGACCAGTAGCTGCATCACCACCGTCCAGCCGCGGCGGGACCCGATGGCCTGCACGATCGGGCTCCACAGCGGCTTGATGACCCACGGGAGGTACAGCACGCTGGTGTAGAAGGCGATCTCTTTATTCCCCACGCCCAGCCGCTTGAACATGATGACGGCGACCGTCATCACCACGACATAGGGAACGCCTTGGGCGAAATAGAGGCTGGGAACCCACCGCCAGGGACTGCGGGAGACGCTTGGCGGCGAGGAGGCGATCATGCTCACGTGTATCCCGCGCTACGTTAGCGCCATGGTTACTCGGCCGGAAAGTCAATCGTCGCTTCAGCCCGACCGGGCTAGACCGGCCCCGACCAGATCGCGGACGCATTGTTTACGCGAAGTTGAATGAACCACAGTTTCACTTCACGTCGACCCGAGCCGCCGGCCCCTCGATCCCCAGGCGCGAGACGGCCGAAACGGCGACTTCTTCTGCCTTAGCGCCTCGATCGAGCTCGACGGCGCGGCTCGTTTCGACGCCGGGGGCGATGTTGATCGTCCACTTTTCGCCCGTGCGGACTCGGACGATCCACTGCCACGGCCTTTCGCCCTTGCCCGCCTTGAGCTGCACGGCGACGCCTTTGTTGTTGGGCTTCGCCGCAATCTCCGGCTTGCCCGGCGCCTTGCCGCCAAGCCACCCGCTGGCAGGAATGACTGCCGGCTCAGCGTAGACGCCTTGCTTAAGCTTGTCCTTCAGGCCGTCACGGTTGTCGACGAGGCATTTCATGCTGAAGAACACATTGCCCGGCTCGGGCACAATCTCGCGCGTCAGCTCGATCTGCCGAATAAGCTCTTCCGCCGGCCATGCATTACGGGCAGGTTCGACGCTGGCATTCCTGCGGACATTGTGCGCGCCGTTGCCGGGCCACAGGTGGCGATGCTGGACGTTCTGCTCCTTCCACCACGCGAGCAGCTTGGGATAGCTCTGCGGCCCTTCAATCTGCCAGTAGAGCTGCGGCGTAAAGTAATCGACCCAGCCTTCGCGGAGCCACTTGCGAGCGTCCGCGTAAAGCGCTGAGTACTGGTCCAGGCCAGTAATGCCCGGGGGATGGCCCGGACGCCAGATGCCAAACGGGCTGATGCCCACCAGCACCCACGGCTTCTCCTGCTTCACGGACTTATACATCTGCTCGACGAGCTGATCGACGTTCTTCCGCCGCCAATCGTCGCGGTCGAGCGTTTCGCCAGCCTCGCGGGCGCGGGCGTAACTCTCATCGTCTGGGAACGGCACGGGCATGCCGTTCTCGCTGACGGGATAGGGATAGAAATAGTCGTCGATGTGGACGCCGTCGATGTCGTACCGCTTGACGACGTCAGTGATCACGTCGATGAATCGCCTGACGGACGCCGGCTCCCCCGGATCGAACCACAGGTAGGGGCCGTACTGGCGGACGGCCTCCGGCATCGTACGGCTGGCGTGGTCGGGCGACGGTTCGGACTTTGCGTCCTGCTGACGGACTCGGTAAGGGTTGAACCATACGTGCAGGTGCAGGCCGCGGCGGTGGGCCTCCTCGACGGCAAACTTGAGCGGATCGTAGAACGGCTCCGGCGCCTGGCCCATCGTACCGCTGAGGTATTCGGACCACGGCTCCAGCTTCGAGGCGTAGAGAGCATCGGCTGAGGGACGAATCTGGAAAACGAGGGCGTTGAGATTCAACGCCGCCGCTTCATCCAGCAGGCCGACGAGCTCGGCCTTCTGCTCGGCGCTGGACAGGCCTTTTTTCGACGGCCAGTCGATGTTCGCCACCGTGGCGATCCAAGCGGCGCGGAATTCGCGCGGCGGCGAGGGGACGTCGTCGGCATGCAGCGGCGTCGAGGGCGATAAAGCCAGCCGAGCGGCTGCCGTCGCGACGGCAGCGGTTACAACCATGCGGGCGCTTCGATTCATGTTCTGCCTGCCTGACGACCATGGTGAGTGAAGGCGGAGACGCTGCTTGTTCATGATAAGACGAGCGCGGCGAACTACCCACAAGCCGCTTGCGCACGGCCTTCGCGTTTTTGCGAAAACCTAACAATATCTTGCACTTAGGACGCGCCCGTCTCGTTGTCCATGATGTTAAGCGTACCTATACTCGAAGAAGTAGAGCCGCGCTGCTGGCGCACTGCTTGTCGCTGCATCCTGGAACAGTCGGAAAACGAGGAGGCATAACGTTGGTTCGCACACGCTCTTGCGCAGGGACTGCCACGGCCGTGGCCTTCATGGCCGTCGCGGTTAGTACAGTTGCGATTCTTGGTTCTGCGCGGGCCCAGGCCCAACGGGCGCTGGGGCTCGACGTCTCGGCCTGGCAGGGCAACATCTCGCAGACGACCTGGAACAACATCCACAACGTCGAAAACCGCGACTTCGTCTTCATTCGCTCTTCGCGCGGCGGTACGACCGGCTATTACAACCAGAATAACGCCGATAATGATCCTCCGACGAACACCTTGTCGCAGCGGTACGACGACCCGTACTACGCGCAAAACATAACTCGCGCGACCAGCGCCGGCATGTACGCCGGCTCCTATCACTTTTCCCGGCCGGATATCATCGAATCGACGCTGAACGCCGGAGGCATTGCCAACACCGGCGCCGACGAGGCCGACCACTTCATCCAGATGGCAGGACCCTGGATGCGGCCCGGTTACCTGCTGCCGGTGCATGATCTCGAAGCCGGTCAAGCCCAGCGGACCCGCGACGAGCTAGCCCAGTTCGCAATCGACTTTTCGGACCGAATCTACGAGGTGATGGGCATTCGCCCGGCGGTGTACACCGGCGGCAACTACGCCAACTACGTGCAGGGCGCCTCCAGCTCGCTCCGCGACGAGCTGGTGGCCGGCTACCCGACGCTATGGTCCGCCCGTTGGCCCAATCAGAGCAATCCCAACGCGATTCCCGTGCAAACGGAACACCCCAAGGACTCCTACACGCCCATCTATGGACCGTGGGACGACTCTGGAGTCGAGCACCCCTGGAGTTTCTGGCAGTATGCCAGCACCGGGCGGCTGCAGAGCTTCAACAACGGCGGCAGCAACCTGGACTTCGACGTTGCCCAGGGCGGCGAGGAGTTTCTCAAGGACAAACTGGTCCCCGCCGTATGGATGAACAATTCCAGCGGCGATTGGTCGACGCTCGCCAACTGGAACAGCGGCCAGTCGCCGGTGGCCCCGGTCCAGGGCCCGGGGCAGGTTGCCCGCGTGGGCACGCTGGTATTGCCCACGCCGCGGCTTCCGGGTGCCGCCGGCACGGGCGTAACATCGGGGCAAAACGACACCGTAATCCTCGACCGCGCAAGCGCGAACATCACGGTGACGCTATCGACCGGCACGCACAACATTCGCAAGTTGTACCTCCGCGAGGCGCTTAATATCACCGGCGGATCGCTGACGATCAACTACGCGCCGACGGCCGATTCGACGCCGATTTCGGCCCAGTTTTCGGCCGCGGCGGCGCTTTCGGGCGGCGACCTTAGCGTCCACACGCTGCAGATTGACGCGCCTCAAACCTTCACCCTCGCCGGCGGATCGCTCGCCTTTAATACCATCCAATTGATGCCGGCCAGCCGGACGCCCGCGAATATCGCCGTAAACGGCGACGTGGCGTTCGAGCCGCTCGGCGGCGCCGCCGCTGCGATCGTCCGCGGCAGCGGCAGCGGCAGCACGGGCGTCGTCAATCTGGGCGGCGGCAACCGCACGCTCACCGTCGCCGACGGGGCGTCGGCAGTCGATCTGTCCATTGATGTGCCGGTTGCCAACGGCGGCCTGGCCAAGGCGGGTCTGGGCACGCTGGCGCTGACCGCCGCCAATACCTACGCCGGCGACACGAGCGTCCTAGAGGGGACGCTGCGGCTGGCCGGTCCGACCCTGGCCAACGCCGCCGACGTGTATATCACCGATGGCACGCTCGATCTGGCCTTCAGCGGCGTCGACGCGGTCGACTCGCTATTCATCAACGGCCAGTCGAAGAAAGCCGGTACCTGGGGCGCCGTGGGCTCCGGGGCCGAGTTCACCAGCCCGGCGATCACCGGCGCCGGGTGGCTCGAGGTCGCCACGTACATCGCCCCGCTGCCCGGCGACTTCAATGGCGACAATGTCGTGGACGGGGCCGATTTGGCGAAGTGGCAGGAGCATGCCGGCATGCTCTCGGGCGCCACGCACGAACAAGGCGACGCCAACGAGGATGGCCGGGTGGACGGCGCCGACTTGTTGCTTTGGCAACAGAACGTCAGCCTCGCGCCGGTCGCCGCGTCGTCAACGGCGACGCCAGAGCCGACCAGCCTGGCCTTGTTCGGCCTGATGGCGGCGGCATGGGCGGCGATCCGCCGTCCATATGGCCGCTCGGTTTCCCATTGGAGCATCGGGTGAAGCGCCGCTGCCGCCACGCTGCCGCCGGCGTCTGTCCCCCGCTAGACCGCTGGCATCCGCCGATCAATCCGCCAAGCTAACGTCGCCCTCGACCGCTGAAGACGGCCAGCGGGTAATGCCGCGTCTGGCGATCGAGCGGTAGGGTCCGCCTCGTCGGACGATTCCGCGGACGCACAGGCCGGCCAGCAGCAGGACGCCGGACGCCGGCTCGGGCACGCGCCCCGCGAATTCCCACATGACGGCATGGGCCCGCTGCGAGACGAACGAGTTCACGCTCGCCGCCTGGGTCACCGTATAAGTGTTTCCGGCCGCCAGCAGCACCGTGCCGAGCTTGAGCCAGGCATTATTCGCCCCGCCAACGAACGCCGGGCCCGGATCCGTGTCGGGGCCCGTGCCGCCGCTATTCAGGTTCGCGACGACGATCTGCGGGGCGCCGTTTTGCGTGATCGTAAATGTCGACGGTCCGCCGCTGATTCCTATGGTTTCGGGGCATGTGAAGTACACGTTGTAGCGCCCCGACGCCCCGCCGCTTACTCCGGTGGTCAGGTTTCCCTGGCCCGGAAAGCCGGTGGTCGATCCGAGGAGGGCGCCGGCCGCCAAGGGGGCGTTGTCGGCATCGACGCCGGGCGTGTAGGAGAAGACGTACGTATCGGGCAGGTTCGCGCCATTGCCGCCGAAGATGCTATGGGTTCCGACCAGCCCGACGGCGGCGCTGGCGATCGACGTGCTTGCCGAGGTGGTATCGCCGCCGAAGGAAAACGTAGCGAAGCCCTTTTCCGAGCTATGGGCGCCGACGATGTAGGCCCCCGCTGCCGAGCTTACCAGCAGCGCCGAGCACGCGGCCAGGGCAGCGGCATAGGCGATGAACCTCTTCACCAGCGGCCTCCTTCAGCATTGAAACGACAGGTCGATCCGAGCGGCTTTCGAGGCGCGAAGATCGAACGAAAGAGGCCGCTCGGAACGTGCCGTCCCGAGCGGCCTGTCGCGTCTATCGAGCTTAGAAACACAGCCCTAGGCGATCCGGCGGCGGGTCGCCAGCAAGGCGCCGAGGAGGCCCATGCCGGCCAGGCTGAGGGCGGCCGGCTCGGGAACGGCTCGCTCCCACATCACCGCGTGGGCCCGCTGCGAGACGAAGGTGTTCGCATTGGTGGCCATGGTGACCGTGTAGGTTGTGCCGCTGGTTAGCGACACGGTGCCCAGCTTGAACCAGGCGTTGTTAGCGCCGCCGACGAACGCGGAACCCGGATCGGTATCCGGCCCGGTGCCGGCGTCGTTCAGGTTGACGTCGTTCAGCACGATGGCCGCGGCGTCCTGCGTGATCGTGATGTCCGAACCGCCGCCCGATACGTTGGTCGACGACGGCACGGTCAAGTAAACGTTGTAGAGGCCCGAGGCGCCGCCGGTCAAACCGGTGGCGAGATTACCCTGCCCCGGAAAGCCGGTAGTCGATCCAAGCTGGGCGCCGGCGGCGAATGTCGTGTTGTCGGCATTAACGCCAGGAGTGTACGAGAAGACGTAGGTGTCGGCCTGCAGATTTCCGTTTCCGCCAAAGATGCTATTGGTGCCAGTGAGACCAACGGCGGCGCTCGCTACCGATGCGCCGACGCCGCCAGTCGTGTCGCCGCCGAAGGAGAAGTTGGCATTCCCCTTTTCCGAGCTATGCGCGCCGACGATGAATGCGGCTTGCGCGGCGCTGGCGCCCAGCACGCCTGCGCAGAAAAGTGCTGCGCAGAAACTGATTCTCTTCATTAGACGGTACTCCTATGGTGAGTAGAGAACGACGACTCGTTTGCTGAACAGCAACGGGAAACGAGTGACGAAGCTGCCCGGATAACCCCCGCCGGAGGCCGAGGGATCAATTCCAGCCTAGTTGGATTCTAGGAATTGCACAAGAATTTTCGCGCAAACGTTTGCTGTATTTGCGCAAGCCGCGCCCCTGCCGAGCGTGCAAGTGTTTGAGCAGACCGTTCAACTCAGTTGCTGAGAGCATGACTTACACGACCAACACAGGTGTCGTAAGCCCCGCCCATAGCAGGAGAACGCCGTGCGTCGTAGTGCAGTCGCTGCGATGCAGACGGGGCGCAATGATCGCGCGAGAATCGCGCTGCTTACGGGCGGATCCGGCGAGCAGTTGACGGTACGCCGGATTGAGCTGGCCGCACATCCGGCAGCCGCACGTGAAGCTTTACTGCAGATCGAAGTTGATCGTCTCCGTGTTCTCATCGACCGTAGCCGTGAGGCCGGAGGTTTCGAAACTGCCAAACTTTTCCGGAACCTGACGAGGGCCCATCTTGGCAGGGGGATCGCCTTCCTTCCAACCGGCTGGCAACGCGGGCGGCGTGTCGATGCGGACCTGGTACGCCCCGGCAGGAAGATTGAACTGATATGTTCCGTCGGCCTGAATGCCGCCGCCCCGCAACGGCTGTCCATCAGCGCGAAAGTTTATCAATCCGGAAGTCACCGGCTCGCCCTGATACGTAATCTTCCCGCTGACATCATAGGTCGCCGGCCCGCTGTCGCACCCAGCCAGTAGGACGACAGTCAGCAGCCCACACGGCGTTACGTATCGAAGCATTGTTTCTCGTCAGAATGCAATTTGCGGGGTGTAAACTTCGAGTTAATCATGGGGCGCCGATCGGCTCTTCGCCGTTGCGGGAGGCCTTGGCCAGCAGCACGGTCATGTCGATCGAATCCTGAAGGAACTCGACGCTCCCGTCGCCGTGCACGAAGTTCGCCCCGCCCGTATGGAAGCTGCCAAACGGAAAGTCGTTGAACAGCATGCCGGTGGGCGCGCCAGACGGCTTGGTGGGACGATCGGTATCGTTTTGATGGCTGATGTAATAGCCGACGACGTTCAGGTCGGCGTTGATTGGATACTTGCTGTCGACGTTCTTCGTCGCGCTGCTGCAGCAACCCTGCGGCGTATAGCCAGTCGAAGGCCGCTTTACAGCCCCCTGGCCGCGAGGCGCAGATTCGCTGTGGTAAACGCCGGCGGTCCAGATACGAAGTTGATACCAGCGCTCGCCCGCTAACAGCGTGTTACTCATGCCGTCGCCAGCGGCGCCGACGTCGAGCTTGCTGCCGGGGAACAGCAGGCCATCGGTATTAGTCGCATTGCACTGTCCGCCACGCGGACCAACGCAATCCTGATCCGGGCTATTGCACTGCGCCTCTTGATTGAAACGCTGCTTGTAACGGGACATGAAGGAGCCGGCAACGCCGGTATAGCTGGACGACTTCGATCCCTCGCGGAACTTATCCTTGATCTCGGCGGCTTCGTCCGAGGGGCAAAGGAACAACTCAATTTCCAGGTCGTTCAAGTCCTCCAATTGGTAGGCGTCGGCGTCCTTTCCGGTGGCTTGCTCAATCGCCTTGATCTTCTGCATGACGGTGGTATCGAGGGCCCCCTGCTCAATGTAGGGCAGGATGTGGACGGACCAGCTCAAGCCGTTGACGCCCGTCTGAGTTTGAATCGACGAACCGGGCGGCAACACCTTCCGTGCCGCTTCGTAGTTGAGACAGGCCAGGCCAATGTTCTTCAAATTGTTTTGGCACTTCATCCGCCGGGCGGCCTCGCGGGCGGCCTGGACGGCCGGTAGCAACAGCGCGACAAGCACCCCGATGATGGCGATCACCACCAACAATTCGACCAGGGTGAAACCGCGGCTGCGGCCGAAGGCGGCAACTCGGGAGCGTGGCGAGCGGGACATGATCAGTTCCTTGGAAGCACCCCTAGAATGGCCTGAAAACCGGCTTCTCCCCAGTTCCCGATGGGAGTTTTTGCTTTCTTTATTGTAGGCCGGAGCGCAAAGCGAACAACGAAAATAGTGCGCAGGTCTTTCGCGGATTAGCGCAGGTCAACAGAGTCCTTGGCGTGGTTGAACCGGCGTCGCGAAGATAGAATCCGGGTGTCCCCCCTTTGAGGCATTCCATGGCGACTGCAAAAAATCCGCTGCCGCTCGGGCCGCTTGTGCCTGATCCTGTCATCGAAGCCTATAAACGCGATGTCGATCGCACGCTCTTGCGCGAAAATCTCAAGCTGACCGTAGAAGAGCGGTTTAGACGATTTGAGGCCTTCATGGTCGGTTTGCAGGAGTTGCGTCGCGCCGGGCGAGATATGCAGGCATCCGGGCGCCGGAGTGCCGCGGATGGTTGAAGCCAATTTCGCACAGCTATTGCCTCAATTAGCACGGCACGGCGTGCGGGCCATTCTAATTGGCGGCGGAGCCGCCGTAGCGCAGGGTTTGGCTAGGGCGACCTATGACGTCGACGTAGTCTACGCCAGAGACGATGAGAATCTCACAAGGTTGGTAGCTGCGCTAAAGGACTTGTCGCCCTACCTGCGCGGCGCGCCGCCAGGGTTGCCGTTCCGTTGGGATGTTGAAACGCTGCGCCGCGGGCTTAACTTCACGCTGACCACCACGCTGGGCAGTTTGGATCTGCTGGCAGATGTTCCCGGCGGAGGCGGCTTTGAAGAACTACTGCCGCAAAGCGTCGAAACTTCTCTGTTTGGCGTTCAGTTTCGTATCGTGACGCTCGATGGGCTGATTTATCTGAAACGGGCCGCTGGCAGGCCTAAGGATCTGGAAGCATTAGCAGAACTCGAGGCGCTTGCTGAAGAACTCAAGCTGCAGGACGGACAGCGGGCCGAGTAGCAGTGCGTCGGACAGAGCGAAAAAAAAAGACTGGCCGCTGAAGCGGCCAGTCCAATGGAAGCCCAAAGTCTTGGTGAGATTCGAGTCTGTCCGCTGTTAGGCGCGGCGGCGGGCGATGGCGGCGCCACCCAGGGCTAGCGCGGCCATCAGCAGTGCTGACGCCGGCTCCGGGACGCTGGCGATGGCGGGCGCGCCGGTGAACTGCTGCTGCCACAGAAGAAAGTCGGTGCCGTTGGTCATATCGTCGCCATTTGCATCCGCCGTAGATTGAGAAAGGGCACCAAAATCGGAGTTCCATGCCGCCAGATCATCGCCGTCGACTTGGCCGTCGTCATCGAAGTCCGCGTCGTCCAAAGGTAGGGAAACGTTGACCAGCTCGAGCAAAATGTTGTCGACGACCGCTTCAACCGTGTTGCCGATGCCCGAGGGCGATCCAAATCTCAAGCTGGTGTAGGGATCGAACGGATTGGGTTCCGTGGCGTCGTTGTGGGGTTTGACCAGCCAGGTGACCTCGGCGTCGACGCCTGGCGTTCCCACCCCCTCGGTGGCTTCGGTATTGTGCAGCCCGTCGCGGAACAGGTCGAGCGTGTACTTGTGGTACGTCGTGCCGATCTCGACGGTGAAGCGGTGCCAGCCAGCGCCGATGTCCCCCTGCGTGGTGAACTCATTGTCGTCATCGGGGCGATCGAGAATCGGATCGAGATCGAAGCTCTGCCAGTTCGGCTGCTGCACCAGGCCGCTGTCCACCAGGCTGTCGGTATTGAACAGCGTGTTCAGCCGATACGAGTACCCGGTGAAGTTGAGCGTCGTCGTTCCGTCGACGGGACTCAGGTCACGGGTGTTGTAGAAGCCGATTTCAACGAAGTTCGTGCCGTATACGCCGAAGGCCCGCTGCACCGTGTCATTCCGCAGACCGACCGTGGCGCGACGCGTCTCGTTGTTGTCGAAGATGTCGACAGACAACCGGATCGACTGAGTTGCCGTGGGAACTAGGTTGGCCATCATACCGGCATTGGGGCCGTCGTACTCGTTGATGTTCGCCAGCATGTTGACGCCCTTGCCTTGCAGTCCGGGCGGATTGTCATAGGGCGCGGTCAAACCGGAGCCTGTATCGGGAACCAGGATGCCGTAGGGGCCGGGTTGCGGCTGATTGCCCTGGCCGAGATCCGCCTTCCATACCGCTTGCATATCAGCGGTATTGGAGTACTGATCGAACGATTCGTTGACAATAGCTGTTTGCCCTACGGCCGATGTGGCGACTAGCGCCGCCGCTGCGATGCTCAACCCAAATCGAGCGAACATAATCCCAATCCCTCCGAGAACCTGTTGTGAGCCTGGTCGGTGCGACGCGCTGCAGCGATGAGGAGCTTGCTATTCAGACCGAGCGCGATGATGCGATATGGAAAACCCTTAGCCGGCCCTTGAGGCCGTGCGCGCCCGAGAACCTGTGGTCTTCCATCGCTAACGTTCATAATACTAAGGGTAGGAAAAGTAATGAAACAAACGGTGCGCATTTTTTTCTCGATTTGGCGCATGGCGCACGACAGGGGGTGGGGGGGG
>JADLBW010000126.1 GCA_020847515.1 Pirellulales bacterium | reverse complement strand
GCGGGAACGCATTCTTCGCCGTGTGGTAGTTTTGCATCGCCAGCCCATACTGCTTCAGGTTGTTGACGCACGATGAGCGGCGGGCGGCTTCGCGCGCCGCCTGAATGGCCGGCAACAACAGCGCGACCAGCACGCCGATGATGGCGATGACTACCAGTAGCTCGACCAGCGTAAAGGCTGCGACAGCACTTCTGCGGACGACCATGTTCCTGCTCCGTACAATCAGTCGCGCGGATTTGCGCCATACGAACATCTGACCGACCGTCGCGGACGTAACGCCCATCGGGCACGCTCCAGCAACCTCGCGCCAACGCCGCACCGCGACCGTCGCACTAACCATGGCGCGGATTAGGCGTTGCCGCCATACTTGGGCCGCCACACCCGCTCGATTATCGGCCCCGCCGCACGACGCTTAGCGCCGCCAACGCCCCCAGCGACAGCAGCAGCCCCGTAGCGGGCTCGGGTACGGCGGCCGCGGCGCCGACGCTCTGGGCGCCAGTAAAGTCTTGCTGCCAGACGAGCAGGTCGGCGCCGTCCGTATCGCCGTCGCCGTCGGCGTCGGCCTGATCGTCGGCGCCAAACGACGTTCGCCAGCTCGATAGATCAGTCCCGTCAACGTCGCCGTCGCCGTCAAAATCGCCGGGCGCGGCGGCGCCGATCGATTCGGACTTGAAGTTGTCGTACGTGACGTTGGCTTCCGAAAATGCAACATGCCCCACGGAATACAGACCCGAGTAGCCGCTGGCGTACGGAACAAACTCTTCATCAGGCGTCGCCGGGTTGCCGTCGAGGTCCATAGGATCGGGAGGGTTGGCGTCGAGGTCACGGAATTTCTCCGCAATCATGGCGACCTGGTTGCCCATGTCGTCCAGCTCGAACACCTGACCGTGGAGGACGTTTCCAACGACTTCCAGAACAAACCGGTAGTCCTTCGCAAAGTCGAGATCGACCGGTTGCGAACCGACGTCCTTGAAGCCGCCGCCATGCAGGATGTTCAACACCATTTCGCCGGCGCCCCCTTCGTACTGGTAACTGTAGCCGTGCAAGGCAATGCCGGTAGGCTCCGACGGCAGGGAATTATCGCCGTTCATTCGAGCCGCGACGGCAATGAACGACTGTGTGAATGGTTCCAACTCAACGACGTCGACGCTCACCCGCACGTCGGTGTACTGCGGACCGGTATAGGCCCCGACGAAGCCGTAACCAATTAAGTCAGGGTGGGGGTTGTCTAGACTTCCAGGTCCGACAAGGTGATAGCGGCCGCCTGAGGCGTCCCACGTCTGGCCGGTAGAACCGACGGCCCCGTCAAGATGGAACCAGGCGGGATTCACGGTGTCGTTGTTGTCAGAGAAGTCGTCCAGCACCGTGACGGCGCCGACAGGACTGTGCCACAGAGGCAGAAGCGCTGCCACGCCGCTCAGCAAGATTCGGCCGACGTTAAAATAGCGTGTGCGAACTCCGTGCTGCAAACGTGATGTTCCGAGCACCATCTTGTCGTTCCTAAAGTCTGGAGGCGAAAACGCAAAGAAGGCCGTCCGGCCCGTTAACGAGCCGGACGAGCCTCCGGTGAAGTCACATTAACGTCATTCTATACCCGGCAATCTCGGGCAGCACTATCGACGACGGGCAATGAACGCGCAGGCCGCAGCCAGCGTCATGAGGGCCCCCGCGGCTGGCTCAGGAATGCCGGCGCGGAAGTTGTCGATCGTGTAATCAGTCGGCACGCCGGCGACGACCGCACTGTAGCCGAAGACGCCCGAGTAGCCGCTGGCATAACTGGAGTCGCTGGCGAATCGTTCAGCGACCATGCCGCCGCCGACCTCGAACACCTGGCCGTGCAACTGATTGCCGACGATCTCCAGGACGAACGTGTAGTCCTTGTTGACAAAATCGAGAGCGACGGCCTGCGCGCCGAGATCATTCAGCGAGGCGCCCGTGATGCGATAGAGCACCATCTCGCCGTTAAATGGTTCGTAGGCGTAACCGTATCCTTTGAGGGCGTTGACGGCGTTATTGCCGTCCAGCCGCGCCGCGAGGCCAAATGCGGCGCCGGTTTCATTCTGCACGAAATCGGCGCTGACGCGGACGTCGCTGAAGCTGGGTCCGGTGTAGCTGCCAACAAAGCCCAATTGGCCGTTGTTGCCCAAGGCGAAGCCATTGTTGGGGGCCTGCAGATGGTATTGGCCGGTTGACGCGTCCCAGGTCTGGCCGGTGGAAAGGACGAGCCCGCTCAGGTGCGTCCAAGTCGGGTTGGCGGTGTCGTCGAGGTCAGAGAAATCGTCGTTCACGAAGGCGGCCTGGGCGCGCGCAGCGCCCGCAACCACGGCCGCCGCCGCAAGGCAGACGGCTACAAGTCGCATGATGTTGCTCATTAGCAAATCTCCACAGTGGTTTCCTGGTGCACATACATGGGTGAGGAGAACACGACGGTATAGCGCCGCCAGCGCCCAGCGGCGTACTTCAACGGTTTGACGCTCCTTGATGGATCACCTAAACGCGACAAAGGGGCCCCGACCAGGTCGTGGGCGTGCGCGAATCCCGTGGTAGAGTTGAAAAGTCGCCCGCTAGAACCAAAGCCCGGTCCGGTGGTATTGATGAAAAGAGACGCAGACCCAGGCCTATGCTGCCCTGGCAAAATCGGCCCGCCGTCGCCAATACCGCTGGCGCGACCGGCGATTTCGCACGCTCTTGCGAAAGGAATAAGAACCGGCGCAGTCCGTAGAATTCACACTAGCAGTATCTGCACTTTCTGTCAATTATGCGCGCAGCGCCAAGCGAGATAAACACTTACGGAGCGCCGCTTGCGGTTCGACCGCGTTCTGAGCAGGGGCAGGCCTGCCGGACGCTGGCGGCGGACCCAGAAAATGCCCTGCTCCATCGAAGGCGGCCCGCAGCCGAGCAGGCGCCCTAGAGCGGGACGCGGAGAATGCCAAAGCTGAATCGTGGTATCTCCCAATCGCCCGCGAAATCGATCGATCGCTCCACCGCCCTGACCCGCTGCTGATCAACGTCGTTGGTTACCCTGGGATTATTCCCCCCGCCGACGATCCATTCCTGTGCCGGGCTGCCCGGCGTCAGACCTGGCAGGTCAAATGCAACGCGAACGGCGGCGCCGAAGGGATTGACGACCGCCAGCGTGAGCGTCTGGCCATCCTCGGTGGCGGCGGCGACTACGTCCACCCCTGCCTTTTCCGTGCGGTACGAGACCGCCAGCGGCGTCTGGCCGAAGTGTTTGCGGTACAGCATCAGCGGCCAGGCGGTGGCGTCGAAGAAGGCGCCAGTCTTAGTCGTCTTGATACAACCGATGACGTTGACCGTCTGGGCATAGTGTGCCATGCGGATGATATCCGAATTACGGAAGTACTCATGCAGCGCGGCGGCCACGCCCAGCGCATCGGCCAGGTCGTAGGAGCAACCCAGCTCCCCATAGTGGTAGTCCTGATGCCAGTAATTCCACTCGTCCATCGCGATCGGAACCGTAGCGCCCGGCAACAGCCCTAGTTCCTTCTGCAGTCGGCGGTGTCCCTCGGCCTTCTTGCGGATTTCGTCCTTCAGCATAGCCGCATGTTGGGACACATCGGCTGGCGTCTGCTCGCCCCAGGGAGTCCGGCCGCGGTAAAAGTGTTCGGAGACGTAGTCCATGCGCCGGCGGCACTCGCGAAGCATGCCTGCGCTCCAGCCGTCGGCGCCGTTGCCGAGATCGCCGACTCCGATGAGCTTGATCGACGGATCGGCCTTAAGCATGGCGTTCGCCACGCGATTGTGTTTTTGGACATAATGATCCAGTTTCATATGCCCGAGCTGCCAATCGCCGTACATCTCGTTGCCGACGCACCAGTACTTGACGGCATGCGGCTCGCTGCGGCCGTTTTTCGCGCGCCAGCCGCCGCCAATGGTATCAGTCGAGCCGTTGCAGTATTCGACTTCCTGCGCGGCGGAGTAATCGTCGCCAAAACCGGTGTTGACGGTGATCAACGGCTCCGCGCCGACTTCGCGACAGAACAGGATAAACTCATCGACGCCGACGTCGTTGTGTTCTACGCCGGTCCAGGCGGGGTTCTTGCGCGGGGGCCGGCGATCGCGATCCCCGATGCCGTCTCGCCAGTCGTATCCGCTGACGAAATTGCCCCCTGGCCAGCGATACATCGGGGCGCCGAGCTCTTTGAGCAAGGCCAGCGTGTCGGCCCGCATGCCGCGAACGTTGTCGGCAGGCATGAGCGAGGCGCCGCCGACGACAAAGGCCGCCGGACCGGCGGATCGGATTTCAAGCATGGCCTCGTCTGTGGCGGCGTCGGCGGTAAATTCAAACGGATATTTGGC
>JADLBW010000125.1 GCA_020847515.1 Pirellulales bacterium | reverse complement strand
GCATGCCCACGTCCGCGTGGGCATGTGCCTTCCCCGCAGTGTTTCAGACTGCAGGGGCGAGTGCGATGCCCACGTCCGCGTGGGCATGCGTAGTGCCACGTCCACGTCCGCGTGGACCTGTGTGGTGCCATGCCCACGTCCGCGTGGACCTGTGTGGTGCCATGCCCACGTCCGCGTGGACCTGTGTGGTGCCATGCCCACGTCCGCGTGGGCATGTCCCCAACCCCTCCGCACGAGTACCAGCAAATCGCCTCCCCCCCGGGGCGCGGCTGACTCCAACCACCGTACCAGTTAAACTGTCCCCATGCCGTTCTCTTCCCGCCCACGCTCGCTCGCGCGGCTCGCGGCGCTACTGCTGACCGCAGCGCCCGCGTCCTTGTACTCCGCTCGGGCCGCTCCAGCGGTCGACTTCGCCCAGCAAATCAAGCCCCTCCTCGCCCGCCGCTGCTTCGCCTGTCACGGGCCGACCGTCAGCGAGGGGGGCCTGCGCCTCGATCGCCCCGACGCCGCCCTGGCCGAGCTCGACTCCGGCCTGCACGCCATCGTCCCCGGCGACACGGCCGCAAGCGAGCTGGTGGCCCGCGTCTCCGCCACAGACGACTCCCTGCGAATGCCGCCCGAAGGCAAGCCCCTCGCGCCCGAGGAGGTCGCGCTGTTTCGCCGGTGGATCGCCGCCGGCGCCCCCTGGCAAAAGCACTGGGCCTTCATCCCCCCGGCGCCTCAGCAGCCCCCCGCGGTCCGCGACCAGAGCTGGCCTCAGAACCCGATCGACGCCTTCATCCTCGCCAAGCTTGAAGAGGCTGGGCTCTCCCCCGCCCGACGCGCCGATCGCCGCACGCTCGCCCGCCGCGCTTATTTCAATCTTACCGGCCTGCCGCCCACCCCACAGCAGCTCGAAAAGTTCCTCGCCGACCAGTCGCCCGACGCCTGGCCCCGCCTCATCGACGAGCTGCTCGCCTCGCCCCACTATGGCGAGCACTGGGCCCGCCACTGGCTCGATCTGGTCCGCTACGCCGAGACCAACAGCTTCGAGCGCGACGGCGCCAAGCCCTTCGCCTGGAAGTACCGCGACTATGTCATTCGCGCCTTTAACGACGACAAGCCTTACGACCAGTTCGTCCGCGAGCAACTCGCCGGCGACGAGCTCGAGCCCCCCGCCGACGACGCCGTCATCGCCACCGGTTACTATCGCCTGGGGATCTGGGACGACGAGCCGGCCGATCCCCTCCAAGCCCGCTACGATGCGTGGGACGACCTGGTCTCGACCACGTCGCAGACCTTCCTGGGCCTCACCATCGGCTGCGCCCGTTGCCACGATCACAAGATCGATCCCATCTCGCAGGCCGACTACTACAGCTTCCTGGCCTTCTTCGCCGACGTCACCCCCTACGCCGACGTCCACGAGCGCGACCCGGCACGCTACAGCCTGTGGGACATGTCCAGCCCCGACCAGCGCCGCCGCCGCGCCGAGCTGAACGAAAAGATCGACGCCGTGCGCCAGGAACTCCGCGCCATGGAAGACGCCGGCATCGCCCGCATGAGCCCGGCCGAGCAGGAGATCGCCCAAACTCCCGACCGCGCGGCCCTCTTGAACGACAAGCTGCAGTCGTATCTCAACGTCTCGGAATGGCAGCTCTACGAGGACGCGAAGCGTCGGCTCGAAGCGGCCAACGGCGAACTTCGCGACCTGCCCGCCCCCGAGGCCGCCCTGGCGCTCGCCCGCTGCGAGCCCCGCCCCGAGCCGACGCACATCATGCTCCGCGGCAATCCGCACGTCCCCGGCGAGGTCGTCCCGCCCCGCTTCCCCGCGCTGTTCGGCGACGCCCCGCCTGAAATCCCCCAGCCTCCCGCCGACGCCCGCTCCGCCGGCCGACGCCGCATGCTGGCCCAGTGGATCGCCTCGCCGCAAAACATGCTCGCCGCCCGCGTCATCGTCAATCGAGTCTGGCAGCACCACTTCGGCCGCGGCATCGTCCGCTCGCCCAACAATTTCGGCGAGCTGGGCGTCCCGCCCACCCATCCCGAACTGCTCGACTGGCTCGCCCTCTGGCTTATCGAGCACCAGTGGCGCCTCAAGCCGCTCCACCGATTGATCATGACCGCCAGCGCCTACCAGATGTCGAGCGCGACCGACCAGCGCGCGCTGGCCGCCGACCCGACCAACGACCTCTTCTGGCGGTTCGACATCCGCCGCCTCAGCGCCGAAGAAACCCGCGACGCCCTGATCGTCGCCAGCGGCCAGTTCAACCCGCAGATGTTCGGACCCAGCATCTATCCCAAGCTGTCGGCCGAGGTGCTCGCCACGCAGTCCCGCCCCGGCGATGGCTGGGGCGAGTCGAGCGAGCCTGACCAGGCCCGCCGCAGCGTCTACATCTTCGTCAAGCGATCGCTCCTCACGCCGCTGCTCACGGCCTTCGACTTCCCGGACGTCGACGCCCCCTGCGAAGCCCGCTTCGTAACCACCCAGCCAGGCCAGGCGCTGGCGATGCTCAACGGCCAGTTCGCCAACGACAGCGCCCGCCGCCTCGCCGAGCGAGTCGCCCAAGAAGCGGGCCCCGACCCGCGAGCCCAAGTCGCCCGCGCCCTGGAATTAGCGCTCCTCCGCCCTCCGGCCGAAGAAGAAATCTCCGAGGGCCTGCAACTCCTCTCCACGATCCAGCAAAAGCACAACCGCGACCAACAAGAAGCCTTACGCTGCTGGTGCCTCACGCTACAAAACCTCAACGAATTCCTCTACCTCGACTAGCGTTCCCGCAAAAAATCAATTCCCCACAGCCCACAGCTAACAGCCCACAGCCCACAGCCCACAGCCCACAGCCCACAGCTTAAGGCTCACCACCCATGCCCGCTCCCCGCAACTTCTGCCGCCGCACCCGCCGCGAGTTCCTCTGGGAAGCCGGCTGCGGCTTCGGCGCCGCCGCACTCGCGTCGCTCCTGGCCGCCGACGGCTTCGCCGCCGCGCCCCAACCCCGGCCGCTCGCCCCCCGCCCTCCGCGCCTTCCCGCCAAGGCCAAGAGCGTCATCTTCCTCTTCATGTACGGCGGCCCCAGCCACATCGACACCTTCGACTACAAGCCCCGCATGGTCGGCATGGACGGCCGCACCGTCGACGTCGCCACCTTCGGCCGCGGCGGACATAAAAGCCAGGGCCGCATCGTCGAGCCCCGTTGGAAGTTCCGCCAGTATGGCCAGAGCGGCAAGTGGATCAGCGACCTGTTCCCGCACCTCGCCGAGTGCGTCGACGACATCGCCTTTCTCCACTCCATGACCGCCGAGTCCCCCATCCACGGCTCGGCCATGCTCATGATGAACTCCGGTAAGCTGCAGAGCGGCAGCCCGGCCCTCGGCTCCTGGGTCAACTACGGCCTCGGTTCGGTCAACGAGAACCTGCCCGGCTTCGTCGTGATGCTCGACCGCCGCGGCGGACCCATCAGCGGCGCCAAGAACTGGGCCAGCGGCTACCTGCCCGCCACCTTCGCCGGCACGATCTTCCGCCCCGAAGGCGCCCCCATCAACGACCTGTCGCTCCACGACGGCGCCACCCGGCCGCTGCAGCGCGACCTGCTCGACTCGCTCGCCCGCCTGAATCGCCGCCACGCCGCCGCGCGCCCTGATCAGCACGAACTGGCCGCCCGCATCGCCGCCTACGAGCTCGCCTTCCAAATGCAGCAGCACGCCCCTGAGGCGGTCGACCTGTCGCAAGAATCAGCGGCGACTCGCCGGCTCTACGGGCTCGACGCCGACCGCACCCGCGACTTCGGCGCCCGTTGCCTCCTGGCCCGCCGCCTCGTCGAGCGAGGCGTCCGGTTCATTCAGATCTATTCCGGCGGCGCCCACAACGACGACAACTGGGACGCCCACGGCGACCTCGTAGCGAACCACTCGCTCCACGCCGGCGAAACCGATCAACCGATCGCCGCGTTGCTGAAAGACCTCAAAGACCGCGGCCTGCTCGACGAGACGCTCGTCGTCTGGGGCGGCGAGTTCGGCCGCCAGCCCACCGCCGAATACGGCGTCGGCGCCGGCCGCGACCACAACTCCTACGGCTTTACCATGTGGATGGCCGGCGGCGGCATCAAGGGAGGCGTCAGCCTCGGCAGCACCGACGAGCTCGGCGCCCGCGCCGTCGAGCAGCCGATGCACGTCAAGCGGCTCCACGCCACGACCCTCGCCCTGATGGGCCTCGACCCCAACAACCTCAGCTACTTCTTCCGCGGCCTCGACCAGAAACTCGTCGGCGTCGAACCGGTCGAACCGATCAAGCAAATCATGGCCTGAATCGCGGGCGGATAACCATGCAACGGTAGCCGCAAAAAGGCGCCAGAATCGCAAACAAAGAATTAGGATGCCACATCCCCCTCCCTCGAAGGAAGGGGCCAGGAGAGGGATTGAAACGCCAAGCGAGGATCGCCCCTCGCTCAACTCTCGAAATCAAGTAACTCGAAGCGCTCCCCGGCCCCCTCCCCGCCCCTCCGGTCCCCCCCGCTCCTCCGGTCCCCTCCCCCTCCTCCGGTCCCCTCCCCCTCGTGGGGAGGGCTAGGGAGGGGGGCTGAATACTCGGCAAGCCGCAGGCCTGCTAGTGCAAACCGGATCGCAAGCTCCCAAATCAACCGATCGCCTGATCGCCACTTCGCGTCTCTTGCGCCTATCTGCGGCCAACTATTTCTCGCATAGCCGACCATGAACTCCGCCTCTCCCTTCGCCCTCGACGGCCGCGTCGCGCTCGTCACCGGCAGCTCCCGCGGCCTGGGACGGCAGATCGCCCTGGACCTCGCCCGCGCCGGCGCCGCCGTCGCCATGAACTACGCCAACGACCGCCCGACGGCCGAAGCCGCCTTCGCCCAGTTGCAGACCCTCTCGGCCCGCTCGTGCCTGGTCGGCGGCGACGTCACCGACGCCGCCGCCGTGGACGCCATCTGCTCCATCGTCAATGAAGAGCTCGGACCCATCGACGTCCTGGTCGTCAACGCCACCTGCCCCCAGCCGCAGTTGCCGTTCGACGAGTACGACTGGGCGTTCTTCGAGCGGATGCACGACTTCTTCGTAAAAAGTCCCGTGCTCCTCATGCGGGCCTGCCTCCCGCACATGAAGCGCCAGCGGTGGGGCCGCATTATCCACATCACCAGCGAGGTCTTCGCCCTCGGCGTGCCGCAGTTCTCCGCCTACGTCGCCGCCAAGGGCGGTCAGACCGGCCTCGCCCGCAGCACCGCCCGCGAACTGGCGCCGCACGGCGTCACCGTCAACATGGTCGCGCCCGGCTGGATACCCGTCCAGCGCCACGCCGATGAGCCGCAGGAGAGTCTCGACGCCTACCTCGCCGAGGTCCCCGCCGCCCGCTGGGGAACCCCCGCCGACGTCGCCGCCGCCTGCGTCTACCTGGCCAGCGACGCCGCCGCCTTCGTCACCGGCCAAACCATCGCCGTCAACGGCGGCCACACGGTCTACTGACGCCTCCGCATGCGGCGAGGCCAGTCAGAGGTCTCTCGCAGAGGCGTAGAGGCGCAGCGGCGTAGAGGGATTTGTAAAGCCGTGCGTAATAGGAGCCGTTTCAAATCCCCCTCCCTCGCTCGGGAGGGGCTAGGGGACGGATTGAACCCGCGGCAACATCTGCCCCACACCCAACCTCGCCCCACAGGGCAGAAGCGTTTTGAATCCGCATCTTGTCTATCGCGGCGCTTACCGCTTTCACCCGTTGGCCCTCGGCCATATCACTCACATCCACAGCACAAACACTGCCGTCCTTATTCCAACTTTTTTAGTATTTCTCCGCGCCTCCGCGCCTCTGCGAGGCATCTTCCCCGCTCAGCAACTCACTCTCTGTGCGCGTTCTTTCGCGCGTTTCGCGGGCAATCCCCTTCCTCATGCAACCGCCGGCGCAACTCGCGAAAACGCCCAGCACAACCAGACTCAAACCTCTACAATACCTCCGCCGCCCGTTACCACTTCCTCGGCGAGCCTCGTGTGCCGACTCCCACTCCCCGCCCCCTCCCGCCGCCGCCGACGCTGCTCCCCGCCGAACCGATCGAGCTGCGCCCCTACGGCGACTTCATCGATTGGCTCGCCGCCGCGCAGGGCGCCCTCGCCGCGAGCACCTACAATTCCGGCAAGGTGGCCTTCTTCTCCGCCTGCGACGGCGCCCTCCGCGCCACCTTCTGGAAGCTGCCCCGCCCCATGGGCCTGGCCGTAATGGGCGACTGCCTGGCCATCGCCTTGCAGCAGTACATCTGCCTCTACCGCCTCGGCGCGGTCTCCGATCCCCCTCCCTCGAAGGGAGGGGCTAGGGAAGGGATTGAACCCGCCAGTTCGAACTGCCCTTCGCAACAAGCCGCGCTCCCACAATCGTCCGTCGACGAGCCCCAGCCGCTGCGATCCTATTCCGAGTCGTTCGAACCTCAGCTCCTCCGCTGCTATCCCACCGGGCGGCTCGACGCCCACGACTTGGCGCTGGATCGACGCGGCCTGTTGTTCGCCAACACCCGTTTCAATTGCATCGCCCGCCCCAGCCAGCGCGTGCGCTTCGTCCGCGCCTGGCAACCGTGGTTCATCGCACAACCCTCGCCCCGCGACGCTTGCCATCTCAACGGCGTCGGCGTGCGCGACGGCCGGCTCGCCATGGCGACCGCCTTCTGCCCCAGCGACGCCCCGGCCGCCTGGCGCGACGGCAATCGCTTCACCAGCGGCGTCCTGATCGACGTCCGCCGCGGCCGCCTCGCGCTCGACGGGCTTTGCATGCCCCATTCCCCCCGCTGGCACGACGGCTGCTGGTGGTTCTGCAACTCCGGCGAGGGGATTCTCTGCTCGCTGAACCCCGGCGCACGTCGCCAGCGCGCCATCGCCTCGCTACCCGGCTTCACCCGCGGCCTGGCCTTCGCCGGCGGCCGCGCCGCGGTCGGCTTATCGCGCATCCGGCGCCGCCACATCCTCGACGCACCCCCGGTTCGCGCTCGCTGGTCCCGACTCCAGGCGGGCGTCGCCCTGGTAGACCCTGCAACAGGCGCCCATACCGGCGGCCTCGAATTCGTCCGCGGCGGCCGCGAGGTCTATGAGGTCGCGTTCGTAGAGCGCCCTCAGCTCAGCCAGCCGAAGCTCTGATCGGGCACAGAAAGTCCAGTGGAACTTCGCCCCTCCCAATCGCCGGTCAACGAGCCACCGTCAACCGGCTTGCGCCTCGGGCTCTGCTGCCTGTTTGTCGACGAGCCGATCCGATTTCGCACCGCCACGGCCGCCGCCTGCCGCCCGCTTGAACCCGCCGCACGGGCCAACAAGCTCGCTGAGCTCTGCCGCCACAATGCCCAGGCCCTCCGCGCCGCGATCGAATGCTGCGCGCGTCGCGGCATCGGCTCGTTTCGCGCCGGCAGCGGGATCCTTCCCCTGGCGACGCACCCGCAGTTCGCCTATCGGCTGGAAGACCTGCCCGACGGCGCGGCGATCCGCGCGCAATTCGAGCAGTGCGGCGCCTTGGCCCGGAGAGTCGGCCTGCGATTGTCCTTTCACCCCGACCAGTTCGTGGTTCTTAGTTCGCCCCGCGCCGACGTCGTCGACTCCTCGATCGCCGAGATCGAATACCAGGCGACAGTCGCCGCGTGGATCGGCGCCGACGTCGTCAACGTTCACGCCGGCGGCGCGTACGGCCAGCCAAGCCAGGCCCTCGATCGGCTCGCCAGAAATCTCCAGCGGCTGTCGCCTCCGGCGCGCCAGCGGCTCACCCTCGAAAACGACGACAAGATCTTTCACGTCGCCCGCCTGTTGCCCCTATGCCGACGCGAGGGCGTGCCCCTGGTCTACGACGTCCACCATCACCGCTGCCATCCAGACGAACTCTCCGTCGCAGAGGCGACCGAAGCGGCGATCGCTACCTGGAACCGCGAGCCGCTGTTCCACGTCTCCAGCCCGAAAGAGGGTTGGCGCGGCCCGAACTGCCGGCGACATCACGACTATATCGACCCCGCCGACTTTCCCGCCTGCTGGTTGAACCGGACGATCACCGTCGAAGTCGAGGCCAAAGCCAAAGAGCTTGCCGTCGCCAGGCTGCGGCAGGACTTGTCCGAGCTGGCCACCCTCCGCCCGGCGACCCCGGCGCCGACGCCCCTCCGCCGCGCAAGGGCGAAATCAACCTGCAACATACTCCAACCACGCCCGGTGTCGATGCCGTCGCGTCTTACCGCGGGCCGGCGGCATTCGCACTTGAATACCCGCCACCGCCGCGTCACAATCACGGCGGCTCTGTCGGGCCCGCGCTAGCGGCCTCGCGGAAGCCCGTTGCGGAGCGTCTCCTGGCCGGTCCTTCCGGTCACATTCGCAGCACGCGGAGGCATAGGTGGATCTCGACCCACCGTTGAACGCCAAAGCCCTCGCCCGGCCTCGTCGCCGTTTTTCGCGCGCGACCCTTCTTGCCGCCTCGCTGGTCGTGATGTTCGGCATTCTGGCGGGCATCGGGGCCTTTACCTTCGGCTACGGCAAGGGCTGGAGCTACCTCTCCAGCGACCCCGCCGCCTGCGTCAACTGCCACGTCATGCAGGACCATTACGATTCCTGGCAGAACTCCAGCCATCGCCACGTCGCCGTCTGCAACGACTGCCATCTGCCCCACCATCCGATCGGCAAATGGGTCACCAAGGGCGACAACGGCTTCTTCCATTCGCTTGCCTTCACCCTGCAGAACTTCCACGAGCCGATCCAAATCAAACCCCGTAACCGCCAGGTCACCCAAGGCGCCTGTCTGCATTGCCACGCCGAAGTCGTCCATCAGATGCTCCCCAGCGGCCAGGGCGTCGAGTCGATGCACTGCGCCCGCTGCCATAGCGACGTCGGGCACGCCCTGCGCTGACGCTGGCGATGACTAGCGCCCTCGATTAACCGGCGCCCCCGGAAGCGAGACGATCATGACGCCCCCGAATCCTCCTGAACCGGCCCCCGCAGAACCCAACGTCGCCCCCGCGCCCCCGCGCCGGCGCATAGGGCTCTGGGTCGCCCTGTTCGCCTTAGTCGCCGTCGGCGCCTTCGGCCTGGTTGCCCTTCTGGTATCGATCTTCGAGCACAAGCAGGAAGCCCGCACTCCCTTCGTCCGCCTCGTCGAGGTCGACGAAACCAGCACCGACCCCGTCCCCTGGGGCGTCAACTGGCCCTCGGAGTTCGATACCTATCGCCGCACCGTCGACGACGTCGAAACCGAGTACGGCGGTTCCAGCGCCATGCCCGCCAGCAAACTCGAAAAGCAGCCCTGGCTGCGGCGGCTCTACGCCGGCTACGCCTTCAGTCTCGACTATCGCGAGGCCCGCGGACACGCCTATATGCTTTTCGATCAGGAAGTTACCGAACGCGTGACCAAGCGCCCCCAGCCCGGCGCCTGCCTCCATTGCCATGCCTCGATTATCCCGACCTACCGTCGGCTCGGCCTGGAGGCGAAAGGCCAGCCTGCCGACGCCGCCGCCCTGACCGCCAGCTTCAACTGGCCGGCCGTCATGGAAGGCTTTAAGCTCGCCTCGGCCATGGACTACGCCGCCGCCCACGCCGAACTGCTCAAGACCCCCGACGGCACCCCCGGCGAGGCCAACCCCCTCTTCCCCGGCGGCTCCAGTACGAAGCCTCCGACGCCCGCCAACCAGGCCGATGCCCCCCCGCCGGCCGATGGCGCTGCCGACAGCAAGCAACCGAACGACGGCAAGCAAGCCCCCGACGGCCCGTCCGATCCCCATAACCTCGGCGAGGCCCACCCGGTAAGCTGCATCGACTGCCACGATCCCCAGTCGATGCGCGTCCGCGTCACCCGGCCCGGGTTCGTCAATGCCATCGCCGCTCTGGCCGCCAGCAGCGACCGCGTGCCCCACCTCCCGAGCGTCGAACGCTGGCGCAAAGACCGCCGCAAAGACAAACCGCCCTACGACCCCAATGTCGACGCCAGCCGCCAGGAATTACGCTCCTTCGTCTGCGCCCAGTGCCATGTCGAGGACTATTGCGGCCCGAAGGAGACCTTATTCTTCCCCTGGAGCACGGGATTGAAGGTCGAGCAACTCGAAGCCGACTACGACTCGCACAAGTTCCCCGACGGCTCCTCCTTCTACGACTGGCAACACGGCGAGACCGGCGCCAAGGTCTACAAGGCCCAGCACCCTGAGTTCGAGCTCTGGAGCCAGGGCGTTCACGCCCGCAGCGGCGTCTCCTGCGCCGATTGCCACATGCCCTACGAGCGCCAAGGCGCCCGCAAGGTCAGCAGCCACTGGGTCCGCAGCCCGCTGCTGAACATCAACCACGCCTGCCAGACCTGCCACAACGTCCCCGAGGACGAGCTCCGCGAGAAGGTCGTCACGATCCAGCGCCGCACCACCGGCCTCGTGAAGGTTGCCGCCAGCGCCATGACCGACATGCTCGACGCCATCCGCGACGCCCAGGCCGCCGGCGCCACCGACGACCAGCTCCAGCCGATCTTCGACCTGCAGCGCAAATCGATGTGGCGGCTCGACTTCATCAACAGCGAGAACTCCCTGGGGTTCCACGCCGACCAGGAGGCGGCCCGCATCCTCGGCGAGTCGGTCGATTACAGCCGCCAGGCCCAGGTCGCCGCCCTCAAGCTCCGCGCCCCCGAAGCGCCCCCCGCCGAGCGCCCGATCGAACCGGTCCAAGGCGTAACCCCCCCCGACAAGGCCCCGCCCGCCCCCTCCACGACCCCCGCCGACGAAGGCGCCCCGCCGCCCAACGACGCCGGCGACAACCCCGCCGAAACCCAACCGCCCGACCCACAAGCGTAAAACCGCACCGGACGCCGGGTGCCACTGGCGTCCCGCCAGTGCGACGAAGGTACCGCCGCCGGGTGCCACTGGCGTCCCGCCAGTGCGAAGAAGGTACCGCCGCCCCGGGTGCCGGGTGCCACTGGCGTCCCGCCAGTGCGGAGAAGGCACCGCCGCCCCGCCGCCGCTGCCGTCCCGCCGCCCCGGCCGGGGCGGCGCAACAATACCCCAGCACCTGACTCAGCGAATGCAGCCCCGCCCTCTGGCCGGGGGTCGCTTTCCATCAACACAGAGTCTACCCCAAGGGCACGCGGCCCCCGTCCAGCGGCCCGGGGCGCAAAGATTCTTGAGCGGTCCAGCCGTCAATAAAACGCGGGGCTAATATCACAGTGCCCGCACGGGACCGAAGTGCTCGGCCTTCAGCGATGCGTCCCTGTACAGAACTCGCCCCGCTAGAAGTTCAGCTCCCACTGCGAATACAGAAAGTCCGCGTCGTTCGGCGCCAGAATCTTGTTGCCCCGCCAAAAGTGCGACCAGCCTACCAGCACGTTCGACCGCGGCGCGATGTTGTACCGCACGGTCAAGTCCAGCTCGTCGCCAAGGTCCTTGCTCGTCGCACTCTGCGGCGGCGTGCCCCCAATCGACGGCACAATGTCATTCTCCTGGTTCGCCATGAAGTGCCAGTACCACGCCAGCAGCGTCCAGTCCTTGGCCGGCGTCGCCGTCAACAGCACGTTCGGCGCCTCGATGTTCGATCGCTGCACCGCGTCGATGAAGCCGAAGTACTTGTGCCCCAGCGGAAAGAGCTGATTGAACCGGTTGAAGTCGCCCCCCACGTTATTGCCCGAGGCGTAATCGTAGTACCCCCACAACGTCGGCGACCACGGCAGCAGGTCGCCTAGCTTGCGGCCGATGCCCACGGTCCCAAACGCCGCTTCGTGATCGAGCGCCAGCCCGCTCTGGCGGCCGAACTGCGGGCCCCCTTCGCACTCGAACAGCCAGCTCTCCGTGAGCGCAGCGTTCAGCCGCAGTCCCAGCGTATGGATCGAGAAATCTCCCTGCCCGCTGGGCGCGAGCGAGGTCGTCTCGTTCTCGTACCCGAGGTAGTACGCGTCGACCGTCAGGTCTTCGATCCCCGTGTACGAATTGTAAAGGCCGTAGAACGACTGGTTATAGTCCGGCTCGTCCAGGTCGTTGGGATCCACCGGGACGACATACGTATAGAACCCGTCGCTCGTCCAGTCGTCCCCCTTCAACAGCACGCGGGCCCCGTCGAACGTGCGGCGGGTGTTCGCCCAATCCAGCGGCGACACCAGCCGCTCGGCGCCGTACAGCAGTTCCTGCCGCCCGACCCGCAGCACCGCGCCGTCGACGACCGTCACGTCCGCGAACAAATTCAAAAAGTCGCCGTAGTTGCGATCGATCAAGCGCGGCAAATACGTCCCCCCGTCGTCCGAAACGTCGGCGAAGATGCCCTCCTGGTAGATCCGCACCCGATCGCTGATCTTCCAGTTCGCGTACAGCCGCAGCCGCGTCAGCACAAAGTCATGGTTGTTGAACTGGAACCGCCCCGCGCCCGGCCCGGCCACGTCCTGACCCATCCCCTCTTCGTGGTGATACCGCTCGCGAAGCTGGCCGCCGACGTCCAGCGTGCCCCAGTCGCCCCCGGCCACCGGCATCAGCTTCAGGCAATCGCCCAGGCAGCAGCCCGCCCCGCCCTCCTTCAGATAGCTGAAGTCGTTGTTATAGAACACCCCTTTGTGCGACTGCGCGCACGGATTGGGCTTGGCCGCCGAGGCTTGAGCCGCCGCCGGCGGCGGAGACGATGCGGTCCCTGACCCTGCCGGGCCGACGAGTTGTCCCCCTGGGGCCGCCTGGGAGTTTGCCACGCTGTCGAGCGCGCCAAACCCCATCGAAGCCGTCCCCTCCAGCCAGGGTACGCTGTCGATCGGCTGCACCGGCTGAGGGGCCTGCTTCTCCGCGGCCCCCGCCGAGGCGCCTACCGCGCATCCAATCGCAATCGCCGCCGCCAGTTCGCGCAGAACCATATCGCTACCCGCATCCCGAGCACCGCCGATCTCGCCGCGCCCACCGAGGACGCGCTATCGGTACATTCGTCGCAACTGAGTTCCGGCGTTAGCCGCCGCCTCTGCCACGGTAAAGTCGAAGGCGACTTTACCGGCTGAAGCGACTTGAACGCCCCCGCGCCGCCACGGCGCCTTCTCCCCAATCCAACAAAAAAGCCCCGACCGGGGTCGGGGCTGCGAGGGTTAGGGGTAGCTTGGTCCGCAGGCTGCGGCGCGAACGCCCGCGCTTAGACCTTCGGAATCCGCATCGAGTAGAACGACCGCCAGATGAAAATTAGCGCGATCGCCAGCATGCCGGCCCCAAGGTACAGCGTGATATCGCGGGTGTTGTGGACATGGGCCGACTGTTTCATCTCGACGGCGATCTCGACCGCCAGCAGCCCGAACAGCGTCGAGAACTTGATGATCGGATTGAGCGCCACTGACGTGGTGTCCTTGAACGGATCGCCCACCGTGTCGCCGACCACTGTGGCCGCGTGCAGGTCGGTCCCCTTCTCTTTCAAATCGACCTCCACCAGCTTCTTGGCGTTGTCCCAGGCCCCGCCGGCGTTCGCCATGTAGATCGCCTGGAACAGCCCGAACACCGCGATCGACACCAGGTACGCGACGAAGAAGTTCGGATCGAAGAACGCGAACGCCAGCGTCACCGCCATCAGGGCGATGAAGATGTTCCACATCCCCGCCTGCGCGTACTGCGTGCAGATCCGCACCACTGTCTTGGAATCCTCGATGTCCGCCGCCGCCTTGTTGAGGTTCATGTTCTTCTTGATGAATTCCACGGCCCGATAGGCCCCGGTCGTCACCGCCTGCATCGAGGCCCCGCAGAACCAGAACACCACCGCCCCGCCGCACATAAAGCCCAATAGCACCGGCGCGTCGGTCAGGCTGAGCTGCAGCAGCCCTTTCTTGCCCAGCAGCAGGATGATCGCGAAGATCATCGTCGTGGCGCCGACCACCGCCGTCCCGATCAGCACCGGCTTGGCCGTCGCCTTGAACGTATTGCCCGCCGAGTCGTTCGCCTCCAGGTAGTGCTTGCCCATCTCGAAGTCGGGCTCGAAGCCGAAGTCCCGCTTGATCTGCTCCTTCACCCCCGGAATGCTCTCGGTCTGCGCCAGCTCGAAGATCGACTGCGCGTTGTCCGTCACCGGGCCGTAGCTGTCCACCGCGATATTCACCGGCCCCATGCACAAAAACCCGAACGCCACCAGGCCGAAGGCGAAGATCGATCCCACGCCCACCAGGTCGACCTGCGACAGGTCTTCTTCGATCCGCGTCCGCGTCGCCTCGTCCAGGCCGCTGAGCGTCTCGGAGGTCGGCCGCCGCTGGGCGGCTTCTTCCGCCGGCAAGCCGGCGATCTCTTCCCGCGACGCCTCCAGCTCGCGCTCGATTTTGTCGCGCGTCGGCCCGTCCAGCCGTTCCAGCGCCAGCGACCGCGGCTGGTGCAACTGCACCTTCATCACCTCGTCCAGCCCCTGCTGGCTGACGAAGAACGCCCCCGCCATCAGCCCCGCGATCAGCGTCCCCTTCCAGAACGCGCTGAAGTTGCCTGCCACCAGCCCCGACAGGATCGTCAGCGACGTGCCCCCCTCGCGCGAAGCGGTCACGATCTCGTGCACGTGCTTCGAATGCGAACTGGTGAACACCTTGGTGAATTCCGGAATCAGCACCGCCGCCAGCGTCCCGCAACTGATGATCGTCGCCAGTTGCCACCACAGGTTATGCGTAATGTCGGCCGATACGTTCGGCACGGCCAGACCCTTCAACAGCAGCCAGCTCATGCCGAACGACGTCGTGATGCACAGGATCGACGCGATCCAGATCAGCCGCGTCAGCGGCGCTTCGAAGTTAAAGTCCTTCTTGCCTCGATACTGCGCGTCGGAAATCGCCTGGTTCACGAAGTAGCTGACCCCCGACATGAAGTCCATCAGGAACCGCATCGCGAAAATCCACACGATCAGCCTCGCCTGCAGGTCCTCGTTAGCAATCATGCGGCCCTGCGGCGTCAGCGTCATCACCGCCAACGAAATGAACGAGATCAGCGCCACCCCCGTCACGCCGTAGGTCTCGAACCCGTCGGCCGTCGGGCCCACCGAGTCGCCCGCGTTGTCCCCCGTGCAGTCGGCGATCACGCCCGGGTTCCGCGGGTCGTCTTCCTTGACGTTGAAGACGATCTTCATCAGGTCCGAGCCGATGTCGGCGATCTTCGTAAAAATGCCGCCGGCGATCCGCAGCGCCGACGCCCCCAGCGACTCGCCGATCGCAAACCCCAGAAAGCAGTAGCCCACGATGTCCCGCCGCACGAACAGCAGGATCACGACCATCATCACCAGCTCGAGCGAAATCAAAAACAGGCCGATCGACATCCCGGCGCGCAGCGGAATGTTCACCACGTCCCACGGCTCGCCCCGCAGCGAAGCGAACGCCGTCCGCGCGTTGGCGTACGTGTTGAGCCGGATGCCGTACCACGCCACCGCGTACGACCCCGCCATCCCGACGATCGAAAACAGCAGCACCAGCGCCGCCGTCCGCGGCGGCTCCCCCTTCAGGCCGATGAAGTAGTACGTCATCGCCCCGCCGATCAGCACGAACAACATCAACAGGAACTTCCCCTGCTGGATGAGATACGTCTTGCAGGTCTGGAAGATCACCTCGGCCACGTCGAGCATCGACTGGTGCGCCGGCAACGCCGCAATCTGCGTCCGCAGAAACAGGCTGATCCCCAGCGTGCCGAAAATCACCAGCGCACCGTACAGCAGCAGGTTGAAGGCCGAAATCTGCGTCCCGAAGATATCGAAGTGCCCCGCATGCAGATCCGGGATCGCCAGGTCCGCTTCGCTCGCCATCAGCGGCGCGGAGTTGAGCAGCACCAGCGCCGCCGCCAGCGCCATCCGCTTGACGACCCCCGACGGCCAGCCCACGCCCGCAGGCGCGCCTCGATCCGCGGCAACCGTCGGCGCCCAAGCGCCCGAGTACTTAAAGAGCATCCCCAGGGTCCTTTCCTACATTACTGTCGAATGCGCACGCCCAAACCGTCGTGGGGCGTCGCCTAGATACGCCACAGCGACCGCTTCGCTGAGGCCGTGGAGCAGCATAGTCACAACCTCCCGCCAGCACCGGCGAGAGTCCGTTTGGCCGCTCAATTTACGCGAAACACCCGCCGTTGCCTACCGCTTCAAATGGCAGGAAATTGCGGCAATTCCTGGCCATTCCAGCGCTCCTCCAGGCAGGTCCCGCCCTCTTTCCGCGGCGACCTGACCCATTTCGCGCGCTTCTGTGCAAAAGCGAACGCCCCGCCCGACCACGCCGCCCCCGCCACGATCGACAGGGCAGGGCGGCCCCCCGCGCTGTATCGAGAACGGCGCGGCTAATCACCCCCGCCCGGCCGCCAACCGCCGGCTGGCAGTAAGTCGGAAACACGCCCCATTCGCCCCCACCAGCCCACAGCCCACAGCTCACAGCTCACACCCCACAGCCCACAGCTCACCGCCGCGACACGATCAGCGTCTGCAGCGACCCGAAGAAGAAGTCCTCCTGCCGCGGCAGAAACCGCGGCGACTCCCGCGACGCGATTTCCGCCAGCCGCCCCCGCCGGGCGGGGTCGATTCGCTCGCTATGCTGCTGCAGCAGGTTCTGAAGGTACAGCTCGACGTAACGCTCCAGCGCCTCCCGCGCCGGGCCGAGGCGGCTCACCAGCGCATACCGCCGCGACACCCCCGCGAACCCCGCCCCCGATAGCAGCCGATGGGCGAACCGCGGAAAGTACGTCCCCAGGTAGCTATCCTCGTCGCCAATCTCCCGGTGCTCCGCCTGCCGCAGGGCCAGCTCGATGTCCGGCGGCCACGAAAGCATCAGCGAGTGCAGGTTGTCGGTCTCGAGCACCGCCAACAAGCCGCCCCGCTTAAGCACGCGACGAAACTCCTCCAGCACGCGCGGGATGTGCGGGTAGCTCTGCATGCTATGGGCCGACCAGACGCCGTCCAGGCTCCCGGCATCCGCCGGCAGCCGATTGACGTCGCCCTCTACGATGGTCACCCGCCCCGCAGCGATCTCGTTCGACAGCCGCCCCCGAGCCGCCTTCAAATACGCCGGCGAGCTGTCCAGCGCGATCACCCTCCCCCTGGGCAGCCGCTCAGCCAACAGCCCTGTAAAGAACCCGTCCCCGCACCCCGCGTCGAGCACCGTCTCACCCCCGGCGAGCGGCAACTGCCCGACGATCTCCCGAAAGTCGTCCACCAGCGCCCGGTGGAGCGCATCAAGTCGCTCGGCATAGTCGGGCAGCCCTCCGCCCCCTTGATTCGACCTCATCGAACCCGTCCCCCAACGAGCCCCCCATTGCCGGCCGCCGCCCCCCTCGCCCCGCAAGCCCCGGCGACATCGGCAATTCGCGTGCCCGCACGATCGAAAGACTATATATTTTGCCCCGCGCCGTCCTACCATGGCGGCCGTAGCACTCGCCCTGGACCGATACCCACTCGCTCTTGGAGGCCCGCCATGCTCCGCCCGCTGCTTGCCGCCGTCGCCCTCGGCCTGCTCCCCGCAATGCTCCACGCCGACGAGTCGAAGCCCGTCAACCTCGAGCCCGGCGACAAGGCCCCCAAGTTCGCCGCCCAAACCGACGAAGGCAAGGCCTGGAAGTCCCAGGAACACGTCGGCAAGAAGATCCTCGTGGTCTACTTCTACCCTAAGGACATGACCAGCGGCTGCACCAAGCAGGCCTGCAGCTACCGCGACCTCAAGGATAAGTTCGCCGACAAGGAGGTCGAGGTCCTGGGCGTCAGCGGCGACACGGTCGAAAGCCACCAGCAATTCAAGGAGAAGGAAGACCTCAACTTCACCCTCCTGGCCGACCCCGACGGCAAGATCGCCAAGGCCTTCGGCGTCAAGCTCCTGGCCGCCGCCCCCAGCATCGTCACCGAGCGCTGGACGTTCGTCATCGACCGCGACGGCAAGATCGCCTACAAGAACGCCAAAGTCGACGCCACCAAAGACGCCGAACAGGTCCTCAAGGTCATCGACCAGCTCGAAGAAAAGAAAAGCTGAGCGCGATCGCAACAACGAAAACGCCCGCGAATCGCGCAAATGAACGCGAATAGCGTCGTCAGAAATCCTCTCACACTCCCCCTCCTCGAAGGGAGGGGCTAGGGGAGGGATAGCAATCGCTGGAAGATTTCGCCCCTCACCCAACCTGTCCCCACGCCGCACAGGGGAGGAGAGCCTTCAAATCGCTCTTGGTACGCCGCGGCGCCCCCTCTCATTCGCACCCATTCGCGTGATTCGCGGGCAGCGCATCCTAATAACTGGCACAAGGCGGGCCCACCTCTCCTCTCCTTTTCGCGCCCTTTTCGCGTCCTTTCGCGGGCAACAACAGCCCACAGCTCACAGCTCACAGCCCACAGCTCACAGCTCACAGCCCACAGCTCACAGCTCACAGCCCACAGCCCACAGCCCACGGCCCACGGCCCACAGCCCACAGCCCGCCAGTCCTCCCTCAAAAATCATCCGCCGCCCGGTACGCCGCCACTAGGCGCGCCTCCCCCTCGCGCCCCTCCTGCGACTTGCCGTGCTCCATTCCCAGCACGCCCTCGTAGCCCTTCGAGTGGATGTGCGCAAACACGTTGCGGTAGTTGATCTCGCCCGTCCCCGGCTCCTTGCGCCCCGGGTTGTCCCCCGTCTGGAAGTAGCCGATCTCATCCCACGCCATATCGATGTTGGGTATGAGGTTCCCTTCCTGGATCTGCTGGTGGTAGATGTCGAACAGGATCTTGCACGCCGGGCTGTCGACCGCCCGGCAGATCTCATACGCCTGCGGGATCTTGTGCAAAAACAGCCCTGGGTGATCGCTCCACCAGTTCAGCGGCTCCAGCACCATCACCAGCCCGTGCGGCTCGAACGCCTCGGCGCACCGCCGCAACAGGTCGATGCAGTTGGCCGTCTGAAAGCCCCACTCCATGTTCGGGTCGTACAGGTCCGGCACCACGGTCATCCACTTGGCGCCGACCCGCTTGGCCACCTCCACGCTGTCTTTCACGTTCTGCACTACGCGATCCCGCGCGTCTTTATCCGTCTGCACGAACGCCCGCGCATGGAAATCCCCATGGGCCACGAACACCCCCATCGTCATCCCCAGCTCGTCGAGCGTCCGCCCGATCTTCTCCTGCATCTCGGGCGACTGCCCCTTCAGGCCGTTGTCCTCCCACGCCGTGAACCCCTGGTCGGCCACATACCGCAGCTCGTCGAGGTAATCCTTCCCCGCCGAGTTCTCAAACATCCCCGGATGCGGCCCATACTTCAGCTTGAACTTACCGCCCGCCGCCCCGCCGTCGGTCGCCGCGCCGCCTTGCCCTTCAGCGCCGGCCGTAGCAGCGCCCAGCGCCCCCGCCGCTGCCACCGACCCGGCCGCCGCCCCCAGTTGAAGTAATTCACGTCGCTGCATCGCTCCCCTC
>JADLBW010000124.1 GCA_020847515.1 Pirellulales bacterium | reverse complement strand
GCGAGAGTGCTGCCCGCCAAATGCCGCGGAGGCGGGCCGTTCAATCAGCCGTCCGCGCCAGCGCCACGATCGCCATGCGAATCGCCTCGGGCAGTCGCGGCCAGCGCTGGTTCAGCAGCGCCAGGTCGGCATCGCCGGCGGCCGCCGCAGCCCCGCCCTGCCCTTCCACGCAGTCCGCTGCGTCGCTCGTTAGCGGGCCATTTGCTGCATCAACTGCTGCGCCACGCGCTGCGCTTCCCGGTGAATTGCCGGTTTTCCCGGCGTTTTCGCCGGTTTGCCCTTGATTGGAATTCAGGTGCCGGGCAACCGGTTGTGGGTTCGAGTCCCATGCCCTCCGCTTCTGCACTGCGATGCTGTCAGCGCTCGGCTATTGCGAGGCGGTTATCTTACCGGACATTGAATGGCAGCCGGTTGTACACAGCGGGTCGTTCCATTGCGCGGGCTGGCGGCGCTGGGTGACGGCTTGGACCGGCTGCTAATCAGGTCCGGCCTTCGCCTCGCGGGTCGCGTAGAGGCAATTCTTCAACTTCGTTTTTACGTCCGCTCCGGCAGTCCTATGTATAACTGCTCATAGCCTGCCCCCGGATATCGACCCCTTATGGCCGGGCGGTCGTAATCGATGCGTAGCTCCGCCGCGCGGCCAAGCAATTCTTCTAAGAAAATTTGCAGTTCCAACCGAGCCAGCGGGGCGCCTGGGCAGACGTGAATCCCCGCGCCATAAAGCAGATTCTTGGCGGGGTCGCGGTCCCAGCGGAATTCGTAAGGACTATCAAAAACCGCGGCGTCGCGATTGGCCGCGATCCACATGAGCGATAGACGCTCGCCAGCGGCGATCTGGCGACCTCCAAGCACGACAGATCGCTTGGCGATCCGCCGATTGGCTATCAAGGGCCCGTCCAGGCGAAGGATTTCATCGATCGCCCTGGGCAGCAAGGCGGGCTCAGCGCGAAGCCGAGCCTGCAATTTCGGCTCTGTGCTTACGAAATGTATGAGAATGCCGATCGACGAGGCGATGGTGCCGATCTCTCCGACGGTCCAGTTCCGCAGGATGCTGGCAATCTCTTCATTGCTCAGCGGGCGGTCCCATACCCGCTCGTACATCAGCGCGGCGGTGACGTCCTCGTGCGGGCCTGCCTGCGACTGCTGGCGTCGTTCCAATTGATCGTCGATGACGCCCTCAAATTGCCGGGCAAGCTGGGCGAGCGCTTCGCGGTCTTGAGCCCGCGTAGCTTCGCGATTGCGCTGAGTCCACTCGATTAACGGCTCCTCGAGCGTCGCCGGCCAGCCGAGGAATGCGCACTGCACGCGCACCGCAAACGGTCGAGCGAGGGCGCTCATGCACTCGATCTCGGCCCCCGCGAGCCCGCGCTCGACCAGTTCGGCGGCGATCACGCGGCAGCCCGGTGCGAACGCCTGCATTTTATCCGGAGCGAAATACGGCTCGATGACGCGCCGGTAGACGGTATGCTCCGGCGGATCCATGCCGTTGGGCGCCGACAGATGCGTGGAAACGACATTACTGAAGGTCTCGTGATCGCGCAGTACCCGCAGCACGTCTTTATGCCGAAAGATCGACCACTCCAGGAGGCGGCTGTAGGCAACAGGACAAGTTTCGCGCATAGCGTCGTACGCGGCGCGTTGATCGCGCAAGACGTCTTCGGCTCGGGGATCCCAATCCGGCGTATGTTCGCCCGTCATCCTCGAACCTCACTGCATCGCGTACTCAAGAATCGCTTCGGCATGAATACGGGTGGTGTCATATAGCGGCCGCGGACTGTCGGTCGCTCGCACGAGTAGCTGTAACTCGGTGCAGCCGAGAATCACGGCGTCCGCGCCCTGCTGGGCGAGGTCCTTCATCATATGGATGACGGCCAGGCGGGATCCTGGTCGCACGAGGCCATGCGACAGCTCGCTCCAGATGACCCGGTCAAGCTCCTGCCGCTGGGGCGGGGCAGGAACCAACATTTCAATCCCCCGGCTTTCAAAGTGCTGCCGGAAGAACCCGAATTCCATCGTGCGACGGGTGCCGAGCAAGGCGACCTTTCGGCGTCCGTCGCGGAGCAAGGCCTGTGAGACAGCGCCCATGATCGTCACAATCTTGAGAGGGCTTTCATCACGGATCAGGTCGTACGCGTTGTGCGGCGTGTTAGCGAGAATCGCTGCAAACTCCGCGCCGGCCTTCTTCAGCGCGCCAAGTGCGTCCAGTAAGATGGCCGCCACGCCTTGCCAGTCATTCCGTTGGAATAAATCCGTCAATTCCTGCAGGTTGAGGCTGCGCAGCGTGATATTCGGAAAGTTCAGTGCTCCGACCCGCTGGTTGAACTCGCCGCAAAGCGTCCTGTAGTAGTGAACGGTCGACTCTGGACTCAGCCCGCCAACCAGCCCGATGTGTCTCATAAAATGCTCAGTTAGCGTTCTACCGGCTGTGATTCCAGTCGCGAAAATCCATTCGCTGCGCCAGCGCCAGATTCGCTATGCTGAAGCCACGCATTGATTCGCGCTACGAGCTCTGCAGGCTTATAACCCTCGCTTTCTGCGAACGAAGCCAGAGTCAGCTCGTTCGGAACGCTCCTGGTGCGTTCCAGATAACCTGTGCCGCCAGGCCGCAGTCGGTCTTCGATCCATGGATGCTCGGCCAGCAACACCGCCAAAGACGAGCGTGCTGTAACTCGCCCGCGCGCCAGCAGCGGATCAACATGAAACATGGTGGCGATCATGCTCGCCGTAAACAGCGCTAGCGCCAGCCACTCCAGCAGGCCGGAGATTGGCATCACGCGGTAGGCGCCGGAGGTCGTCAGAACGGCCAGCTCCGCACCGACTCGCAGCAGATTGCCGGCTCCGATAAGAATCAAGATCGGTATCGAAAGCCGCGGCAAGGCGAGGACGGTACGATCCATTACCGGCATTAGCCGCTGACCGACCCCCAGTACCAGCGTGGTCATGAATCCGACCGTTATCGCATGCCGCATGGCGCCCATATACGCATGGTGCACGGGCCGGCCAGCGTATGATTCGATGAGCAGCCCGGCCGCGAGCATGCCCAGACTCGCAATCAGCCAGCCGAATGCCAGCGGCGGGTAGAGATCAAGCGGAGCATGCCCCTGCTCCTCTCGAAAGGACGTGCGCCGCCGGCCGACGAACCCGCGATGCGCGACCGCAAAGGTCACTGCCACGGCGATCAATAGCGCAGCGCCCACCCCCATTACGAGACT
>JADLBW010000123.1 GCA_020847515.1 Pirellulales bacterium | reverse complement strand
GCGATCGAATTTGGTCCGGTCGTCCCGGCGGTGAACAACGTCAATCCCAGCAATGCCGCCATGCGATACGTGCATCCGCTCACGGGCAGGTCGGTCATCGTTGACATCGTTACTCAGGAGGTGATCCATGTGGGAGGCGACGCCTTCGTCTATTGAAACCTTGAAAATCTTCGTTCCCTTGCTCAACGAAGGCACGGACGTCGTGCGGCCGACGCTCGGGCGGGTGATTGGTCCAAGCGCGGTGGAGGTGCTGCCGACGTCGGACTACGATCCGGATGCAGAAGAGTGGCAGTTTCCTCCCGGAACGAAGGTGCAGTGCGTCCGCGAAACGCGCCAGGGGGGGACGCTGCTCGTCGCGCGCCAGCGGATTGAATGATGCGCCGCTGACGAAATACAATCGCAAGGGCAGTCCACCTGGCTCTCATGGTCGCGTTGCATTGCTCTTTCATGCGGACGCTGCCTGGCGCCAGCACCGCTAGCACCGCGATGGCTTTCTTCTTGACGCGCCAGCGACTGTCCGCTACTTACCGCTAGAGCGCGGAATTTTCGCTCAAGTTTTCATTCTCCTTTGCCGAAAGGCCCTTTCGCCGTGGCGCGAACTGGCGGCCAGGTTGGCGGGCATCGCTTTGCGCTCGCGCTCTGCGCGCTGGCGGCCTGCGGGTACGCGCTCTTGCCGGCTGCGGCGACCGGACAAACCCGCATTCAGTTTCCGACGACTCCGCCCACGGCGGCCGCAGCCGCTCCGACCGTGACGATTCCCGGTGCGGCGACAACCCCGGTCAATCCGTACGTTGGCGCGGCGGCTCCCGGCGGCGTCGCGCCGTTCGATCCCTACTCCGCCAGCGGTTCGGCCGCCTACCAGTTCTGGTCGGGGGTCACGCCGCCGACGACCGGCGGTCTGGTCGCGCAGCCGGCCGGTTCGCTGGGGGCGACGACGCCGCTTCCCGCCGCCACGGGCTCGTTTCCCACCTATGGCCCGCCGCCGCCAACGCCGACGCCCCCTTCGCAGTTCATCCTTCCCAACGGCGCCGCGCCGCAGTTCGACCTGACGCAGTCGATTCGCTTCATTCAGGACATCCGCTTGCGGCACACGTACGTCGCCGGCGGCAACGACCCGAACGATCTGGGCATCAACGACAGCGAAGTGGCGATCACCTTCACCGTGCCGAATTTCCTGACGACGGGGCAGCCGCTGTTCATCTCGCCGGCGTTCGCCCTGCACCTGTGGGACGGACCGAAAATGCTGCCGGCCGATCTGCCGCCCAACGCTTACAGCGCGTATCTCGATTTTCAGTGGGCCAGCGATCCGGCCCTGCAAGTCGGGGCGGAGCTCGGCTTTCGCATCGGCGTTTATACCGACTTCCGCACAATGAACCAGTACAGCCTGCGGCTGCAAGGACTGGGCCTGGGGGTCTTTCGGCTGACGCCGACCCTGACGGCCAAAATCGGCGTGATGTATCTCGACCGCAACAAGATCAAGATTCTGCCGGCCGGCGGCCTGCTTTGGACGCCGACGCCGCACGTGCGGTTCGACATCTTCTTCCCCCAGCCCAAGCTGTCGTCGTATTTGATGACCGTGGGCAAGTCGGAGGTTTGGTGGTATCTGGCCGGCGAATACGGCGGCGGCGCGTGGACCATTCAACGGGCCGATGGTATCAGCGATCGCGTCGATATCAACGACATCCGCGTCTCGGCAGGCCTCGAGTGGCTCGGACCGCGATTCAACGCCTTCGCCGAAGCGGGCTTCGTCTTCAAGCGGCAAGTGATCTACGTCGTCCGGCCGCAAGACTCATTCGATCCGGGCGATACGTGGATGGTGCGGGCGGGAATTTCGTTCTGAACGTCGTGGAACGGGCGTCTCGCCTGTTCGGGCCGGGGAAAAGGTTCAAGGTTCAAAGTTCAAAGTTCAAGGTTTAGAGACAAGGTTCAGGGAACGGGTCGAGTGTTCAGGCGTCATGGGCGGCGAGGACGTAAGCGGGCACTTTGTTTTGAGGGTGCGCATGGGAGGCAGTCAGCGAGCCAGACGCAGCGCTGCGAAAGCCGCGCTCCGCTCTTGCGCGGGTGCCCTGGCATTGTTGCTCTGCCCGGTCACTCAGAGCTTTGCTCAATCGGTCCAGCAGCCGCGATTGCCGCTTCCTGGGTTGCCGGCGCTTCCGGCTCTGAATCCGCTCGATCTGGGCGGGCGATTTTCGCCTCAGCAATCTCGGCAAAGCGTTCGACCGCGGGCTGCGCCGGCAGCTTATCCAGGCCCGTCCGCCTTTCCCGCGCCGTCCGCTAATCTTGGTCCGCCAGCCGGAATCGACGGCCCCGAGGCGCTGCCGCCCCCGCTCATCGAAATGCCCGGCGTACTCCCCGGCGCACCAAGCGGCGATGCAGCCGGCATCGTCGCCCCCGAATTGCTCAATGGCCAGCCGCTCGCTTTCCCCGGCGAATCGCTGGAGGAGGAATTGGCCGATCCAGCGTTGCTCTTCGCCGCGCCGCCGCCGCCGCAGAAGCTCAACCCCTACAAAAGCACGTTCTTCCAAAAGCTCTCGCTCTCGGCCGATTGGCTGGGCAATAGCAGCGACCCGGCCGACCTGGGCATCACCGAGGTCGAGACGTTCCTGCAAGTCGGCCTCCCGGCGCCGATCATCGAGTGGCCACTGCTCGTTACTGCCGGAACGAACCTCACGTTCTTCCAAGGCCCGACGGTCACCGATCTGCCGCCGCGGCTCTATCTGGCTTATGTCGATCTGATGTGGCTGCCGCAAATCGTTCGCGGCTATACGCTCTTGATCTCGGTCGTGCCCAGCGTCTTCGGCGATTTTACGGCCCACCAGTTTCGTCTCACCGGCAAGGGGCTGTTGATCGTCGATTGGATTCCCGACCGGCTGCAGCTCGTCGGCGGCGTGCTGTATCTCAACCGCGAGAACATCCGCCTCTTGCCAGCCGGCGGCGCGATCTGGACTCCGACCGATTGGTCGCGTTTCGAGCTGATCTTTCCCAAGCCGAAGCTGGGGCTGCGGTACAACGTCGGGGCGGGCTACGAAGACTGGGTCTATACGACGGCGGAGTTCGGCGGCAACACCTGGCCGATCGTCCGCAGCGACGGTGTCCACGATTTCTTCACGTACCTCGACTACCGCATTCTGGCCGGCGTCGAACGCAAACTCGAAGGCGGCGCTGGCTACCGCCTGGAAGCGGGCTACGTCTTCGGCCGCAACGTCAGCTTCACCAGCGGCACAGGCGACTTCCAGCCGCAAGACACGATCATGCTCCGCGGCGGGATTGTGTATTAGGCTGTTTCCAAAGCCCCGGCTCGTGGCCGACGCTGCCAGCATCGGCGCTGAGAACAAGCCGCTCAACTCCTCATCCCCAGCCCCTCATCCCCAGCACTTCTCTCCGGACGACCGGGGAGAAGGGAGCACGAGCATTGAGCAACCGTCGCTTCTCTATCGGGCACAGGGGAACGCGCAAGGCCATCCCCCAAAATCCTGTCCCTCCTCGCCCCGGTACTCCGGGAAGAGGGGTCGGCGGTGAGGGAGACTTCGACTTTGCGCTCGGCGTCCGTGGCACGAGCACTTGCAAGAGGCCTGCTATGCGCGTTCCATTGGAAGCAGTCAAACAGTAACCCGACGCGTAAGCGAGGGAATCGACTCCTCGCTTACGCATCGGGTTACTGCCCCCCACTCTCCCATTCTCCCACTCACCACCCACCACTCACCACTCACTCTTCCCCCGCCCATGTCCGCCAAAGCCCTCCTCCTCATTCTGCTCGCCGCCGCGCTGGCCACGCCTCAGGCCGGCATTGCCCAGACCGACGACCGCACGCAGGAAAGCTACCTGCGGCTGCATTACACGAAGCACGAGTACCAGGTTCCGATGCGCGACGGCGTGAAACTGTTTACCGCCGTCTTCGTCCCCAAAGGTGCGGCCGAAAAACTGCCGATCTTGAT
>JADLBW010000122.1 GCA_020847515.1 Pirellulales bacterium | reverse complement strand
TCCCGTTCCGCCCTGCTCCTCAGCGTTCGAAGGACCCCCGTCAATGCTCCACGAACCCCAGCGTCGTGCCCGTTCGAGCTTTTCGCGGCGTGATTTTCTCCGCGGTGCGGCGTGCATCGCGGCGGCCAGCTATGCAGGAGTGACCATAGCCAATCCCCAGTCCGCCGGCAAGCAGGTGGTCGTGGGCGCCCACCCGTGGGTCTACGCCGCCACGCAGCCGAACTACGACATCACGCCCGTGCTCGACCAGATCTTCGCCGACATGAGCTACGCCGGCCTGGCGGGGATCGAACTGATGCACAACGCCTTGCGGCCCGACGACGCCGTCGCGCGGATCGCCGCGCTGGCAGAGAAGCACCGGCTGCCGGTGATCGGCTCGTCGTTCGGCGGCAACTTGTGGAACCGGGAGGGGTGTGACGCGGCCCTCGCAGACGCCCGGCTTGTTGTTCCACGGCTGGCGAAACTCGGCGGCCGGACGCTGGGCGTTTCCGTCGGGGCGGCCGGGCATGCGAAAACAGCCGAAGAGTTCGACATTCAAGCGGACGGGCTGCGGCAGATGATCGCCTTGTGCAACGACCACGGCGTGGTGCTCAATCTCCACAACCATACTTACGAGGTCGAGAACAACCTCCACGATCTTCGCGGCACGCTCGAGCGGATTCCCGACGCGAAGCTCGGCCCCGATCTCAACTGGCTCGTCCGCGGCGGCGTCGATCCGGTAGACTTCATCCGCCGTTACGGCCGGAGCATCGTGTTCCTCCATCTTCGCGACCAGAACGCCGACGGCACCTGGTCTGAAGCTCTCGGCGAAGGCGACATGGACTATGCGGCCATTGCCAAGGCGCTTCAGGAGATCAACTTCTCCGGCGATGCGGTGATCGAACTGGCCCACGAGCGGAACTTCAAGCCTACCCGACCGTTGCGCGAGAGCCTCAAGATGAGCCGCCAATTCGTCTACCAGACGCTCGGTTATTGAGTAGCGGCGCGACGCCCCGCCTTGAAACCGCGGTGCGGAGCGTCGTGCCACATCAAGCAGACCAGCAACTCGAGCGCCTACCAATCCGCCAGCGGCTTCACGGGCGGCGGCTCGGCCTCCGCCCCTCCCGGTGTGAACAGCACCGCCAGGCGAACGTCCCGGGCGTCGGTCAGATGGATCGCGAGCTTGCGGACATTGCGGTTTGACCGCTGCCCTTCCGGATTGGGCGACGACGGCAGTGGCTCGGCACTGCGGACCTCGAAACGGGCTTGGGCCGGGGCGAGGATCTGTGCGACCAGTTGCCTGTCGCCCTGGCGCAGCACCACGCGGCGTTCATCCCCTTCGAGTCGCGGCGTTGCCTCGGTGTGCATGAACCACCACAGGTCGACTGCTTTCGGGGCCTCGACTTCGTCCTGAACCAACACCCGGCCGCCGGTCGCCAGAGCGATGCCCCGCTCGACGCGGCTGGCGTGCTTCGCATAGCCTGGCGTGAGATCGGCCAGCGCGAACGAGCGATCCTTCTCCGCCGCGAACCGGGTGATCCGCGTCTCGGACTTCGGGTCCTGATCGGGTTCCTTGTCCGGATTGAGTACCAGCGTGTTGTGCCCTTCAGCGCGAAGGCGGTAATAGTTGTAACGCTGGCCGCCGAAATATCCGGGCAGGTTGTAGTCGTCGCCGCCGAGATCGACCGCCCAGCGTTCGCCGATCGCGTCGAGCACGAACGAGCCGAGATCGAGGTGGTTGTGGTTCACACGGTTCGAGCCGGACTGCACGGCGACATAAGTGGCCTGGTCGGTCCAGTCGCTCCGCAGCGCGGCCGCTTCGACGCCGCGGAAATACTTGCCGAGCGGCAGGCCCGCGCTGGCCGGCGCTTTGCCCGGACCGCGATAGAGGACCATGCCGGCGGCCGAGGGACGCCCGTAACGAAGCGCGAACCAGGCGTATTCCGGACGATCGAAACGCTCGGCGAGCCAGAACATCGGGTCGGTGCGGCCGAGCCGGTCGCCGCTGTCCTCGAAATTGAACGTCCGCCCGGTCGGTCCCGTCATGTACATGGGAAACAGGCCCGTGTCGGCGAAGCCGGGCATCGTCGACAAGCCAAAGTCGGTTCCCAGCGCCGAAACCAGTCCGGCGAGCATGACCGTGTTGTAGGTCGTGGCGTAGCCCCAGTAACCGGGACCTTCGCCCCATGCGCCGTCGGGGGCGTAGCTCTCGATCGCCAGCGGCACGCTGAGGATCGCGCTGTGCAGGATCTCGCCGCAAAGCTCCGGCTCCTCGTCGCCCACGGCCAGCGCGCCCATCGTCATGCCGCCGTTGCAGACTTGGTTCCAGTTATGCGTGACGCGGGCCCACCAGGTGTTCTTCCGGTAGATTTCCAGGCTGGGCTTGAGTCCCATTTCCACGATCGCTCGGCGGATCGTCGCCCGTTGCGAGTCGCTCCAGGTGTCGTAGAGCCAGTCGTAGGCGACGGCCAGCGCGTGGGTCATCTCGGCCGTATCGAGGAAATGTTTCGGGTTGAAATCGGGAAACGCGGCCACCGCCTCCAATTCCTTCCACAGCCGGTCGAGATAACGGCGATCGCCCTCGAGCCGGTAGAGGAGCGCGAGCGTATAGGTATCGTCCAGCACCCGGCGGCTGGTGCTCAGCAGTCGTTTCCCGTCGGGGAGCACGTGCCGAGGCATGCTCGCGGTGAGCATCTTCTCGGCATCCTCGCGGACCTCGTCGTGCCACCTGGTGAGCGTGGCGTCCGACTTGACCCGTGCAGCGAGCGTCTTGAAGTCCTTGTCGTTCATCAGCAGCCGCGGATGCTGCGGCTTGAGCTGCGCGACAAGCCCCGCCGCCGCAGGGACTTTCTCGGGCGGCTGCGGCTGGCCGAAGACCAGCCCCGGAAAACAAATCGCGGTCAGGAGGGCAGCGGCATGGAAGGCGCTTCGCATCGCGTGGCTCCGATGAGGGCGGGAATCGGTGGCGGGAGGGGCGGCCGTGCCCCTATTCATACCGTAACGACTCGATCGGGTCGAGACGGCTGGCGCGGCGGGCCGGGTAGTAGCCGAAGAACATCCCCACGGCGGCCGAGAACAGCACGGCGATCGCCGCCGCCT
>JADLBW010000121.1 GCA_020847515.1 Pirellulales bacterium | reverse complement strand
CGACGACGAGGAACGCTCTGAATGCCCTTTGCAGGTGTTGATCGCCAACGAAACGGAAGCGGCGATCGACGCTGACCGGCTGGAGGCGGCAGTTCATCTGGCTTTCGCTGGCTCAAAATATACGACGGGCGAGATTAGCGTCGCGATCGTCGATGATGCGACTATTCACAGATTGAACCGCCAGTTCTTGACGCACGACTATCCGACGGACGTGCTGAGCTTTCCGCTGGCGGACGATCCGCCCGATATGCAAGGCGAGATCATCGCCAGCGTCGATACGGCGGCCCGGTGCGCCGCGGAAGTGAGCTGGGCCGCGGAGGACGAGCTGCTGCTGTACGTCGTTCACGGCGCTTTGCATCTGGCTGGCTATGCGGACAAGTCCGCGGCCGACGCGGCTGAAATGCGATCGGCCGAAGCTGCCGTACTGGCAAAGTTGGGGGTGCCGCCGGCACCTGGCGACGGGCGCTGGCGCGGCGATCGCGAGGAGCCCACGACGTGACGACCCACGCGCTAGCCTGGATCAGCTTGATCGCGCTGTTGGCGACGGCAATCGTGAATCTCGGATATCGCGCCTTGCGAGGTTTTTCTCGGCACGACCTGGCCGAAATATGTGCACGGCGCGGCCGGCCGGAGCGGTTTGGAGAAATCCTGCGCGGTCATGAAGACGTGGCGCTGGGCGTGGAGATCTTCGGGGCGTTTTTAGCGGCGCTGGGGCTCGTCTCCGGGGTGGGTTGGGCAATCGCGCACTGGCGGCTGCTGCCCGATGAGTCGCTGGGGGCGCTCTTGGGCACTTCGGCCGCCGCCGGCTTGGCCTTGGTAATTGCGCGAACCTGGGCCCCTTGGGCCGGCGCCCGCGTGTTTGCCGAAGAATTCCTCTATCGGAGCTGGCCCCTGTGGCGGCTGCTGGCGGCGATCGCCATGCCGTTGACGTTGGGCGCTCGACTGCTCGACATGCTGCTGCATCGCGCCGCCGGACGCACGCCCCAGCACGTCGACGAGCAGGCGATTGAAGAGGAGATCCGCACGATTGTCAGCGAGGGACACCGCGGCGGCCTGCTGGAGAACGAGGCTCGCGAGATGATTGAGGGCGTTATCGACCTGGCTGACGCCTACGTTTCGCAAATCATGACGCCCCGCACCGACATGCACATGATTAACGTCGACGTCGACTGGGACCAATTGCTGGCCGATGTGATCGAGTCTCGCCACACCCGCATTCCAGTGTACGACAAGACTCGCGACGACATCGTCGGCATTCTGTACATCAAGGATCTCTTGCCGGAGCTCGCCACGGCCAATCCCCAAACGCACACGCCGCTGAGCGAGATGCTGCGCAAGCCGCTGTTCGTGCCTGAAACCAAGGCGGTCGACGATCTGCTGCAGATGTTCCAGCAGCTTCGAACCCATATTGCCGTCGTGCTCGACGAATATGGCGGCGTCTCAGGACTGGTCACGATTGAAGACGTGCTGGAGGAGATCGTCGGCGAAATCGACGACGAATACGACCCCGAATCCGTGGACGAGATCGAGCGGATCGACGACGACACGCTAGAAGCCCTCGGCCGCACGCACATTGACGAAATCAACGAAGCGATGGGGCTGGAATTGCCCGAAGACGGCGATTACGACACCATTGGCGGGCTGGTTTTCTCCGAATTGGGCCGGGTGCCCCAACCTGGAGAAAGCGTGGTGTGGCAGGAGCAGGTTCGCATCATCGTTCTGGAGGCGACCCGCCGCCGCATCGACCGGGTGCGGATCGAGCGGATTGCCAGCGGCCAGCGCGAGAGCGCCTGATCGATCGCCTGACGATGGCGCCAGCTTGGGGGATGTGCATTTACAGCATGACGGCCGCCGCTCGATTTGCCAGCAGCAGTCGGTGGGGGGCTGGACCTTTTCTCTCGACTTTTCAGTGATCTTGACCCTTTGACCGCCGGCGCCGTACTGTTCCGCCGCGCTACTCGACCCCGCTGCGCGCCTTAGCGGCGGCCGTTCCTCGTCGGCGTTGTAAGTTCAAATGCTTCGCACCACGCTGTTGCTAATGACGATTTGCGGCGTATCTTTGCCGGTGGCAGGCGGTTGCGCGGCGCTCAGGCTGCCCGCTCCGCGGTGGCCGGAGATCGGTTCGGAGAAGGCGCCGGTCGGTACGCCCGCCTGGTGGAAGAAACACAAGAAGCAGGCGGTTTTTGATCCCGGCAAGGGTTTCCGGGTGGACGGCGTCGAGGGCTATTTTGACGAGCAAGGGCGGCCCATCAATGCTCGGGTCGCCAAGGTCGTCGATCAAAAGGACGCCGGCGGCGGCTTGCTCGGCGACCCCCAGTTCCAGAAGAGAATGACCGAACTAAAGCAGTCGGTCGGCCTGGGACCCGATCACGAGCAGGCCCAACAAGATTTCGACGCGGCCGAAGACCTTTTCCGGCGAGAGAAATACGGCGAAGCGGCGAAGCACTACAAGGAGGCGGCTGGCGGCTGGCCCGATTCGCAGCTAGAACAGGACGCGATGTTCAAACAGGCGGAGAGCTACTTTTTTGCCGCTCGTTACCCGGCGGCGGAAAAGGCCTATGAAAAGCTACTCCGCAAATATCCCAATACGGCGCACCTGGACAAGATCGTTACGCGGCAGTTCTCAATCGCCCGCTACTGGGAGCAGTATCAGGACTACGACCCGCGCTGGGTGACGACGCCAAATTTCTTCAATCGAACGCTGCCTTTATTCGATACAGTCGGCCGGGCGATGAAGAGTTATGAGAACATCCGCCTCAACGATCCGACGGGGCCGTTGGCCGACGATGCGATCATGGCGAGCGCCAACTCGTACTTCTTGCGCGGTCGATACCTGGACGCCGACGAGCAGTATGATTTGTTGCGTAAGGAGTACCCGCGGAGCGACCACCAGTTCCAAGCGCACTTGCTCGGGCTGAAGTGCAAAATGAACATCTACCAGGGGCCAGATTACGATGGCACGCCGCTGGATGAAGCCAAAGTGCTGGTCAAGCAATTGAAGGTGCAGTTTGCCGGTAAATTGAGTTCTGACGAAAAACAACTGGTGGCCGAGGCGGACGCGACGCTGAATCGCGAGTTGGCCCTCCGCGAGTTCAAGATGGGCCAGCATTTCGACAACATCGAGTGGTACGGGTCGGCCAAGATCTATTACGCCCAGCTACTGGAGGACTACCCCAACACGCCGCTTGCCGAACAGGCCCGTACCCGCCTGGCGGCAATTGACGGCGAGCCTGAGGTGCCGAAATCGATGCTGGACCCCGTGCTCAACATACTGCCGGAAAGCGCCGAGCGCCGAGCAACTGCTCAGGTGCCGATGATTGTCGACCGCCAGACCCGGCTGGCCGCCGCGACCGAAGAGTCCGTGCAGCCACAAGACGGAGAGGCCGGCCGTGGCGCCACCATCCGGAAGTGAGATTGCCGCTCGACGCGGCAGGCGGATCGAGCCTTGGTCGGGCTCTTGGTCTTCGCAGCGGGCCCGGAGAGTGCTGCGCGCCGGCGCCGCAGCCGTATTGGCGCTGGTCGTTCCGGGCTGTGCCGCTTATCGCGTGGGCAACGGCTCGCTCTACGCGCCGGATGTGACGACGGTGTACGTGCCGATGATCGAATCGGACAGCTTTCGTCGCGATCTGGGCGAACGCCTGACCGAAGCGGTCATTAAAGAGATCCAGCTCAAGACTCCGTACACCGTCGTTAGTACGCCCGATGCCGACAGCATTCTCGCCGCCCGGCTGACGGGCGAACGCAAGCACGTTACCGTCGAAAACCAGAACGACGATCCGCGGGCGATTGAAGTGAACCTGGTTGCCGAGGTGAGCTGGTACAACCGCCGCCGGCAGCCGATAGCCCCGCCGGCGACCGTGGCGCTGCCGTCGGAACTGTTCTTGCCCATCAATCAGACGGCCACTCTGTTGCCGGAGGCTGGTCAATCGGTCGGCTCGCAACAGCAGGCGGCCATCAGCCGCCTGGCGGAGCAGATCGTATCGACGATGGAAGAACCCTGGTGACAGCCTGTATCGGGGCCCGGCCGCTATCACCGCTTCGCCGCCTCTACGGCCAGTCAATACGGCCAGTCAATACGGCTTCTGCTGGGCGGGAACGCCGTAAAATGTAGCGACGCCCCGACACTCCTGGCCTGCTAGCTCGGTTGCATGTGTAGCTCAAGCGTACCGCTGGCCGATCGCTACCCGACGCGCGCCGCACACTGGCGCCTGCGCACCCGCACGCTTGCACTATCGCGTCGTCCGCTGCTGATGGGCATCGTCAATGCAACGCCCGACAGCTTCTCAGATGGAGGCAAGTACTTCGACCCGCAGGCCGCGGTGGAGCACGCGCTCCAACTTGTCGAGGAGGGCGCCGACCTGCTCGACGTCGGCGGCGAAAGCACGCGTCCTTACGCCGACCCGGTTTCTGCTGATGAAGAACTCCGCCGCGTCATTCCAATCGTGGAGCAGCTTTTCAAGCTGAGCAAGGCGCCGCTTTCGATCGATACGAGCAAGGCCGCCGTGGCTGAAGCGGCGTGCGCCGCAGGCGCGGAAATCATCAATGACGTGACGGCCTTGCAAGGCGACCCGCGGATGCTCGGGGTGGCGCTCGCCGCCTCGGCGGGCGTTTGTGCCATGCACATGCTAGGCACGCCGCAGACCATGCAAGACAACCCTCGATACGACGACGTGACTGGCGAGGTGATGGCGTTTCTCGCCCGGCGGAAGGAAGCGCTGTTGGTGGCCGGCATCGACCGCGAACGGATTTGTCTCGACCCGGGCATTGGCTTTGGCAAGACGACGCAGCATAATCTGACTCTCATGGCGCATTGCGGTCGGTTGCACGAGCTTGGCTGTCCGGTGCTGATCGGCCATTCTCGCAAAGGATTTCTCACCAAGATTTTCGGCAGCCATGTGGCGGACGGCGATATCGCGACGGCCGGCGGAGCGCTGGCAGCGGCCGTGCAGGGCGTCCAGATCATTCGCGTCCACAACGTTCGCGTTGTGCGCGAAGCGCTGCTTCCGTTCGAGGCATGCGGCGGCATCGACGGGCAAGAATTGCGGCTGGAGGGCCCATCCGCTCCGCAGGACCCGGCTTCCGGCCCATAGTGCGCGGCGGGAAGCAGGGGCGTCGCCAGTCGCGCTCGCATCGGCCGTCGAGCCAACTTGCGTTGACGCAACTTCGCTATTCAACGATACTTGCGTATTGCCCGTGAACTGTTTGCCCCAAACTGCGCTTAACCAATCCGTGCCATGTCCACCATCGCCGCTGCACCTGCGCAAACTGCCGATCTGGCGACCTACTGTCGCGACGTGGCACGTCGGGCGAAGGCTGCCTCGACTCAGGTGGCCACGATTGGGGCCGGCGTGAAGATCCAATGGCTCCGCCGCGCCGCATCATTGCTCCGGGAGCAGTGCGCTGCCATCGAACGGGCCAACGCCGACGATCTTGCCGCGGCGCCGGGTTACGGACTGACTGCGGCGGCTATCGATCGCCTTCGACTTACGCCGGATCGCATTGAAGCCATCGCTATAGCGCTAGAAGAGATTGCCCAAATCCGCGATCCGATTGGGCGGGTCATCGATTCGGCGATTCGGCCCAACGGCCTGCGCATCGACAAGGTCAGCGTTCCCTTGGGAGTCGTGTTCTTTATCTACGAATCGCGGCCGAACGTGACCGCCGACGCGGCTGCCATCTGCGTTAAGGCTGGCAACGCGGTGATCCTTCGCGGCGGGAAAGAAGCGATCCACTCGAGCCGCGCGATCGTCGAACTGCTGCAGCAGGCGGCGCGCGAAACGGGCCTGCCGGAGGACGCCGTTCAACTCGTGAGCACGATTGATCGAGCCGCCGTAGGCGAATTCCTTCGCATGCCCGAGTCTATTGACGTGGCGATCCCCCGCGGGGGGGAGAGCCTCATCCGGCGCGTTGCAGCGGAAGCGGAAATGCCGGTCATCAAGCACTTCGACGGCAATTGTCATGTTTATGTGGACGCGTCCGCCGACTTGGACATGGCCCGCGAGATCGTCGTGAACTCGAAGTGCCAACGAATGGGAGTATGCAATGCGGCCGAGTCGCTGCTGATTCACGCGGACGTGGCCGAGGAGTTTCTGCCGCTGATCGCGGCGGCGTTGGGCGAGCGCCAGGTCGAAATACGCGGCGACCGGCGGACGTGCGAGCTGCTTGACGCGGCGCGTCCGGCCAGCGAGGCCGACTACGCGGCCGAGTTTCTGGGGCCTGTGATTTCCGTCTGCGTGGTTCCGTCGTTAGAAGCGGCGATCGACCATATCAATCGATACGGCTCCCACCATACCGACGCGATTGTCACCGGCGAACTGGCGGCGAGCCGGCGGTTTGCCGACGGGGTCGACAGTTCGGCGGTCATGATCAATGCCAGCACGCGGTTTAACGACGGCGGCGAATTCGGCCTGGGAGCCGAAATTGGCATTAGCACCGATAAATTCCACGCTCGCGGCCCTTGCGGCGTCGAAGAACTAACTAGCTACAAATACGTGGTCCACGGGAACGGACAAGTGAGAGGGTAACTGGATGCTCGATGCTCGATGCTCGATGTAGGTCCCCCCAGCATCCCGTATCTAGCATCCAGCATCCAGCATCCAGTCGCCCGTGCAACGGAGTGCGTTATGAGCGACGTTCTCAGCCAGGCTGAAGTGGAAAACCTGCTAAGCGCCATGGAAGGCGGCGGCGACCGGCAGTCGGCTACCCCCGTCGAAGGCTTTCGTACGCGCGACAAAGTCACGGTCTACGATTTCAAGCGTCCGGAGCGCGTCGGCAAAGAGCAGATGCGTTCTCTGCAGACCATGCACGAGGGCTTCGGTCGCAATTTCGGCGCGGCCCTCTCCGCCCTGCTGCGCACGATGGTCGAGGTGAAGCTGACAAGCGTGGATCAACTCACCTATAGCGAATTCGTATTCAGCCTCGAGAATCCTACCTGCTTCAATCTGATCAGCGCTGCGCCGCTGGAAGGCCAGCTCATCCTGGACATCAATCCATCGATACTGTTCCCGGTGATCGATCGCTTGCTGGGCGGCAGCACCTCGGCGGCGCCGCCCGCGCGGAGGCCGCTCACGGAGATCGAACTGCGACTCGTGTCGCGCATCACCAACTTGTTTCTTAAAGAGATGCAGCACGCCTGGGAAAACGTGTTGCAGCTTGAACTGTCGGTCGATCGGGTGGAGAGCAACCCGCAGCTTGTGCAGATCATTCCCGCGAACGAGGTGATCGTACTGATCAGCTTCGAGCTGACCGTCGGCGAGATGCGGGGCATGATGAACCTCTGCATTCCGTTTAATTCCATCGAACGCGTGAGCGGCAAGCTGACGTCGAACAACTGGGTCAGCTACTCTAAAAAGTCGCCCAACGTCGAATCGATGCAGCGGATCGGCAATCGCATCGCGAAAGCGCCGGTCGAATTAGTGGTCGAACTGGCGGCCACGCGGATCAGCACCGCCGACATGTTGGAGCTGCGCGTCGGCGACATTATTGCCAGCGAGAAGGACGTGAATGAACCGCTGATGGTCTATATTGAGGGACAGCCGAAGTTCTACGCGCTGCCGGGCAAGTTCAAGGGACGCAAGGCGGTCCAGATCAAGGGCGGGTTCCGCCCTAATGAGATTCTCGTCAACCCTCCGCCTTCCATGGCGAAGCCGGCCTAAGCGAACGTTCCGCCGATCTTTTTGCCCCGTTTGGGGGGTATATTTGACATTGGCCCGCGGCGCGGGAAGAATCGTTGATAGCTGGCAAGGTAACGCCCGGCTGCTCATCTGGGGATCGCCATCTAACGAAGCCACGCCTGCGTGGAGCGGCCGAAGCGTAATCAATGCATTCGCGACGGATCTGAGAAGAGCGAATTGCGAGCGGGCTCCCGACGCCGCCATCGGCGCCTGGGCCGCGGTGCCGCGACCGGCGGCGGCGGGGAGCGTCTTTTCACAGGAGTCGCGATCATGGGCATCGCAGTAACATGCCCCAACGGCCATCAGTTCAGCGTCAAGGACAAGTACGCCGGCAAGAAGGGGATTTGTCCCTACTGCGAAGGGCAGGTAGTCGTGCGCGTGCCCGATGCGCTCACCTCGGCGGAGCTCAAGCGGGCCTACTCGCAGGCCTACCGCGAGGAACACAAGGGGGTGAAGCCGACGATATCCGACTCGTCGGTGTTCGATAGCCTGCCGGACGATAAGTCGCCCAGTTCCAGCGGCAGTTTACTGGGCTCGTCAGTGGTCCGACACCATGTTCGCTGCAAATGCGGCGAAGCCGTGCCGATGTGGTTCGCCAAGTGCCCGAAGTGCGGCGTGTTCATTGAGCACTTCTAACGCGCCAACCCGCTGGCATCCCGCCGTGCCGCACTGCGCGCCGCCGCCGGACCACGCCGCCTGTTTTGCGCCCGGCGATCGCCAGGCCGAGTAGCACTAAGTCGCTTTGCCGCGGTTCGGGCACCGCCCAGCTTGCGGAGTCGGCCTCGCCTTGGCCAAACTCGCGCTGCCAGATCAAGAAGTCGCCGCCCTCGGCAGCGCCGTCTCGGTTGGCGTCTCCGCCCGCGTGGCTGACCTCCGACGCCATTCCAAAGCCCGATATCCAGGCTGGCAGGTCGCCGCCGTCTACGAGGTTATTCTCATTGAAGTCCGCCTGCAGAGCAGGCCCATACAGGAACTGGAGAGCGGCTATGTCGTCTGCGTCGGGATGGCGATTGAGATATTTATAGCACTCGAAATCAACGGACATGACCGAGCAGACGTCGGAGTGATCCAGGCCGAGGGCGTGACCCAACTCGTGGAGAAACAATCCTTCAAAGTCATTGTGAAATTGGCCATTGCCGACGTAGAAGTCTATTTCCTCGCCCTCCTGGCCAGCGGCAAACTGAAACAAGCTGTTGACGTTGAACAGAATGTCGCCTTCCAACGGGCCGCCGTTGGGCGGCGGCGCATAACCCACGGCGCCCACATTGCCGTTGATCGCGAATGCGCCAATGCGAATGTGGCCTGTATTAGGAGGATTGGCATCGGCGTTGTGAAAGGGAAGGCCCGAATCTGCTACCTGACGAAAATAGATGTTTGCCACCGACGACCAGCTTTCGAAGGCGCGTTCGATCGCTGCGATGGCCCCGTTGTAACCGAGGGAGTTAAGCACTCCATTCAATTGGCTCGTACCGCTGACGTTCCCGTCGGTGAAGGCCGGATCGATGGTCGTGCCGTCCGGCATGAGGCTCCAAGTGACGGTCCCGCCGGGAGCGCCGGGCCGAAAGATATCGCCCCATTTCAGGTAATACGTTTGATCCTCGCCCCAGGGATAGGGGCCAAACAGATGGTAAGCGCTCGCCGGCGAGCCTCCGGCAAGCAAGACCAACAGGATACCCAGAGGTAGCGATCGCCGTCCCATGGACGACTCCTAGGAGCGAAGGAAGAGGCGCACGGCAAGTCCGCTTAGCAATTGGCCGCCAGACCATGGATTTTATTCGATTTTCCCGTTGGTCGCGATGAAATTCGCCTGGAATTGCCGCCCCATTGGACCATCTCGCATCGCCATAACTGGCGTTGTATCAGACGTTTACGCATGGCCTGCGGGGTCCGCCAAGATTTTTTTGGATTTTTCGATTCCCTTGGCGAACCTGTCGGCCGACACTACAGTCATAGGGGCGTTCCGGCGGACGTGTCGTAGACACGCCGCGGTTCGATGACCGCTCGCGTCGGAACCGTCTCTCCAGTTTTCTCTCGAGCCGCGCCAGCGAGCGCAGCGAGGGTACGATGCGTTCCATCAACAGCCGCAACCGCAATCTTGGCATCCGCAACGCTCGCCAGAGCGCCAAGTCCATTGCCGGCCGCGCTATGGATCGCCTCTCGCTCGATGCGCTATTTGGCGTTTCTATGGGCTTTGCGTCTCGCATGTGGCACTCCGTGCGCGGCGCGTTGAGCTATACGCCGCCGACGGCGACGCGCACGGTTAAACCGCGCGTTACCGGCGGGGCGCTGCGGCTAATGCTACAGCGCCCCGGGCAACACGCTGCCGCGTGTTGCCTCGCCGCCAGGTAAGTAGGGCTGCGATTCGACCAATCGAATCCCTTCCTAGCCTGGCGCCGGTCGTTGGCGTGCTAGCGCTCGCTGCTTTGCGCTGCCGCCGCTTCCCGCGTTTTGCCGCCCATTTGTTTCGCGCGTCTGGCGACTACGCCGCAATTGAAGCGCGGAACCCTTCGCTCGGGATAAATCATGGTACTCGAATTATCGACGGTCGACCTTGAAAGCACCGCTACGGAAGAGCTCGTGCGGGCCGCTCAGGCTGGCGACAACGGGGCGTTTGGCGTCCTTGTGAACCGGTTTGAGCGGATGGTCCACGCGGTCTGCTGGCAACGCCTTCGGAACCACGCCGAAGCCCAAGAGGCCGCTCAGGACGTGTTCATCAAGGCGTTTGAAAAGCTCGATCAGCTCGCAGAACCTGCCGCCTTCCCAGGCTGGTTGCGGTCGATCGCCGTGCGGCAGTCGATCAATCGCAGCACACGGCGGTCGCCGGCGCTGGCGGTCGAGCCCCATTCGCTCGAAGGGTTCGACGGCCGGCACGAAGCGCCGCTCAACTCGCTCTTGGCCCGCGAGCGGGTCGACCAGCTCCATGAGGGGCTCGACCGCTTGGCGACGCTCGACCGGAGCACGCTGGTCGCGTTCTATCTCCAGGGACAGTCGCTGGTGGAGATGAGCGACGAGTTCGCCGCCCCGGTCGGCACGATCAAGCGGCGACTGCACGTCGCGCGCAAGCGGCTTGCCAAGGAACTGGAGTGCTTACAGGCCGTATGAGGCTGTTTTTGGGGGCCCCAGCGGCCCGCCCGCGCCGGATTTCGCAGCGGATGGACCGGTCGCTTTGAGCGACCAGTCCATCGGCGGCGGGGCGGTCTCCAGTGCGATTGCTCAGGCGATCAGGCCCGCCAGACGCCAAGTGCGACGCAGGTCCAGCCTGCAATGAACGCCAACCCGCCGATCGGCGTGACCATGCCCAGCTTCCGCCACGCGTCCGGCCCGAAGGTCATCGCGTAGAGCGAGCCGCTGAATAGCAAAATACCAGCGAACATCAGCGCGCCCGCGCATCTATACCACCCTCCCGCCGAGGAACCGGCCAGCAGCGCGGCAGCCACCATGCCGAGCGCGTGGTAAAGCTGGTAGCGGACAGCCACGTCGAACCAGGCGAGCCGCTGGGAGAGGGGCGCTTCGTGGCCGGATTGACGCAGCCAGTTTTCCAATCCATGAGCCCCGAAGGCGCCAAGCGCGACGCCGATAGCGGCGGATAAGGCGCCGGCGATCGCCAGCCATCGCAGTATCACTAGGAACTCCTGTCACGGGCGGCGGCATTGTTGTGACGCCGCGTCGCTAGCACCCTGGTGCTGGAACAAAAGCGGCGGCATCGAATCGCGGCCCGGAGCGGGCTGCCCCAGGGCGCTTCGCATAGCTTAACAGGCGGGCCGCCAACAATAAACCGCCCCGCCGGACAATGGAGTTGGCCTCCAGGGCCCGGCAGGGCGGTCAGATGTTCGAGCACAGCGACGCGCCGTCGCAAGACGGCGGGGAGTCTACGGCTCGGTCGTCTGTACGACGCCGAGCCGTTCTTCTTCTTCCTCCTGGATAATGATATGCGGCGTGACCATCATCATCAGGCTGTCCGCTTCGCGGCCGATGCCCACGTTTCGGAACAGCCGGTCGACGTACGGCACCTTGCTCAGCAGCGGGATGCCGAATTCATTGCGGCCTTCGCGCAGCCGCTTGATGCCGCCCAATAGCACCGTTCCGCCGTCGGGCACGCTGACGGTCGTGCTGACGGAGATCACCTCGAAGGTCGGCAACTGGACGGTCGTGCCGCTGCGGGTGATCTCCTGGGATTCGTCGCTCGACTCGTCGTCGCCGTTTTCGGAGGCCGATTCGGAAGTAGACCTCGTTTCCGAACCTTCAAAGGTGAACTCTTGAACGTTGCCAACCTGGCTGAAGAACGGCACCAGCGTCAGTCGCACGTAGCGGCGGTCGTCCGAGACGACGGCCTGCACGGTCAGCATCGTGCCTTCGGAAAGCACGACGATGACCGGTTGCTGGGCCGCGGCGAACTCGCCCACGACCGGGATGACGCTGATGACGAACGGCCGGAAGGCGGCGTCGACGACGAACGCTTGCTGGCCGTTGAACAGCGTCACCTTGGGCGCTTGCAGTACGTTGCCGCGCTGGTCGCCCTGCGAGGCGTTGATGACGAAGAACGCTTCGATATCGCTCAGGATGGCAAAGCCGAAGGAGCCGACGTCGGCCGGGTTGCCGAACTGCGGCGTGCTGAGGGCGAAGCTTCCTTGGCGGAACGGCAGATCGAGGTCGACCGTGTAGCTGGGGTTGTCCTGCTCCGACGGCGCTTCTCCCGACAGGCCTACGACGGAGCTGGGGACATTGTTAGGCGTCTGGCCGCTAAGTGGCGCGTTGGGATCAAAGGATCCGAGAATCGCCGCGGAATCGTTGTTGCGGATGTTGAAGTCAAAGTCGACGCCGATCCGCTCGAAGAAGTTGTCCGTCAGTCGAATAAACCGCACTTCGATCGTCACCTGCAGATCTTGCAGGCGACGCAACTGGTCGAGCAGGTCGGCGATCTGCTCGTGGACCCGCTGGGTCTGGCTGACGACGAGGCTGAGGTTAGTCGGAAAGGGCTGGATTTCGCCCTCGCCGGTGCCGTTTTCCATCCAACTGTCGTGTTCGACCGTGGAAGTGATCAGGTCGATCAGCGAATCGAAGTCGGCCTGGGCGGCTCCGCCCAAGCCGCCGGGCCCGCTGCTGAACGGGGTGCTGCTGGGCTGCTTGGCGCCCATGCCCAGTTGCTGCCCCATGACGTTCTCCGGCAACGCGACGCCGCGTTGGCCGGGGCGGCTGTTAGCTACTACAGCGACCGGTCCGCCGGCGCCCGCGCCAGGTCCGTAGGCTCCCATCGACGCGTAAGCATCGTTGATGAGCCCCTGCAGACCCATATTGTTGCTGGGGACGAAGTTCGGAATCGGAATGACCAGGTCGCCGACCGGATAGGTCCGGATCTCCACCTCGCCGTCGCGGATCTGCTCGCTGGTAATCTTCAGCACCTCGTCCTTGATGGTGTACGTCAGGTGCAGTGGTTCAAGAATCAGCGTCAGCACGCTCTTGAGCGAGATCTCCTGAGGAAGATTAAGGGTGATCGGCGCGCTGGGCTGCACGCCTTCCTGCGTGAGGCCGCGAGGATCGAGATGAATGTTGACCCCCGCAAGCTGCGAGAGCTGGTCCACAACCGTCGTCAACGGGGTTTCGTTGTACTTGGGCAATACCGGCGTCTTGAGCTTCTGCTCGATTTCCAGCTCCTTGATGTGACGGGCCGTCCCCAGGGCGCTTTGCTTGGGTCGTTTCTCGATGTCCTTCCAATTAGTGCCATAGGCGAAGTCCGTGGTGGCGCCGTTAACCGCATCGGCCGAAGCTTGCCGCATGCCGAGCATCGCTTCGGCGAAGCCATTCTCGGCTTCCTCGGCCATGTCGCGGCTCCATCGTTCGCGGCGGATCATTTTCGACTGCTTGTTGATCTGCTGCGCGACGAGCTCATCGGGCGCCATTTCATACAGCCGATTGGCGACGACTTCCGCCTCGGCGAACCGCTGCTCGTCGACCAGCTTGTTGAACTCGTCGACCAGCTCGGCCATTTTCGTCTGCATCTGGGCCTTGACGGCCTTTTCGCGCTCGATGTCGCCCAGAATTTCGCGGTTGGCGGCGTCGAGGTCGAGTTCCGACTTGTGGGCCTTGATGTAGGCCTCCGTCTCGCTTGTGCTGAGCTCGATGCGCTTCAGCAACTGGACCTTGACGGTCTCGGAAACCTCAGAATCCGTCACCATCGCGCGGGCTTCGGCGAGGATGCGGAGCGATTGGTTCGGGTCGGTTTCCCGGATTTTGGCGGCCTCGGACTGGCGCTTGCCAACGTCGGCCGACACCTGTCGAGCCAGGACTGATTGCCCGGCCGCGGCCGAATCGAGCAGTTCGCCGCTTGCCGCATCGCGGGGGCCGTCACCCGAGGAGAGCATCTGGAGGTGGCCCTGCACTTTTTGCTGACTGAGCAGGTCGAGTTCCGAGCGGCGCTCGTACGCTGCGCGGAACGATTCCAGCGCGGCCTTGCGGTCGCCTGCCTTGAGGGCCTGCTCGCCGGCCTCGAGCATTTCGGCGGCCTCGCCGCTGGGGCTGGCGGATTCCTCGCCGGCGCCGGGCAGCGGCAGCGGGATGGCGTCTGGCGCCTGGGCCAGCCGCATGGCGGCGCTGGTGTCTGAGGCGGACGCCGCTTCGATGAGATTGCCGGCCTGAGGCGTGGCGGTCGTGGCGAATCCGCCCGCCTGCTGTACGGTCTTGCCGTCGCTCATGGCCTTTTGCAGATCGAGAGCCAGCCGCCCGGGGCGGTCCTCTCCGGGGCCGAACTGCGAATCGGGAACATTCAGCGCGCTGGCCTTGCCAGCCAGGGCCTGAGCTTCCGGAAGGTTGCCGGCGGCCAGAGCCGCGCGGGCCTGGGCCAGCATTTCCAAGGTTTGAATCTTGGCGTCGCCGGTCGGCCGGGCTGGCGTTACCGCGAGCGTCGAGCCGCCCTTGCGGATCTGATCGATGCGGCGCAGTACGTCGTCAGGGGTTGTGCCCGTGCCGTTCCATTCGGGCAGTAACTGCTTGGCCTCCGTGGCGGCGCGGCTGGCTGTTTCGAGATCGCTCCAGGCAACGAGCGCTTCGGATTGCTGGACGAGGAACTTGGCATAGCCGATGCGCCATGCCTTACCGCCCGAGGCGCGAAGGGTGGAGATCTCTTGGAACTCACGAATCGATTCTTCGACGCTTTGCGGCGAGTCGCCCGGCCCCTCGTACGCGACCTTGAGCTGCTGGGCCTGGCCGAGAAACTGCTGAGCCCGCGGCAGGTCGCCGACCGACAGCGCGCGGCGCGCGTCGAGCAGCGCCTGATCGCAACGGGCCTTAGCGGAATCGGCGCCCGCGGCCGCAGCCGCCTGCCCGCCAGCGGACTGATCGCTGTACCGCGCGCCCTCAGGTCGGAAGGGATTGCCGGCGGCGGACGCCGCTGTCGCCGCGAACGGATCCTTCGTGGCGCCCGGCGTCGCCTCGGCGCCGTAAACCGCCGCCTGACAGGCAATCAACGCCAGCGCGAGGTTCGCGCCACGGTTCTTCATGGTCCGGTTCAAAGCAGTTCTCCTTACGAGGCGCCGTGCCTGGGCGCTGACGGCTCCTCTGATGGCGGCGCCGGATAGGCGGCTCAACGTGCTGGGCATGATTCGCTCAATGCTAAGTGGATTCCGTCCCATCCAGCGTCGTGGCCAGCTACCGCTGGGGGCGCGCACGCGGCGCGCTGCGGATTGCTAGCTGCAGCGTCGGTTGGTGATGAAAAGCGGGGCGTTAAATACCGGGCCTGGAATTGCCGGTCAAGACCAGTCGCGAGAAGTTTCTAGAAATCGCGTGGAATTTGCCCGTCTCGCCCGCCCAACTTCCCCTCTCGCTGCAGCGAGGTGCGCAAGATAAAGGCCGCGGGGCGAACCCGCGGCCTAGCAGCATTTCGATCGGCGCTGAATTCATGAGCGGCGCTACGCTGCGTCAACGGCCGCGGCGCCCGCGGCCCGGTCCGCCCTCGTCGCCTTGGTCGCGCTGCCGGGCGGCGGCCTCTTTGGCGGCTTTCATGATCATATCGTACTGCCGCACGTCCTTCTGATCGTCGAGCTCGTTCTGCAGCCGCATGCGCCCGGCAGAGTCCATCACCAGGGCGCGAGCCGGCGCAAGCAGCTCGCGGTTCTTGGAGGTCAGCGACTCGCCGCCTTCGAAGTCCAGCAGCGTGAGCCCGGATAGAAAATCGAATGTCGGCGATTCTTCTTTATTCTCAGGATCCGGCTTATAGAGCGACGACCAGATAACTTGCGCCTGCCGCTCCCTATTGATAACGCTGCCGCGCGGGAAGAACTCGCTAATGGCAACTTCCGCGGCCAGATCGGCATCGAGCGACTTCACGACCAGGCGGGCCTCCGGCTCCGAATTCTGGTTGCCCGGCTTAACGCTGGCGACGTAGATCAAACCTTCGCGGGGTACGACCGCGACGGGGCTCGGCTCGCTCCATTCGGTCAGGAGATAGCCGTTGGGCTTGCCTTTGCGGTCCGCCTTCTCCTTACTGAGCCGCGCTGTGACCTCGCTGGCCAGATAGCGCTCGGCTTGCAGCGCGTTAACGTCGAACAGGGCCAGCCGCACTCGGTAGCGATATTGATGGCCCGGTTCGACGGTGTTGTCGAAGTAGCGGAACAGCCAGTACTTGGTACGGCCGTCCCAGTCCTTGGGCTGCAACTCGGTTAGGCCGGCGCCCATGCCGGGGCTATAGCCGCCCATCATTCCCTCGCCGCGGCCGTAGCCTCCATAGCCGCCGCCCATCATGCGTTCGCCGCCGCCGTATCCGCCCATCATACGTTCGCCGCCACCGTACCCTCCCATCATGCGTTCGCCGCCGCCATAGCCTCCATAGCCGCCGCCCATCATACGTTCGCCGCCGCCGTATCCGCCGTACCCGCCTCTTTCACCGTAGCCGGCGGCGGGTTGAGCTCGCTTGAGGACTTCGCCGAACGGCGAATCGGGATCCGCCGGTTCTTCCTGCGCTTTCGGGGCCTCCCCTTCGGCGACCTCCGGACCGCCCATGAGGTCTTCAGGCGTTGGCAGGGGTAAATCGGAGTGGGTGACCTCCTTGCCCCAGGTCCGCATGACCATCGGCGGGAGCGGATAGGTCAACAGGGGATGGACGTACTTGGGATTGGCAATCTCCGGCGTTTGCACCGGCCAGCGCTGCATGATTTTGATAAGGGTCGAATCCTTCACCGCCGGCAATTGCTGCCACTGGCCCTGGCCCGCCTCGGTAATCTCGGCCCGTTCAACCAGGTAGCCGACGTAGCGCGGCATGTCGTTCGAGGCGCTGAACCCGCGAGCGGTGGCCAACGCGTCCTCGTACATGTCGAATTGCTCTTTGATGGGGATCTTGCCGACGACGGTCACCCACGATTCGTTGCGGATATCCTCGAAGCCCTGCATTTGCGCGCCGCCGGGAGGCGTCATGATGATCGCGCCGTCGCGGGTCTGCATGCCGCCCATGTTGCCCATGTCGCCGTAGCCTCGGCCCCCTTCGCCGAAGCCGCCGCCAGGGCCGTAGCCTCGTTCGCCCCCGCGTCCTCCGCCGCGTTCCTCGGCCTCGCGAGCCATCCGCTCGGCTTCTTCGGCTTGTTCCTTGGCTTTGGCCTCGGCCTCCTTGGCGGCTTCGATCATCTTCTGACGGATCTTCTCCGGATCGCCCGACAGCCATAGCCCGGAGCCGGAGTTGACCTCCAAATCCTGAACGTCCAAGAGGACCGGATCGCTGCGCAACTTGGCGGGCGGAATTACCGGATCGTTCCACGGCGTGGATAGCTTTGGAAAGTCCTCGGGCCCAACCGGCCTAAGGACCACTTGTTCTTTTTTGGCTGCCACCTTCTCGGCGATGGTGCGTTCGTCTTCCGGGAAGTTCTGCCAGACCATGTTGCGAACCGTTTGATCGGCTTGCTGCGCAGCGGTGCGGAGGCGATCGGGTTGCTGTTCAGCGGAAAGCTTTTCGCGGCCGAGCGACTTGTAGATCAGCAGCGCCGCGACGATAACCACCGCGGCAATGCCGATCTTTTCCCCGTGCTGGAGCAGAACCCGCACGGCCGGGTTGGCGTTCTTAAGCTTTGCTTTCATGGCCCGAGCTCCGTTGCCATTGTTCGCCGAGGGAGGCTCGACGTACTGGGGCTTGTGGCTAGGTAAATTGTCGACTTACGCGGCAGAGTAATGGTGCGACTGTATATCCACAGGGTGTCACGGGGTCGCCGCCAGGGTTTCGGGGCCGGCGCCGGACTCACCCGGGACGCTGAGGACTGCATCGTCGGGAGCGTTGTAAATGTAAACCAGCCCTTGAATCTCGACGGTGGCGACATTGCCGAGTTGGGCCTGGTCGACGGTAGACAGCGACATCCCTTCGCCGTATCCGCCGCGATAGCCGCCGCCCATCGACCGCGGCATGCCTCCGCCATATTCACCGCGCCCATAGCCTCCGCCGCCGGGGCCCCCGGCGCTGCTGGCGGCGCCCGGCAGCTCGAAGGCCTGGCCCATTTTGTCGACGCCCGATTTTTCAGGATTGATCTTCAGCCGCTGCACCTCGATCGGCAATGCCGCGTTGGCGCATCCGACCAGCACCGTAGGCACCCACCGCTGGTCCATCATCAGCACCATGCGCACCGGCAGCCGGCGATATTCGCCCGTCGGAGCGGCCGTGCCGTCGGTAATCGGCTTGCCCTCGGCGTCGACGTAGCGATTGATCAATAGCGCGGCGTCAACGCCTCCTTCGGCCATTGCGCCCCCTTCGCCGTATCCGCCGTAACCGCCATACCCGCCTTCCCGTCCTCCGTAGCCGCCGGGCGCGCCTTCGGCGCCCGCGGCGCCTTCCATCCCCATGCCGCCGCCAGCGTCGGCGGCGCTGGCTGGCAACAGAATGGGGGACTCGATCGCCATGGCGACGGCCGCTTCGGGGCCGACTTCCAACGACTGGATGACCTTAATAGGGGCGTTGTCGATGCGGGTGGCGTTTTTCTCGGCGTTAGTGTTCTTGATGACGTTCAGCAGCGTGCGATAGACCCACAGGTCCTCTTGCGTGACCCAGATTTGCCGCGCGGTCGGCGTCGACGGGAACGTAAGCTTCTGACGCACCTTGGCCTGATCGGCCCAGAGGACGGTGAAATCCTCCATGGGCGGCATGTTCGGATCGCCCGAGCCCATGGGCGGCATGTAACCCTCGCCGCCGCGCCCTTCACCCCCGGGGCCCGCTGCCGCCATGTCGTCGCGCATTTTTTGCGCGTCGACGACTTCGATCAGCGCGTCGAACTGCGTCTTGATGTAATTGAGATACCGATCGCGCCAGCGAGGCTCGATTGAGGCGTCGAACTTAAGCTTGTCGATGTAATCTAGAAAATCCTTGCCTAACTCCTCCGGCCATTTGAGAACGCTGTCGCGCTGCGACTTGTACAGACTCTGCCACAAATTGCGCACGCTGGCGGCAATCAGGTCGGCCTGCTTCCGCTCTTCGGCATTCACGGCCTCATTGCCGTGAACCGGTTTATTCTGGATCGCTTGGATCTCGTTGAACTTGCCCTTAATCGTCGCAGTATTGGCGGTAAATTGGGCGTCCAGCTTGCCGGCGGCCATGGTCCAGCAGATTACCGCGGCCAGCACGCCGACGACGCTGAGCACCCAGAATCGCTGCTGCCAGATGACTCGCAAAAAGGCCCGAACTTTATCCATGATCCGCTGCTCCGGTTTCGCCGCTTTCTCAATCCGCTGACCCTGCCCCCGTCGGGGCGGGGGGATGATTTAATTGTCTGTCGACCGCTGCACCAGCCTCGGTTGGGCGGCGATGTTCTTTCTACCATCGCACGCTTATTAGCCTCGTGACTTATTGCGTCGTTCCGTCTGTGCCCATCGCCACTTCCGGCGAAGCCGCGGCGTCGGCGTCGACGGCCTTGCCTTCGGCGATCTCTCGGCGCTGGGTTCGCTTCTTGGGTTGCCAGCAGAACTGAACCACGAAGTCGTAGCGACGCACTTTGAAGGCCCGCGATTTGGGCTCCGTAGTCGCGGCGCCCTCGGCGCCTGGACCGCCTTCGGGCGCGGCCATAGGGGCGGCGCCCTGTAAGACGGCGCCAAAACCCATCCCGGTCGAACCCTCGGCAAGTAGCTCCGCATCGGGGTCGATCCACTCATCTACTAGCGGCTTGTCCTGTACGATCCACGGCCGGCTAATGCCCAGGGCCTTGATGGGCACCTCAACGAGCGTCGGGGCCCCCGTCTGCGGGTCGACGACGCCGTCGGGCAGCATCACCGTACCCTCCTCCAAGCTCTTCAGCAGCGTATCCTGCACGAACTTGCGGGTCTGGTTGGTCTGCTCGGCATTGTGGTAGTGGAAGCCGGTAAGCTGGATGACGAAGCCGGGGCCGGCGAGCGGTTCCTCGGGCGCAGGGGCCGCGGCGTCGGTCGCCGGAGCGACCGCATCCCCGCCGGCTGTGGCGGCGTCGGCGGCGGTCGCTGATGCATCAGCAGCAGCGCCTTGGGCGGCGGCATCGCCCGGCGCCGCGGCCTCTGCCGGCGGGGTCTCAGCAGGCGTCGCCGCGGTAGCGTCGACGATCGGCGCGCCTGTCGCCGGATCGACGGCGCCTTCGCCAGGCTTGCCCCCTTTTTGCTCCCAGTAGAGGGGCTCGATCGTCGTGAAATATTCGGCGCCCAGGTCGGCGTAGTAATGCTCGTCGAGCGCCGTGACGTGCAGCTCATTGCGGCTCATCACATGCTCGGCCGTTTCTTCGCGCTTACGCTCTTCCTTCGGCAGCGCGGCGTCGAGCGCCTTGGTGAACTCCAGCCACAGCAGTCGGCCTTCGACGTTGCTGATGAGCCGATCTTGTACTGCCTTCAGGCTGGCAGCGCGCTCCTTGATGCTGTTTCGCTCGGTCTCCATGCTGTCGAGGCTTGACTTCGTGGTACTGGCGAAGTTGATGGCGCCTTTGAAGTCTTCGCGCTCGACGTTCGCCGAGGTCCATGCCGAGACGTGCGTGAAGTAGTTAATCGTCAGCCCGGCAAGCACGGCCGCCACGCCGGCGACCGCCCAGGGCTTCTTGGCCCGCACCATGCGCCGGCGGACGATTTCTTCCGGCAGCAGATTGGTCTTCAGTTCCGATTTGCCTAGCGCCTGCACGCACAAGCCGTAGGCTGTGCCGAAGCTCAGCACGTTCTCTTTGAACTGGGCGTTGCCGCTGGCGCTGCCGAGCGTGAGCCGATTGAACTCCTCGATGGGACGCACGTCTTGCTCTAGATTCTGAGCCAGATAGCGCTGCAGGCCCGGGAGCTTCATGGCGTTGCCCAGAGCGATCACCTCGCCGATGTGGGCCGCCTTGTCGAGGCTCTGAAAATACCCCAGCGAACGCTGGATCTCGGCGAGCAGGTCGCTAAAGACCGGCCGCATCGCCTGGAAGACCGCCTTCGGATCGTCGGCCTGGGTGGCGTTCCGCTTTAGGTGCTCGGCCTTGACGAAGGTGAGCTTCAGCTCCTTGCTTAGGGCGCGGGTGAAGTGGTTGCCGCCGATGGGGATATTGCGCTGCCAGACGCGGTAGCCGTTGGTTACGACCAAGTCAGTCGTGTCGGTGCCCAGGGAGATGACGACCGTCGACGCCGGCGGCTTGGCCGGATCGTACGGCTTCGAGCGGAGATCGTCGAACCGATCGAAGCAGACGTAGTTGTAAACGGCCAGCGGGGCGAGCTGGATGATGTCGACCTCGATGCCGGCCTCTTCCAGCGGCGCCAGGGCCCGGGCGACCTGATCCCGCTTCATGGCGAACAGGCCGACTTCCGGTTCCAACGCGAAGCCGTCTTCCTCGCTGCCGCCGGTAAGCTGCTGGTAATCCCAAACGACGTCGTCCAGTGAGAAGGGAATCTGCTGCCGGGCTTCGTACTTGACGATGTCGGGGATCTTCTTCGCCTCGACCGGCGGTAGCTTGATGAACCGCGCCAGGCCGCTCTGGCCGGCGACGGAGATCGCCACCGTGTCGCCCGCCACTTCATTGCGCGAGAGGAACGTCGCCAGGGCCTCGCGAATCAGTTCGGCGGGCTCCGCCTCCGGCTGCGTGAGGATCTTGGGGTATTCGATGAAGTCGAACGCCTCGACGACGAGCCGCTGCTCTTTTTCGTGTGGTCGACATTGCAGCGCCTTGAGCGCGCACTGGCCAATGTCGATTCCCCATACGGCTCCACCCTTGGCCATATTAGAAACCTCTGTTCCGTAAATTGTCTAAGCCGCCTGCCGCATCTCTTGAGCGGCCGCAGCAATTCCATCCACCTGCCCGACAAGTTTCCTGGACGCGAGTCAACGAGGAGTGGCCACGGCGTAGCCGCGGCCTTGACTGTCGATCGAGCAGCGCCTCTGTTCTCTAGCAGCAATCTATCGAGGCATGCCGGTAAAAGTCAAATTTCCCACGAGAATTCGCGGCGAACAGCTTGGCGCACATCTGCCGAGGCGCTGCTGTCGGCAGGCCCGACGCCCCGCGGCCAGGTCCCCCCTAAGTCTTTCATTCTAGTCAGGTTGGGCGGCTTGCATAGTTCCCGCCCTGGGCGGGCGGGCCCATAAACACCCGGCGAGAGGTTGTAATCCTCGCCTGGCGCCCATTGCTGGCTGTTCAAAGGCAGTTGCACGGCGGCGGCTTGGGCCGGATAACAAAAGCGGCGCCTGTAGCAACCCCCGCTTTAAGCTTGGAGAGTCGCCCCTAAGGCGTCAGCCCCGGGCCCTTTGCATGATCGTCACCATCGATGGCCCCGCGGGGGCCGGAAAATCAAGCGCTGCCCGCCAGTTGGCCCGGCGGCTAGGGTTCTCGTTCCTGGACACGGGGGCCATGTACCGAGCAGTGGCCTTAGCGGGGCAGCGGCAGGGGGTCGACTGGGGCGATCCTCGTCAGCTAAGCGCTGTGGCCGAGGCAATGCGGCTGGAACTGACCGATGACCGCGTCGTTATGGACGGCCAGGACGTTACGGCCGCCATCCGCACGCTGGAAATCACAACGCTCACGCAGCACGCGGCCGACAATGAAGCGGTTCGTCGCCACCTAATCGACCGCCAGCGAAAGTTCGCCGAGGGGCGCAATATCGTAACGGAAGGCCGCGACCAGGCGACCGTCGTGTTCCCTCATGCCGAGTGCAAGATATTCCTTACCGCCAGCGAGGACGAACGAGCCCGGCGGCGATTCCATGACCTACTTGCCCGCGGCGAGGAGGTGGACCCTGCGGAGGTGCTCAGGAAGCAGCGACTTCGCGACCAACGCGACGCGGAACGCAAGTTCGGCGGCCTGGCAAAGGCGGCCGACTCCATCGAAATAATCACCGATGGATTAACTCCCGATCAGGTTGTCGATCGTCTGGAAGAAATTGTGCGCGGCGTCCAACCGGACGGATCACCTCCCCGCAACTGCGGTCCTTGAAGGGTTCGACGCCTCCAAGTCATCCGGAAGATCAACGAGCCGATCGTCGCGACTATCGCCCTGCCGGTACTGGGTTCGGGAACCACGAACCCGGCATTTGAGATCCGGAACACGGCCCCGCGACCGTGGATGCCACCCTGCTCGGTCGTGCCATACAAATCTCCAAAGGCATCGGCCACTAGACCCGCTCGTGGACGGACGCCGTTGGCAAAGTTCAACGACGCCAGCGTCACGAGCGTGTTGGTCGCGGCATCCAAGCGGAACACCGTACCGCGGCCGAACGCACCGCCGGCGATGGTGGTCCCGAACAAATTGCCGACGGCGTCGGCGATTAAATCGCCTTCTGGTCCGCCGCCATTGTCGCCATTGAACGACGCCAACGTCGTCAGCGTTCCGCTTGCCACGTTCAATTGGAAAAGAGTTCCGCGATGCGCGCTAATATCTCTGGCGCCAAAGGTTGTTCCGTACAAATTGCCCGCGGCGTCCGCGACTAACCCGGCTGCGGGGTTGGCGCCATTATTCCCATCGAAGGACACGAGGGTTGTGATCGCGTAGGTCGCGGCATCCAAGCGGAACACCGTGCCGCGGCCGAACGCCCCGCCGCCGGCGGTAGCTCCGTACAAATTGCCGGCGTCGTCGGCGATCAAATCCCCTCGTGGACCGCTCCCGTTGGCGCCGTCGAACGACGCCAGCGTGGTCAGCGTCTTAGTCGTCGCATTAAGGCGAAATATCGTGCCACGCCCTCCTGGTCCGCCGGCGAACGTCGTGCCGTAAAGATTACCCGCGGCGTCCGCCAGCAACCCCGCGTAAGGGAATGCGCCGTCATCCCCGCCGAACGATGCCAGAGTGGTGAATACATTCGTCACCGGGTCTAGGCGGAACACTGCTCCGGCGCCGAATTCACCGCCGCGCTCAGTGGTTCCGTAGAGATTGCCGGCCGCGTCGGCAACCAAACCGGATCGCGGGTGAATTCCGCCGGAGCCATCAAACGAGGCGATCGTCTTTAGCGAGTTGCTATTTACGTCCACAAGAAAGGCCGTGCCGTAGGAATTGTCGCTAGGCCCAAATGCCCCGCCTTTCTGGGTAGTGCCGTAAAGATTCCCGTCGAGGCCAACAAAGAGTTCCGCGAGCGGGCTTTCACCATGATTGAAGCCATCGAATGAGGCCAGGGTGGTGAGCGCCGGCGCCCCGTGCGCCGCGGCGGCGATAGCGACGATTGCTGTTCCGAGAACCCGCCCCGCCCAAGTGCTCCCGACGAGGCTCAAATCGCGCACGCGTTTGCAATTCATGAGCGTATCCCCGATTGCCGTAAATGATGTTGTTTCAGCGCTGGCTGCCAACCCCTCGCATTATCAACGTCAACCTAAATTACCACGCGCTGAATTGCAATTTGAAAAGATCAAACGCTCGCCTGCCGGACGAATTGCCGTATATGCCCCGAAGTTGCTGGGGGCTGCCGCCTCACCCGAGAGTAGCGCTCGCCACCGCCCGCTATTAAGCCGCCGAAGGTTAATTCTGGTTTGTGGGACTACGGTAATCTGCTGCGTCGCTTTCGAGCCATTCGGCAAGAAGTAGCCCAATTGTCGCCTCCCGCGGGCTGTGATACCATTACGAGCTTATCCCTGCGGCGTTATCAGCGCGTCGTCGACGCTACGTCGCTGGGGAGGCGTCTCTAACTTCTGGTAGTGGGGCGCGCTCCGTCGCCTGGTCGGCGGGCGCGCTTTCGCAATCGGTCCCTCATTTTATTTATGGTCAACCGTAACCTGATTCGCGAGTTTGATGTTTCCGAGGACGACTGGAACGCCGCCATTGGCGAGCTGGCCCCCGATGACGTGAGCTGGCTGGGGAGCCAGGACGTCGACGTCAATCAGATCGTCGAAGGCAAGATCATCCGCATCGACGAAGAATTCGTCCTGGTCGACGTCGGCTACAAAAGCGAGGGGATGATCCCCCGCAACGAGTGGGAGCCCGAGGATCCCGATCAGCCCGAAGTCGGCCAGATTATCCGCGTCCTGGTGGAAGACGTCGAGGACTCGCACGGCTCGCTCGATGAGCGCGGCATGATCGTGCTCAGCAAGCGCAAGGCGGAGAAGATCGAAAAGTGGATGAAGGTCATGGAGACCGTCCACGAGGGGGACGTCGTCTCGGGCCTGGTTACTCGCAAAATCAAGGGCGGTCTGCTGGTGGACATCGGCGTTAACGTGTTCCTGCCGGCCAGCCAGGTCGATATTCGCCGGCCGCACGACATTGGCGAATACATCGGCAAGACGATCGAGTGCATGGTGCTGAAGATCGACGAAGCGCGGCGGAACATCGTCGTCAGCCGCCGCAGCCTGATCGAGGCCCAGCGGGCCGAGAAGAAGGCCGAACTGCTCAAGCAGCTCGAAGTGGGCCAGACCCGCAAGGGCGTGGTGAAGAACATCGCCGACTTCGGCGCGTTCGTCGACCTGGGGGGCATCGACGGCCTGCTGCACATCACTGACATGAGCTGGGGCCGCATCAGCCATCCCAGCGAATTGGTGAAGATCGACGACGAGCTGGAGGTGATGGTTCTCCACATCGACTACGAGAAGGAAAAGATCGCCCTGGGCTTGAAGCAGAAGCAGCCCAGCCCCTGGCAGAACGTGGCCACCAAGTACCCGGTCGGCTCGACGGTCAAGGGCACGGTGGTGAACGTCATGAGCTACGGCGCCTTCGTGAAGCTCGAGGACGGCATCGAAGGCCTGGTCCACATCAGCGAAATGTCGTGGACCAAGCGGATCAGCCATCCGTCGGAACTGGTGAACATCGACGACGTGATCGACGTGGTCGTCCTGCGAATCGACGAGCAGAAGCAAGAAATCTCGCTCGGCATGAAGCAGACGCAGTCGAACCCATGGGAGAAAGTCTCCGAAAAGTACCCGACCGGCAGCATGGTCAAGGGCAAGGTTCGCAACCTCACCAACTACGGCGCCTTCATCGAGATCGAGGAGGGCATCGACGGCTTGCTGCACGTGAGCGACATGTCATGGACCCGCAAGATCAGCCATCCCTCGGAGATGGTCGAGAAGGGGCAGGAGATCGAGTGCAAGGTGCTGTCGGTCGACCAGGAGCGTCGCCGCATTGCCCTGGGCCTTAAGCAGCTCGACGAAGATCCATGGTCGACCGATATCCCCAACCGTTACCAGCAAGGTCAGCTCGTAAAAGGCAAGGTCACGAAAATCACGAACTTTGGAGTGTTCGTCGGCCTGGAGGACGGGCTCGAAGGCCTGCTCCACATCTCTGAACTGGCTGACCACAAGGTCGAGAATCCGCAGGATGTCGTGAACGTGGGCGACGAAGTCGAAGTCAAGATTCTTCGGGTGGACACCGAGGAGCGAAAGATCGGCCTGTCGCGCAAGCGGGTCGAATGGGCCGAGGAAGACGAGGCGGCCGAGGCCTCCGCTTCGACCGGCTCGCGGGAACCGGGGGTGGAACTCAAGGGCGGCATTGGTTCGGAGAGCGGGCCGCTGTTTAAGGCGCCGGCGGCCGCGGCCGCAGAATCGGACGAATCGAACGAGTCGTAATAAACCGCGCGGCGGTTATGGCCGCCCTGATGTTTTAAGGGCCTCGCGGGTCACAACCTGCGGGGCCCTTTTTCTTGGCATGGGCGGAATACCGCACACATCCGGCCTACTCTATCGCCGGCGCAGCAAGCTGCAGGCTGCTATCGCAGCAGGTCGATATCACTCACGCCGAAGTGACACAATGACAACGGCCGCCAGCACCGCCAGCGGGCAGGGAACGTTCGCGCGAGGTCTGCGGAATCGGAATGTGCGGTGGAGAGCATGCAGGGGGAGTAAACGTTGGCGAGAGTTGATCTCGCCTTCTGCCCGCTGCCGCACCGTCCACTGCCCACGACCTACGGCCCACCGCCCACTTCCTGAGACTGCCATGCCCAGCACGACCCGCAAGCGGAAGAACTCCTCGGCTGTTCAGACGCCCTTGGAGACCTATTTGCGCGAGATCAACGAGACGGCCCTCCTCTCGGCTCGCGACGAGAAAGAGCTCGCCACCCGCATCGGACAGGGCGATTCCGCCGCCCGCGACCGGATGGTCCGGGCCAACTTGCGACTGGTCGTGAACATCGCCCGCGGCTACTCCGGCAAGGGGCTGGCGCTGCAGGACCTCATCGAAGAGGGCAATTTGGGCCTGCTGCGGGCCGTCGAAGGCTTTGATCCGGCGATGGGCACCCGCTTCAGCACCTACGCCAGCTACTGGATCAAGCAGTCGATCAAGCGGGCGCTGATCAACACCGGCAAGACGATACGCATTCCGGCGTACATGGTCGAGTTGCTTTCAAAGTGGCGGCGGGCCACCGCGCGGCTCACCGAGGAACTCGACCGCACTCCGACGCCCGAGGAGGTCGCGCGGGTGCTCGGACTGCCGAAAAAGAAACTGCCGATCATCAAGAAAGCGATCAAGATCTATAACGCCACCCCGCAGACAGACCAGGCGGAGGCCGGTTGGACGCTGGGCGACATGGTGATGGACGAGCGGCAGCAGTCGCCGGACGACGCACTGGTGGAGAGCGACGCCCTGCGGCATGTCCTATCGATGTTGCAGACGATGGACCAACGCGAGGCGACCGTCCTCCGCATGCGGTTCGGCCTGGACGGTTACGAGCCCCGCACGCTCAAGGAGATTGGCGAGGAGCTGGGGCTCACCCGCGAGCGGGTGCGACAGATCGAGACCGAGGCCCTCAACAAGATGGCCGACAGCATGGAATCGGCCCCGCCGGCGTTCTCGATGCTGGCGGACCTGTAAGCGCAGCATCCTGCTAGAACGGCGACCGCAGTTTTTCTGCAGCCGCCGCTCAACGAGCCCCCGGAGCGCTGGCGAGGGGGGCATCGCGCAGAAACCGCTCCGGCGACTCGTAGAGCCGCGGCTATTTGGCGTTTTGCTTGAAACGGCGCACTGCGGCTGCCTACGATGGGGGCATGGCCCGGCACGTTCTACTCACGCTTTTTGCTGCGGCGATTCTTGCGCCAATGCCGGCTGCGTTATCGCTCGCGTCGGAGCCGGCCAGTGGCTCGCCGCCGACGTATTTTCGACAGCGGCCTGGAGCAAATGACTGGCTGATTCGCGGGGGCGGGGCGTACGGCTACGGCTGGGCGCATCCGGGGATGCCGTATGGTTATTTCGCGCCGCCAATAGCTGCCGGCAGTTGGTACGCTCGGCCTTATCCGTATCACTTCGACTATTACCGCTACAGATGGGGCGCTGCGGCCATGGAAGATCAGGGAGCCGATTGCCGTTGTACGCCTGAGCCGGCCCCCGCGCCAGAGGACGCCCCAACCAGTTAGCCGCAGTCCAACGGCCCGCCAGAGCGGCCGTCAAGGGAGCCGACGGGGACGGGTTGCTTTTGCGACTGGAAGGTGTCGGTTGCCGAGGGACCGTCCAATCGCAAAAGCAACCCGTCCCCGTCTCACTACCGCGAGAAGCCTAAGCTGAAGCTGAAGACCTGCCGGTCGTCGAAGTCGGCGTAGCTGACCGGGAATGCAAAGTCCAGTGCGATCGGCGCCGGGCCCATCGCCGGCACCGTGATCCGCAGGCCCACGCCGGGCGCCACGCGGAAGTCATTGATCTCGACGTCGCGCTCCACGGTGCCGAAGTCGCAGAAGGCAACGCCGTGCAGCATGTCGTCGGCGGTGATCGGAAACAGGTACTGCAGCGTATTCAGCCACTGAAATCGACCGCCGACGATGACGCCGTCTTCTACCGGCGAGGCCTGGCGGAAATCGAAGCCGCGCATCGTGGCGAAGCCGCCGGCGAAGAAGTTTTCGTAGATCGGCGTGTGCGTGCCGCTGTAGCCCAGCGAGGTGCTGTAGCTGAGCACATGCCTGCCAGAGTGGTCCGGCCGCTCGTACAGCATCCAGTACTGGCGGAAATCAAGGTCGACCCGCGGATAGTCGAACGAGCCGATCACCTGCTCGCCGCCGACCTCGAAGTAATGCCCCTGCGTGGCCAGAAAGGCGCTATCGCGGGTATCGTTGATCACCGCCGCCCGGAAGCCGTGGAGCACGTTGTCGCCCAGCGCGCGATCCAGGTCCGGCACGACGCCCCGCGGCACCGAGGGATTGAAGATTTCGACGTTTTCCCCGCGATAGGTGATCGTCGCCGAGAGATCGCGCTCGACCCACTGCTGGCCCAGCGAAACACGGCCGCCCAGCCGCTGCTCGCTCCAGTCGGCGAACTGCCGCGTGTAGTACGATCCGCTCAGCCCCAAGCTGATCGGCTCATCGAACAAGTAGGGCTCCTGAAAGCTGACCAGGTAGCGGCTGACCTGGGAGCCGGGCGAGGCGTCGATGCGAAATCGCTGCCCGGCGCCGCGCCACGCGGAGCCGTTGCGGACGTCCTCCCAACTCGTCGGCAGGCGGGTCCAGTCGAAGTTCCGTTCGTCAATGACGATGTTGCCGATCACCCCGGCGTCCGAGTTCACGCCCACGCCGACCATCAATCGCCCGGTTTGCGTCTCGGCGCCTTCGACGTGGATGTCGACCGCGCCGACCGGCTCGGTAAGGACGTTGGGAGCGGCGTAGAGCGGGCTGGTCGGATCGACCGAGTAGCCCGGCATGGGCCCTTGCGGGCTGAGCGGCGTGGGGTAAATCGAACCGGCGGGCGGTTGCAGGTTTTGCGAATAGCCCGAGTACGGAGAATACTGGGCCGGTTGCACCGACGTGGGCGCGTCCTCAGGGCCCGTCGCGTGCACCACTTGCCCGCCGTAGGGATTCGACGACGGCGCCGCCGCGGGCTGCAGCGTGGCGTACGCGCGATTGACGTAGCCGTTCTCCAGGGGGGCGCGTGCGGCCGTCGGGTTTGCCGGCTGGGGGCCGGCCGCTGTTGCATAGGCCTGATTAACCGAGCCGCCATCGGGACTCTGCCCCCGCAGCTCGTCATACGGATGGGATATCGCGGGCGGTCGCTCGACCAGGTACTCCCGAGGCGGACTTTGCCGCGGGCGAACCCAAGACAGGCCCGCCGGCGCGGCCGTTGGTTCGGGGCTTTGACCTCGCACTACGATCGGGGGCGGCTGCGGCGCCTGTTGGGGCAGCGCCGATGGCGCGGGAGCCTGGGGAGCCTCCGCCGGCGGCTGCGGCCGATAGCGATTGGCGTCCGCACTGTCATCGGGCCGCTGTTCCGCCTCCTGCCATCGGCGATAGTGCTGCTCGTCGTCGCAATAGACGTGGAGATCGACGCCATCGGGCGACGCGACTGCCTTCGTCGGCGCCGGCGCGTTCGCTGGAGTGACCATGCCGGCGGCAGATGCGGCATAGCCGGGCGGCGGCAGCACCGGCGGGCCTGCTGGTTCGGGACTCTGCCCGCGAATCTTCCGGCCGGTCGGCTCCGCGGCAAGTCCAAGGTCCGCGTCGTCCGGAATGCGATAGGTGATTTTGGGCTTTTGGCCGCTTGCCGGATCGTAGGCGAACAGGCTGCTGGCCATGAGTCGCCGCTCGCTGGCCCGCAGTTCACGGATGTCCATGATCTGCCCGGGGCGCAAGGTCACGCGGTTGAGCATGGTCTGGATGCGGGTATGCGGATTATCGCCCGCGATATGAACGAAAATCCGGCCCACCTGCCAGCGCTTTCCCTCTTCAATATGGTAGACCAGATCGACTTGCCCCGGCTGTTCGAGATACACCGTCTCGGGTTCGACGGCGGCGAATACGTATCCCTGGCTGCCGTACAGATCCTGCAGCCACTGGGCGTCGGCCTGCATCTTCGCCTGCTCGAACGGCTGGCCGCTTTGCAGCTTCAACTTCTCTTGAAGCGGGGCGGGCTCGAACTTTGTGTTGCCCAGCACCGTGACGTTGCGGACGTTGTACCGCTGACCTTCGTGGATGATGAACTTCAGCGTGATCCAGTTGCCCTTGTCGTTTTCGTACAGAATGCGGCTCACCTTGGCTTGGAAGAAGCCATGGGCGCGATAGTAGGCGGTGATGGCTTCCTTGTCGGCTTCGATCCGCTCGCGATCGAGATAGCCTTTGAAGATGTACAGAATCGGCGGCTTCGACTTAATGAGCGTCTTCAGGCGGCCGTCGGAAACGAAGCCGCTGTCGTTGCCGATGAACTCGTTTTTCCAGATTCGCTGCGTCACGCCTTCGTTAATCAGATACACCACGCCTTGATCAGTGGCCTTATTGCCTTCGAGGATCGTGATCTGAACGTTGTTGTAGCCCTTGCTCGTATAGTAGTCCCGCAGCTTTCGGCGGCCGTCCTCGACGGCGTACGGATCGACTGATCCGCCAGCTTTCAGGCCAGTTTGCTTGGCGAGCGTCTTGGGCTTGATCTTTTCGGCCCCAAGATAGGTGACGTACCGGATCGTGGGCCGCTCGACGACGCGAAAGATGACGATGCGGCCTTGCGGCGTTGATTCATGGAGGGCCTTGACGTCGACGAACCAGCCTAAGTTAGCGAGTTGCCGGACATCGCGCTGCACGAGCGCCTGATCGAACGGCCGGCCAGCGCGGGTGCTGATATGGCTGGCGACCTGCGCTGAAGTGGTGGTTTCGTTGCCGATG